>JBDTXN010000064.1:0-15998 GCA_040006175.1 Gemmatimonadota bacterium | reverse complement strand
CCGTACTCGCTCGCCGACACCGACGTCCTCCTCATTGGCTCGCAGATTCTCGAGTTCCAGCGACTCGGGTCGCCCGCCGCGCCGCGCGCGGATGCGGATGGCACGCGCCGCGTAGGCTCGCTCACGCCCACTCCGGACATCGCGCGTCTGTCGCAGCTCCGCGCGGATGGCAGTGTGCGCGACAGCCAGTATCTCGCGCAGGGACGCACGATCACGATCGGGCGCGACGGCGGCGACTGGACCTTCCCGTACGACCAGACGATGAGCGGACGCCACGCAGACCTCCGCGAGGTGGACGGCGCGTTCGTCATCCACGACCTCGGCAGCCGCAACGGCGTTGGCGTCGCGGTGCGCGGCGAGCGCGCCCTCAAAGTCGGGCAGCGCGTGCTCCTGGGAGACCAGGTGCTCCGCGTGGAGAGTGTGTGAAGACCTGCCCGCAGTGCGACAAGGAATACGACGACCAGACGAAATTCTGTCCCACGGATGGCTCCGCGCTTCGCACTGCTTCGGAATCTGGCGGCGACATGATCGGCTCGGTGATCGCCGAGCGCTATCACGTGATCCGAAAGCTCGGCGAGGGCGGCATGGGCCAGGTGTATCTGGCCGAGCACGTGAAGATGGGACGCAGGTGCGCGATCAAGGTGATGACGCCAGCTCTCGTGCACGACATGGACGCGGTGGGACGGTTCAATCGGGAAGCCGCGAATGCGAGCCGGATCAATCACCCAAACGTCGCAGCGATCTACGACTTCGGAGAAACCACCGACGGTCTGATCTTTCTGGCAATGGAGTTCGTCGAGGGCGAGTCGCTCACCAGGTTGTGCGAGGCGCTCGGTGCGCTGCCTGCCCCACGCGCGGCGGAGATTGCGCGCCAGGTCGCCGGCGCACTCGACGCGGCGCACGAGCGAGGCATCGTGCATCGCGATCTCAAACCGGACAACATCATGATCTCGCGCGGCCGCGATGGTGCGGATCTCGTGAAGGTCGTGGACTTCGGAATTGCGAAGGCGGCGGAAGGCGTAGGACAGAAGGTGACGCGCACGGGGCTCGTGGTGGGCACGCCGGAGTACATGTCACCCGAGCAGGTCACGGGCGATCCGCTCGACGGCCGGAGCGACCTGTACGCCCTCGCGCTCGTGACGTTCAACATGCTCACCGGCACGCTTCCCTTCACTGGGCAGACCACGCAGGAGTCGCTGCTCAAGCGCCTCACCGATCGCCCGCTCACGCTCGCCGAGGCGCGCCCGGACCTCTCGTGGCCGCCGGCGCTGCAAGCGGTGCTCGACCGCGCACTCGCGAGACTCGCATCGGACCGGTACGAGCACGCGAGCGAGTTCGGCTCGAGCATCGTCGCGGCGGTCGCCGGGATGAGCGCGGATGATGTGCGGCGCGCTCCGACGCAGGTGATTCCTGCCGCGGCAGCGACACGAGCGGCGAGTGGCGCGAGTGGCGCACGATCTGCCGGTGCGACGCAGCCGGTGGGCGCGGCGGCGGCGCCGGCGTTCGCATCACCCGTCTCTCGGAGTGCGCGCGACAAATATCTCGTGCCGGCACTGCTCGCACTCGCGCTGATGGTCGTGGTGGGTGCGTCGATGTTCATGCGCGCCCAGCGTGCGCGCGCGCTTCGAAACGGCATCGCCTCCACCATCCAGACCGTCGACTCTGCGGCTGCGGGGCCGGTCGCGCCCTCGCCTTCCGCATTGGCGACGGCGCCAGCTGCGGCTCCGGAGAGCGCGAATGGCAACGCGGACGGCGCGGATGCCGGCGCCGCTATTGCGAGCGGCCCGGCGCACGAGCAGACGACGGGCGGCGGCACGACCGTTCCGGCCCCAGCGCCGCCGCCGGAAACCGCGCCCGCACCGCCTCCCGTCGCGGCTCCGCAGGCACAAGCGCCGGCAACGGGAGTGGGCGCGCGAATTCGCGAGCGTCGGGCCGAGCGAAACATGTCGCGTGCCGGGACGACACCGACCGTCGCGACGGCGCCGCCCGTCCAGCACGCGCCTCCTGCCGCGCCGCCGGCGCCTGCACCGGCGACTGTCGCGCCACAACCCTCCGGGAGCGAGAGCGCGCCGGCCACCGCCAGCGCGCCGGCCACCGCCGAACAGGCGCGGACCGCGGTCGACGCCGCCGGTCGCATGGTCGACAACCCTGGCGGGGCGATGCTCGCGATCCGTGGTGCGATGCCGCTGCTTCCCACGCGCGATGACAGCGTAACGGCGCTTTTCTATCTCTCCCGTGCTATGATCCAGCGGTCCGCACGAACGGGAGACGCTGCCGCGCACCAGCGTGGGTGCTCCATTTTGAGCCTGATCGCGAAGGCGACGTCTCATCCGAAGGCCGCGGAAATCCGGTCCTTCTCATCGCAAGAGTGCAAGTGAGCCCCATTTCGCATACCTTGTATCCGTGACCAGCGCCAACCCGCAACCCGACACCGTGCCCGGTGACGTGATCGTGAACGTGTTCGGCCGAACCGACGTCGGCCGGGTACGCGATCACAACGAGGACGCGTTTCTCGTTGCAGACCTCACCGCGGACAACGCGTCGCTGCAGCCCGAGGTGCGCACGCATCTCGTGGGCAGCCACGGGTCGTTGTTCATGGTGGCAGACGGATTGGGCGGTGCGGCAGCGGGCGAGGTGGCGAGCGAGCTCGCGATCCTCACGGTGCAATCGGAGCTTCGCGCGCAATGGCGCGCGGCTCTGGAGCGCTCACCCGAGGTATTCGCACGCGCGCTCAAGTCCGCGGCGGAGTCGGCGAACGCCAAGATCTTCGCGTACGCCGTGGAGCACCCGGAATCGCGCGGACTCGGCACCACCGCGACGATCGCGGGACTGCTCGGAGACACGCTCTATCTCGCGCAGGTGGGCGACAGTCGCGCGTACCTCGTGCGCAATGGCGTCGCGCTTCAGATCACGAAGGATCAGTCGCTCATGCAGCGGCTGATCGAGGCCGGCGAGCTCACGCCCGAAGAGGCGGAGCGCAGCGAACGGCGGAACATCATTCTGCAGGCACTCGGCCCCGAGCCCACCGTCAAGATCGATCTTACGTATCAGAAGGTGCGGCGCGGCGACACGCTGGTGCTGTGCACCGATGGCCTCTCAGGGCTCGTGCGCAAGGACGAGATCGCGGAGATCCTGCAGGAGAGCAACGACGACTTGCTCACCGCCTGCCGCGAGCTGATCGATCGCGCGAACGAGAACGGTGGACCGGACAACATCACGGTGATCGTCGCCCGTTTCGAGGGCGAGGGACTACTGGCGCCCGACGAGGAGGAGACCGTCGGGCACGCCGTGTTTCCCCTACCCGGCTCGGCGACACCGGCCTCTCCGCGCCAGCGCTTCATCGATGGACCCACCGCGCCGTTTCGCCGGCGAAACACGGCGGCGGTTGCTCGGGAGCCAGAGCCGCTCCCGATCGAAGAGCTCGCACCAGTGGCAACCCCGCGCCCAATGAGCAAGCGCGGGCGCTCCATCCTGTTTCTCGTTGCCGGTATCCTGCTCGCCATCACGGTGCTGCTCGCTCTACGCATCTACAAGACGGGCGTGGTCCACCGCACGCAGCCCGAGCCCGTGCACCCAACCCCGGCCGACAGCGGCATTCGCGCGTAGCTCGCGCCCGGCACGCGCGTCGCGCTACTCCGCGACGAGCGTCCTCGCGCGGCGAAGGTAGAGCATCCCGATGCTCCCGATGACGGCCGCAGGGAGCGCAACGCCCCACTGCTGCAACAACCCTGCACCGATCGCGATGTTGACGCCGAGGAGTGTCGCGACGCCGGCGAACACGCGTCGCACATCGCTCGCGAGATGCTGGCGCGGCGCGATGCCCGTGCGCGCACGGACGGGTCCCCACGCGCCGCCAGGCCGCGCGCGCGTATAAAACGCGTCGAGCGTCTCGTTGCTCTCCGGTGGCGTCAGCCACATCACCGTGAGCCAGAGCACGGTCACGACGGCCGCCATCCCCGTCTCCCGAATGCCGAACTCCAGCGCGCGCAGCGATGGCACCGAGTAGATGAGCGCCGCCACGAGCACGCTGCCGACGAGAGCCGCAATCTCCGCCCACACGTTGATGCGCCACCAGAACCAGCGCAGGATGAGCACCGCGCCGGTGCCGGTGCCGAGTGCGATAAGGAGCCGGAAGGTCTCACCGATGCTGCGCAGGTTGAAGGCGACGAGCGACGCGACCGCGGTGATGACGAGCGACGCGAGCCGCCCCGCCCACACGAGTGCGCGATCGGACGCACTGGGTGCGAAAAAGCGGCGATACACGTCGTTCACGAGGTAGCTCGCGCCCCAGTTCACCTGCGCCGATACCGATGACATGAACGCCGCGACGAGCGATGCGAACACGAGGCCAAGCATTCCTGCCGGGAGGTAGCGCTTCATCAGAAGCGGATACGCCATCTCTCGATCGGCGAGCCCCGGAAGGACGATCATGGCGATGAGCGCGGCGATGATCCACGGCCAGCAGCGCACCACGTAATTGATGATGTTGAACAGCCACGCCGCCTTCTCCGCGTCCTTCTCGGACGGAACGGAGACGAGCCGCTGCACGAACTGCCCGCCCCCGTCAGCGCCCTTGTACGCCCACCACTGGATGGAGATGTAGGCGAGGAATGTCGGAAGTGGCAGCAGCGCGCTGCCGATCGATGGGAAGAATGCGAGATGATCTCCCTTCCCCGCCGCCGCGAGCTTCTCGGGGAGCACCGAGATGCCACCGATCTCGCGCAGTGCGTACGTCGCGACGACGATCGCACCGATCAGCGCCAGCGCGAGCTGAAAGAAATCCGTGGTGACGACGCCCCACAGGCCGCTGAATGCGGCGTAGAGGAGGACGACCGCTGCGATGAGCACCACCGCCTGCACCTTCTGCGCGTCGCCCGCGAGGCCGAGCTGGGTCCAGATTCCGAGCGCGTCCGCGACCTTTCTCATCGCGAGCATGCCGTACGCAATGCTGATCGCGTTGATCGGGAGCGCGAACAGAAATGCGCCGGTGCCACGGAGCACCGCAGCGGCCTTGCGCCCGTAGCGCAGCTCGGTGAGCTCGTAGTCGGTGAGAATCCCGGCGCGTCGCCAGAGTCGCGCGAAGAGATAGATCATCGACACGTGCGCGACGACGAACGACCACCACTCCCAATTCCCGGCGATGCCGCGTCCGATCACGAGCCCGCTCACGTAGAGTGGCGTGTCGACGCTGAAGGTGATCGCGGCCATCGACGCGCCCGCGAGCCACCAGGGAATCGTGCGCCCGCCGACGAAGAAGTCCTCGAGCGACCGGGAGGCGCGCCGCGCGAGCCAGAGACCGATTGCGAGAGTCGCGGTCATGTAGACCGCGACGACAGTCCAGTCGATTGGGCGCACGCTATCGCGCGCGCATGATCCAGCGGGCCGCGGCGCTCTGCATTGCTGCTTCACCGCCCCATGCGCTCACGACACCGCGCGCAAATCGCAGCTCGCCGGCGAGCCGCGGGTGGCCGAACTGGAATACCGTCGTATTCGGACGCGTGTCGCACGCCTCGCGCACCGCTGCCAGCGCTGCTTCGCTGTAGCCGACGCGCTGCTTCCACGCCCGCGTTTCTCCGAAAAGCGCGACCACCGAGTCGTTCGTGGATGCGGGGTCGAAGCGGTCGAGCCGGCGCGCCTTCCATCCCGCATCGAACAGCGTGTCGAGAAACGCCTCGCGTGAGGGCGGCGCATACGGACCGCCGAGATCGTCGTCGACGATCACCACGTCGAGGGGTGCTTGCATTACCGGCGGCGCACCATGCACCACGTGAATCACTCGATCCGCGAGCTGTGCGCCCCAGAGCACGTCCGTTCCCGACGGACGCCGATACTCGTTGGGCGGCGACGACCACTGCGCCCACTTGAGGCGGCGCCGGAGCGACGTCTGGATGCGCCCGGAGTCGAGCCTGTGCGTCGCAATGGCGCGATCGATCGCGCTCGCCACTGCCTCGAGGTCGTTCGGATACAGCACCAGATCGCATCCCGCATCAAGCGCGCGGACGACCGCTTCTTCCTCGCCATGTTCCGCGATCGCGCCCTCCATGATCATCGCGTCCGTCACGATCAATCCGTCGAAGCGCATCTGCTGGCGCAGCAGCCACTGGAGCATCTCGCGCGACATGGTAGCCGGCGCGCCGCTCGCGTCGAGTGCGGGATACGCCACGTGCGCCGTCATCACGCCGGCCACGCCGACCTCGATCGCCGCGCGGAACGGCGCGAGGTCGTGTTCCATCAGCTCGGCTCGCGTCGCGTCGACCACCGGCATCCCCGCATGCGAATCCGTGCGCGTGCGTCCGTGTCCCGGAAAATGCTTTGCGCAGGCCAGCACGCCCTCACCCTGGCACGCCTGGATCCACGCCTGCGCGAGCATCGCGACCTTGCGCGAGTCGGCGCCAAGCGAGCGCGTACCAACGATCGGATTCTCGGGCACCAGATCGAGATCGCACACCGGCGCGAGATCCCAGTTGAGCCCCAACGTGCGCGCTTCCCGTGCGGTGAGGCGCGCCGCGCGTCGCACCGCGTCCGCATCCCCGAGCGAGGCGATCGCCGCGAGCGGCGGAAGCCCCGTCGCGCCAGAAAACTGCTGGCCCGCGCCGCGCTCGAGGTCGGCCGCGATGAGCAATGGCACGCGCGACTTCTGCCGCAGCTCCTTCGTGAGCGCGCGCACGCGCTCCTGGTCGCCGCCGAACAGGATGAACCCGCCCACGCCGAGCGCGAGCGCCTTCTCGATCGCGGCGCTCTCGCCCGAGAACGCGCCGTTGGCGTCGCATCGAATGGCGGGGAGCAGCAGCGCGGAAGAGGCGCTCATGCGGGCGTCAACTTCCCGAGCACACGCGGACCGCGCGCTCCCGTAGCGTCGGGAACGTTGGCCGTGCGGCGCTCGAGGAACAGTGACCCCAGAAATGCAAAGGCGACGGCCTCCTTCGCATCTCCATCGAAAAAGACCGTATCGAACACCCTGACGGGCAACGGCGCGAGCGCAGCGGTGAGTGCGCTCACGACCGCCGGATTCCGCGCGCCGCCGCCCGAGATCACCACGTCCGCAATGGGCGCGGTGATGAAGCGTCGATGCGCATCCGCGATCGACCGCGCCGTGAGCTCGACCGCGGTCGCCACAATGTCCTCGTTCGTAGCGTGCGGATTCGCCGCGTGACAGCGTTCGATGAAGCGCGCGATGTACGCGCGGTCGAACAGCTCTCGGCCCGTGGACTTGGGCGGCGCCGAAGCGAAGTACGGCTCGCGCAGCGAGTCGGTGACGACGCTCGCGATCGGCGTCCCGCGACGAGCGAGCGCGCCGTCGACGTCGAACGCGAGCCCCGGAAACACGGTGCGTACCACGCCGTCGATGATGACAACGCCAGGACCCGTGTCGAACGCCACGACGGGGGCATCCACCCCGCGAGGCGGCACCACGCTCACGTTGCCGATGCCGCCGATGTTCTGCAGCGCGCGCCATTCACCATGCGCGGCGAACAGCATCCGGTCCGCGATCGCGACGAGCGGAGCGCCCTGGCCACCTGCGGCCACGTCACGCACGCGAAAGTCGGAGATGACGTCGATCCCGGTGCGCTCGGCGATCACCGCGCTCTGACCGATCTGCCACGTTGCGAGCGGTGCCTCGTGCCAGATCGTGTGTCCGTGCGAGGCGATAGCACGCACGTCTCGCGGAGCGAGGCCGGCGGCTCCGATCACCGCGAGCGCGGCGTCCGCGAGCCACGCGCCGAGCTCGAAGTCGAGGCGCGCGAGTGACGCGAGCGCGACCCCATCGAGCGCACGCAGCAAGCGATCGCGCTGCGCACCCGCGTACGGCTGCTCGTGGTAGGCGAGCAGCGTCGCGTTGCGCGCCGCCTCGCTACCCTTGCCGAATCGCACTGCCGCTGCGGAGATGCCATCGGCGGAGGTGCCCGACATCAGCCCCACGAGCACCTCGCCCCTATCCGCATCGATCGCCGGATCATCGCTCACTCGACCGGTGGAGGCGCATGGGGAAGCACGCGTCGCACCACGCCGCCCGCATCCCGCAGCGCTCGCTCGGCTTCGTCGCGCGTGAACGCGCGCTGCTGCATCACAATGGCGGTGCGCACGCTTCCGCCCGCGTGATCGATCAGCTCGCGCGCCTGCGCACGCTCGGCCCCGGTCACCTCCATCACGATGCGCTCGCCCCGGTCGACGAGCTTCGCGCTCATCGCGCGCAGATCCACCATGAGGTTGCCGAAGGTCTTGCCGATTCGGATCATCGCGCCCGTCGATATCGCGTTGAGCACGAGCTTCGTTGCCGTTCCCGCCTTCATGCGCGTGGAGCCCGTGACCGGCTCGGCGCCGGTGATCGGCAGGATGGCCACATCGACCAAATCGAGCACCGCCTGCGCGGGCGGCGAGCAGGCGAGAATCCCCGTGTGCGCGCCGAGAGCTGACGCACGCTCGAGCGCGCCGCGCACGTACGGCGTGGTGCCAGAGGCGGCGATGCCGAGCACGAAGTCGCGCGGGCCGACCTGGTGCGCGGTCATCGCATCGGCACCGTCGGACGCGACGTCCTCCGCGCCTTCCTGCGACTGCGTGAGCGCGGGAAGTCCGCCGGCGATGACGCCCTGCACCATTTCGGGATCGGTGCCGAAGGTGGGTGGGCATTCGCTCGCGTCGAGCACACCGAGGCGTCCGGACGTGCCTGCGCCGACGTAGAAGAGACGCCCGCCGGCGCGGAAGGCTTGCTCTGCCAGCTCAATCGCGTGTGCGATCGCGTCGCGCTGCGTCGCGACGGCGTCGACCACGAACCGGTCTTCGGCATGCAGCAGATCGACTATCTCGCGCGGCGTGGCGAGATCGATGTCCGCGGTGCGGGGATTTCGTCGCTCGGTGAGGCGAGTATCGGTGTACGACGGCGTCACGTACTCCGGTGAGGTGAGGAGGTGACGCGGCGCGTCACGCGGGCTAACTTATGCCGCGTTGCGCGCAGGTAGCAAGAGATTTTCCAGGAGAGTTCGTGCATCGTCAGCCAGGAATCGGTAAGCGCGCGGTTGGTGTGATCGCGGTCACCGGCGGAGCTCTGTTGATCTCCTGTCACCCGGCGAATCGCACGACCGGTGCGCCTCCTTCCGTTACGCTCCCGAACACACCTGCCTCGATGGGAAACGCGAAGCCGGCACAGGCGATCGCGGACACCGCGCGTATTCCCATTCCCGCCACGTGGCCGCTTTCGAGCATCCACAATACCGCGGTGGCGCCGCATGCCATGGTGGCGAGTAATAGCGCGCTCGCCAGCGCAGCGGGGCTGGAGATTCTGCGCCAGGGCGGCAATGCGGTGGACGCGGCCGTCGCGACCGGATTCGCGCTCGCCGTGACGTACCCCGAAGCAGGGAATCTCGGCGGTGGCGGGTACATGCTCATCCGGCTCAGCGATGGCCGGTCGTTCATCATCGATTATCGCGAGGTCGCGCCGCTGGCATCGACGCGCGACATGTTCCTGGACGACAAGGGGCGCGCGACGGACAAGAGCGAGGTCGGCCGTCTCGCGTCCGGCGTGCCCGGCTCGGTGGCGGGGCTCACCGCGGCACTCGCGCGGTACGGCACCATGCCTCTCGAGAAGGTGATGGCTCCGGCGATTCGCCTGGCCGACAGTGGCTTCGCCGTCGACCACGCGTTCCAGGAATCGATCCGCGGAAATGCGGAACGGATCGCACCGTTCGCGGGCGCCGCGCTGCTCATGCCAGGTGGACATCCACTCTCTGTCGGCTCGATGTTCAAGCAGCCGGCGCTCGCCAGCACGTTGCGCACGATCGCGGCGAACGGCGCTGAAGGGTTCTACACCGGGGCAGTAGCCGACGCGATCGTGGCCGAGATGCAGAAGGGCGGCGGCATCATCACGAAAGACGATCTCGCCCGATACGCACCGCAGTGGCGCTCGCCGCTCAGCGGAACGTACCGCGGGTACAAGCTCCTCACAGCGCCTCCATCGTCGTCCGGTGGCATCACCGTGCTCGAGACGCTCAACATGCTCGAGCGGTTCCCGCCAGCGCAGGCAGGAAGCGCGCTCGGCTACCACCTCCTGGCCGAAGCGCTTCGTCGCGCGTTCATGGACCGGAACACGAAGCTCGGCGATCCCGCGTTCGTGCGCGTCCCAGTCACGCAGCTCACGAGCAAGTCCTACGCGCGCGAGCGCGCCGCGTCGATCGATCCCGAGCGAGCCTCGAGAACCGGTGTGTTCGTGAGCACGAAGAGCGAGGGCGTCAACACGACGCACTACTCGGTGGTAGACGAGAACGGAAACTCGGTGGCGACTACGACCACGCTGAATGACCTGTACGGGTCAGGCGTGTACGTACCCGGGGCCGGAATCTTTCTCAACGACGAGATGGACGATTTCACCACGCACCCCGGACAGCCGAACATGTTCGGCCTGATTCAGGGAGAGCAGAACGCGATTGCCCCGGGGAAGCGCATGCTCAGCGCGATGGCGCCGACGATGGTGCTGGATGCGAAGGGACAGCTGCTGATGGTGATCGGATCGCGCGGGGGCCCGCGGATCATCACCAGCGTGACGCAGGTGATCGTGAACGTGATCGATCATCACATGACCTATGCGGACGCGATGTCGGAGCCGCGTATCCATCATCAGGCATGGCCTGACGAGCTGCGCTACGAGCCGAACGGCCTGAGCTTCGCGACGGTGGACTCGTTGCGCACGATGGGCCACAAGATCGAGGCGGCCACCTTCTCGCCCGGTGGGTACGTGGGCCGTGTGATCATGGTGGGACGCGTGGCCGACGGCTGGGAAGGCGTCGTGGATCCGCGCACGGGCGGGGGCGCCGCGGGCTACTGAAGCAACGCGGCAACACGCTCGCGACGGCCAAAGGCCGCGCGAGCGTGCGCCGTAAATGCTACTCGCTCTGGATCTGTGCGGGCGCGTTCAGGTGGATCTTGATGTTGCCGCCCACGGGCACGCAGCCATCGTAGCCCGCGGTACCCATGGCGACGGCGGTACCCGCCGCTGCACCCGTCGCTGCGCCGATCACAGTGCTCTTGGTGCTGTGCCCAATGATCTGGCCGATGATCCCGCCGACCACCGCGCCACCACCGACCTTCACCGCGTCGGACTTGGTGCTCGCGTTGCGGACTTTGTCGACATCGACGTGGTCGATCGAGGCGTCGACCGGAAAGCTCTTGTCTCCCCACGAGAGATTCGTGATGTTGAACGTCATCTGAATAGGATCGCCGGTCTTGGTGCTCTGCTTGAGCTGTGAGACCTGAATGACGGCCTTCGCGCCCGACGGAATCGTCACGCCGTTGCTGCCGGTCACCGCCTGGTTCACGGTGGCAGTGAACTTGTCACCGACATGATTCGTATTCGTGCAAACGCGTTCGGTGCTCGTGAGCTCGAGCGCAGTTCCGCTCGCGATCGTGCCGACGGCGCCTTCACTGCCCGCCTTGCCGCGAACGACCGTGTTGCCGCTTCTCGTGGTGGTGGACGGCGTCGCATTCGAGCCGGATGCGGCTGGCTGCCGGTGCGTCGACGTCGTGGCCGGTGCGCGTGTGGGCGCCAGCGCCGGAGCGGGTACAGCGGCGGGAGCGGGAGGCGCGTCGTTGAGCTGCGGCTGAGCGGCAGAGTCACGATTGGCCATCTGGAGATCGCGCGCATACGCCGTAGAGTCCTGCGTGAGCTGCGCGGTATCCGACTTCTTGCAAGCGCCCATCAGCAGCGCGGACGTCAGCGCGACAGGGGTTAACCACCGAGTAATCGACATGTGGAGCTCCTTCGGGTAGTGAGACACTCTCAGATAGACCAATTTGGGCAATCCGCATGCCATGCATGGGCTCGCCGACCACCATCAACGTGACGACGACCAACGTATCATAGCCGATACACGTTTCACTGGGCGTGACCTCGGTCACCGCGAATTGGCAATGACAGCATCGGAGCACGCCCGAGCGTTGGAATACGCTCCCTAATTCCGTATCATTTAGCGATGACACGTGCTTACGTCGACGACGTTTCCGCGGAACGACTCGCGTCTCTTCAGGAACAGAATCTCGAGCTCTCGCGCCTGGTAGCCGAGCTCCGCAACGAAGCTGCGCTGCGCACCCAGTTTCTCTCCAACATCTCGCACGACCTTCGTACCCCACTCACCGCGATTATCACCCACGGCGAGATTCTCCGGGACGGCATTCTCGGGGAGCTGACCTCGCGCCAGAAGGACAGCGTCAGCGGCATCATCGGCGGCGGCCGCCAGCTTCTCGACATGATCGGCGAGATCCTCACATACGCGCGGGGGGCGGCAAACCAGCTCACGCTCACGCGCAGCGAGTTCAGCATCGAGTCCGTAGTCGATCAGGTGTGCGCGCTCAACGAGTCGCTCGTCGCGAAGAAGGGTCACGCGCTCGAGGTCACGATCGAGCCGGAGCTTCCGGCGCTGTATGCCGACCGCGAAAAGATCGCGCACGTGCTCGGCAACCTCCTGGGCAATGCGATCGACTTCACGCTCCCGGGCGGTCGCGTGTGGATCCGCTGCTCTCGCGCTCCGCAGACGAACCGCGGACACGCCATGCTGATCGAGGTTGGCGACTCCGGGATCGGCATCGCGCCGGAGCACCATGAGCTGGTGTTCCGCGAATTCGCGCAAGTGGACGCGTCGGCGTCGCGGCAGCACCACGGAACGGGACTCGGCCTCGCGATCGCGCGCAAGTTCGTGGAGCTGCACGATGGCCGCCTCTGGGTCGAAAGCATTCTGGGCGCGGGCAGCCGCTTCTTCTTCACCCTCCCGGTGCGCGGCGCACCCTGAATGCTCCCGCACATCCTACTCGTCGAGGACAATGCCCTCGTCATCGGCGCGCTGCGATTGCTGCTCGAGGAAACCGGTCACCGCGTGAGCGACGCGAGCACAGTCGCCGCTGCGTCGCGCGTGCTGAGCACCGACAGGCCGGATGTCGTGCTGCTGGATCTCACGCTTGGCAGCGAGGACGGACTCGCGCTCTTCTCATCAATGGACGCGGCGGGCGAACCGAGACCGATCGTGGTCGCGCTCACGGGGCACGATGATCCCGCGACGTTCGAGCGATGCGCGAGCGCCGGCTGTCGCGCGGTGCTCGTGAAGCCGATCCGACCGCTCGAGCTCAAGTCGCAGATCGCGGGGTGGTTGGGAGAGAGGGCGGGATTGGCAGAGACAGCGTAGCGACGAGCGTAGAGCAACCGACTGTACACGAATTTGAACGACAAAAAAGACGAATCGAATCCGACGAGGGCGAGTGTGTAATGCCTAGTCGGGTTATCGGTCTTTTTACGCGCTTCGTATCGACCAGTGACGTCTCTCACGCCTGGATGTCGATCGGCGAAATCCAAAAGTGCTATGTCTGACTCACTCGTAAGCCCCTTCCCCCCGTGGGATTCGATTCGTCTTTTTTCGTCTAAATCCGTGTACTGTCAGTTGCTCTACCCTCGTCGCTACGACGACTCTCGCTAAATTCGCGTGCGCAACGCGTCGGGAGTAAGTGCCTGCAGCCAGCCGGCGAGTACGGTAAAGTAGCTCGTCACGAGCAGCAGGCCGACCGCGATCAGCACGACTCCGCCCACCCGGTTCACCCACTTCATCGCGCCACGGTAGCGCGCGAATACCTCGAGAAAGCGATCGATCGCCAGCGCAGCGCCGAGGAACGGTAACGCGAGTCCGGCGGAATACGCCGTGAGAAGGAGCAGTCCGCGATGCAGATCAGCCGCGCTCGAGGTGTAGATGAGAATCGAGCCGAGGATCGGGCCGATGCACGGCGTCCATCCCGCGCCGAATGCGAGCCCCACGAGTAGCGTTCCCAGGTAGCCGAGCGGCTTGTCGGCGAGGTGGACGCGCCTGTCCCGCGAAAGCACTCGCACGTTGAACGCGCCGAGCAGATACAGGCCGAAAACGATGATCAGCGCCCCGCCGAGCCGCGCGATCCACTCGCGCGCCACGAAGAGCACGCGACCGAGTACACTTGCGGTGGCGCCGAGCGCGATGAATATGAGTGAGAAGCCAAGCACGAAGAGGAGCGCGTGAACGAGCGCCGTGCGGCGCGCCGTTCGCACTTCCTCGAGGCTCAATCCGGTAATGAACGTGACGTAGCTCGGAACGAGCGGCAGCACACACGGAGAGAGGAAGCTGAGCAACCCGGCCGAGAACGCGACGAACAGCCCGAACGTGGCTGGACTTTCCACACTGCCTCCGAATCTGGACCGGCGGGGGCACCGCCGCATGGGGCCACTGCTCAGGTGGTACTACGACCTGAAGTATCGCGCATTTCGCCGCGAGAGTCGAACGCGCGATGGGCGCCGCGGGATCGTCGCGCTCCAGATCGACGCGCTCTCGTACGCCGACCTCCGCCGCGCGATGGCGCTCGGCTACTGTCCCACCATCTCGCGGTTGCTGCGCGAGGACGGCTTTCACATTCGCCGGTGGTTCAGCGGGCTGCCCTCCGCCACGCCGTACTGCCAGGCGGGGATCTTCCACGGGGAGAACGGCGGGATCCCGGCGTTCCGGTTTTTCGACAAGGAGTCGCGACAGGTCATCACCTGCAACGCCCCGCATGGCGTGCAGTACATCCGCGACCGGATTCATGCGCCGGGCGCGCTCGCGAACGGGTCGAGCTACGTGAATCTGCTCGACGGCGATGCACGCACCGTCGCGTTCACGGTGGCGACGCGCGAGCGGATGTCCGTGTACCGCCGGCTGGGCGGCACCCGGATGCTGCTGCTGATCGCGCTCCATCCAATACGCGTGCTGCGCATGGCGTTTCAGTCCGTGCTGGAGTGGCTGCGCGAGGAATGGGAGCGCGCGGCATCGATGCTCGTGTCGCGCGCGACGCACGCGGAGGGAATCTTTCCGTTCGTCCGGATCCTGAGCAACGTGATCGTGCGCGAGCTGCAGACGATGGCCATCGTCCTCGACGTCTGGCTCGGCGTTCCCGTCATCTACAGCACGTACATGCAGTACGACGAGCTCGCCCACCACTTCGGTCCCTCCAGCACCGGCGCGCTGAGCGACTTGAAGCGCACGGACGCACGCGTCGCGGAGATCTGGCGAATGATCCAGGACGGCGCGCCGCGACGCTACGATCTCGTGATTCTCTCGGATCACGGCATGACGCCGGCAAAGAGCTACCGCGTGATGTTCAAGGAGTCGCTGGGGAGCACGGTGACGCGACTGATGGTGAACGCACCGGCTGCGAAAGTCGCAGCCGCGATAGCGGCCGACGTGCTGACGAGTGCCAGCGAAGACAGCGAGTACGCTGACGTGGGTCCCGGCATCGTGGAGAGCGTGGCGCAGATGTCGCGCCACCGGCATCGCGGTTGGCGGCGGGCCCTGCGCGCGGTGCGCGACTGGACGCGAAGCAGATACGGGCTGCGCGAGATCATCTTCCCCGAGAAGTACCGTGTGGATGCGAGGCACGAGCTCGTCGTGACGTACAGCTCGTGCCTGGCGCTCATCTACTTCGATGACACGTCCGATCAATTGATGCGCGAAGACATCATGCGGGTGCCGAGGCGGGCGTATCTGTATCGCGCGCTGCTCGAGCATCGGGGGATCGGGCTGGTCGCCACGCGCAGTGCGGAGGGCGTGGAGCTCGAGAGCCCGCGCGGACGCGCGACGATCCTTCGCGGCAGCGAGGAGGTGACAGTGCTGGAGGGAGAAAATCCGCTTGCGACGTACGGCAGCTCGAGGCCGGTCGTTCGGTCCGTGCGCGACCTGATCCTTCAGCCCAATTCGGGTGACATCGTCCTGTTCGGTGCCTACGACGGCTATGATATCATCTCGTTCGACGACCAGGTCGGCGCGCATGGCTGCGCAGGCGGCGACCAGGTATATCCGTTCATCATCACGCCACCCGACCTCGATCTCGGCGAAGCGGTGATCGAGGACGCGCGCGATGTGCACCGGGTGGTGATGGAGCGCTACGTGTAAGGCGTCGCGAGCTCGATCACCTCACAGAGCGGCGACGGGCGTCTGCTCCGCGCCGCGAGGCGAGATAGTCCGCTCTCA
>JBDTXN010000063.1:0-16058 GCA_040006175.1 Gemmatimonadota bacterium | reverse complement strand
GCCGTGAGAGAGAGTAGGGCAAGGCGCACGCCGCCGTGAGAAGCGGGCTCGGCCAGCCCGGTGTTCAGGGCTTGTCAACCATGCACCTGAAAGCGCTGCACCTACACCAGAAATCCGGGCGTCGCATTCACTGCTCCGGATACCAGGAGTGAGATGTCGTGGCGGCGGCATGAGCGCACTGCGTCGCGCTGGTCGCACTCGTCGTATTTAGCATCCGATGAAACTTCCGCAGGGTCAGTGTGCCGCTTCCGGCACCGCGTAGTGCAGCATGACCATCCCGCTCGGATACTCGTGTGTGCGCACGAGGGTAAGCGCCGTGCGATCGATCCCGGATGTCACCAGCGGTACGCCTGCGCCGAGTAGTACGGGCACTACCGTCACCTCCACGGCATCGACTTGCCGGGCGGCAAGCAAGGTGGCGAACAGTTGACCTCCGCCGAACAGCCAGATTTCACCGCTCCCTGGCTCATTCCGCAGCGACCATGCAGTCTCGACCGCATTCGCCACGATGGTCACACCGTGCACGGATTCGGGTGACAACGATTTGGAGACTACATACACGCGAGTACCGGGCTTCCATACCGTGCCTCCCTGCGTTTGCATCACTTCGAACGTGCGCCTTCCCACTAGGATGGTGTCCACCCGCTCGAATAGAGCCGCGAAGTCGACGGTGGAATCGTGCGGGATCCAGTCGAATCCCCCGTCGGCGTCCGCGATGAAGCCATCAAGGCTCGCGGCCACGCTGTATCGTACTCGGCGCATTGAGCAACCCCTCTCGTGAGCCTACAGGCTCGACTATTCACCCACTCCCGACAATAGCTGTGGATAGTGTCACCCGATCAGCGGGCTGTCCCAACCCCGCGAATCGTCCGCCTCCGGCGCGGCTCCCGTGTGCACGCCGTCGCGCAGCACCTCGACTCCATTCACGAACACCTCCCGCATGCCCACGGACAGCTGACGCGGCTTCTCGTACGTCGCCTTGTCGATGATCGTATTCGGATCGAACACCACGACGTCGGCGTACATTCCCGCGCACAACAATGCGCGATCCAGAATCGATAGCCGCTCTGCCACCCGTACGCGCCTTCGAGAGGACACAAGACAAGCACATTCGCAAGCCGATGCTTGCCTGTGTGAACGCCAGCGGCATCGATGGAGCCGCCTGCAGTACCCTCCCTGGTTTGCCTCTCCCCCAAACAACACCAGTAGCGGTGTTGAATGGAGATGAAGCGGTACATCCGGCGGAACCCAGCGAGGACAGCGGGATGTCTCCGCGCACGGTCACGGTTCGACTTACCCTCCTCAGGGAGAAGCCGCGTCCGACGCCCTATACAGGAGCATGCCTTCCCACGAGTCCGTACCGGTCCGCGCGATGATGTTCACCTCACCAGAGAATTGTCCTTGGCCGCTGGCGTTCGCAAACCGTCCGGTGCCACCCGTGAAGGTCACGACTCCTCCGACGGTCAGAATCCCATTGAGAGGAGCACCCAGCGGTCCGTCGTTCCTGGCGAACAGCTGGTCGCCATTCGCTGCGGTGAACACATTGCTCCCCGTCAACGTGCCACCGGCAATATTCGCTACCTGGTCGGCAAAGAACCGCGTGGTGCCAAGGTGAGTAAACTGACACTGCCCATTGACGAGAATGCGAAGCTGGCCGGGCGCCACGGGAATCGCGGTCGATGTCGTTGTGCAATTACCCTTGAGTGGCACGGCGACCCGCGATTCACTGAGCGCGAGTCCGGTGGTGGAATCGGCTGAGCAACCTGCAGCAACAGCGGTAGTGGCCAGCGCCATGATGTAGCGACGGATACGCATGAGAATTCCTCTCTGACGGTGCGGGTTTTCAGGGGTTGTCCGGTGGGAACGCGGAATGGCTCCCATATCTGAAGACACGGAAAAGCGCCGGAAAAAGGCTCATGCCATGGATTGCCGTTACATCGTGCGCAGCGCGCGCCGGTGATGAACAACTGCGTCTCGGCGCGACCGGCTGCGTTTCTTGACGCAGCCCCCCGCTCCGCTTATCGTCGTTTCAAAGGGAGGACATTTTGTCCGCAGAGTGTGTAGTGTTGCAGTGACGCCTCTTCCTACCCGGACGGTGACCGAGCTGCTTCACGCGTGGGGAGAGGGAGACCTGTCCGCGGTCGACGAACTGGTGCCGAAGGTATATGATGAGTTGCGTCGACAGGCCCGCCGCTGCATGCGGGCGCAGGAACCGGGGCACACACTTCAGACCACGGCGCTTGTCCACGAGACGTACCTTCGGCTGATCGGCAAATCACAAGTCGAGTGGAAGGGTCGCGCGCACTTCTTCGGCGTCACCGCGAAGTCCATGCGCTCGATTCTGGTCGACCATGCGCGAGCCAGGAATGCTGCGAAGAGAGGTGGCGCTGCGGGGACCGTTCCACTCACCGGAGCGATCGACATCCGAACCGATTCCGACACGGAGCGCGGGGTGGATGTGCTCGCCCTCGATGAGGCGTTGTCGCGGTTGAACGAGCTCGACCCGCGAAAAAGCCAATTGGTTGAGCTTCGATATTTCGGCGGGCTCGGAATAGAAGAGACGGCGATGGTGCTCGGTATTTCACCCGCTACGGTCAAGCGCGAGTGGACAACGGCGAGGGCGTGGTTGAAGCGAGAGCTCGCCACGTAGCTCTGCAGCGGTCATAAGAATGGTCAACCGTCCAGGTGCGCATGACCCCCGAGCGTTGGCACGCAGTCGAGCTTTTATTCCACGCGGCGCGCGCCAGGCATGTGAGCGAGCGTGCAGCTTTTCTCGAGCACGCGTGTGCCTCGGACCAGGTGCTCAGGCAAGAGGTCGAGTCGCTTCTGGCGGCTGATCGCGACGCGAGCGGATTTCTGGAATCGCCCTCAAGAGCGATGGACCGCGAACACAGCGCCTCGATGGGCGACGATGCCGAAGATGGCGCCAAGGGCCGGATTGATGGGACCGATGACGAGCCAGCCATGATGGCGCGTCTTACGATGGGTCTAGCCGGCCGGTACGCGGTGACAGGCGTGATCGGTCGAGGCGGGATGGCCACCGTTTTCCTCGCACAAGATCTCAGGCACGAGCGGCCGGTCGCGTTGAAGGTTCTGCGATCTGAGCTTGCACGAGCACTCGGGCGCGACCGATTCCAGCGGGAGATCCGCATGGCTGCGCAACTCCAGCATCCGCACATTCTCGCCGTTCATGACTCTGGAGAGTCGGCGGGATATCTGTGGTTCACCATGCCTTACGTCGATGGTGAGACCCTGCGCAACCGGCTCGCCCGCGAAATACAGCTCCCGATCGCGGACGCACTTCGTATCGCGAGCCAGGCGGCGGGAGCGCTCGCGTATGCGCACGATCACGGCGTGATCCATCGTGATGTGAAGCCTGCCAATCTTCTGTTGACCAGCGACGGTATCACCCTCGTCGCGGACTTCGGAATCGCTCGTGCACTTCGCGACGATGGGGATCTCGAGCGACTCACGGAGAGAGGACTGGTCGTAGGCACACCGGCCTATATGAGCCCTGAGCAGGTGAACGGCGAACGTGTGCTAGACGCGCGGACGGATGTCTATTCACTCGGCTGCGTGCTCTATGAGATGCTGGCTGGGGAACCGCCCTTTACGGGACCGACCGTGCAGGTGATGATCGCAAAGCGAATGAGCGGCGACGTTCCTTCCGTGCGACGGGCGCGGTCTGCGGTGCCCGTTGCCCTCGACGAGTTGCTCTCGCGAACCCTTGCTCCGATACCGAGCAATCGCCTCGCGACCGCTGCCGCTGTCGTTGCGGCACTGGAGGCCGTGAGTCGCGACACCGCTGCCGCTACTATGCCCGCGTCCCCGCCGAAGCAGCAATCGGCGCTACGACGAGCTGCCCTGGCGGCCGCTGTTCTCGTTGCCGTGGCCGCACTGGCGATAGGCATGGGCTCGACGCGTGCGCGGATGCAACGCGATGCACCCATAACCAGCAGGCCACTCACTTTCGCAGGCGCGGCAGAACAGCCGGCATTCTCGCCCAACGGTCGCCAGATGGCATACGTGCAGACCGAGTGCAAGGCCGGCGAAGGGCTCCCCTGTATGGTCACGCTCAGAGTGCAGGACATCGGCTCGGAGCAATCGGTTGCACTGACGAGCGCGACGTGGGTCGTATGGCCGCAATGGTCTCCCGACGGCGCGTGGATACTCGTACGCTTGATGGAGCACGAGCACCTCGGAACGTATCTCGTGCCCCGTTATGGCGGTGAGCCGCGCGAGATCGGGCCCTTCGGATTCACCTCCTTCAGTACGAACGGCGATACCATCGTCCTGGTGGAGCGTGTGCTTCGCAGCGGCAACGCCGTCGTTCATCGCGTGCGCTCGGCCACGGGGGAGATCCTCGACAGCGCGAGAATACGTCTGCCGCTATCGACGCTCACGAACTTTGCGGCATCTCCGGACGGGCAGTGGCTCGCCTTCGCCGGTCATAGTCACCGCGGCGCCGAAATCGTGCTCGCGCGTCCCGACGGGCGCATCGCCGATAGCATCGCGGTCGCGCCACTGGAAACAGTGCGATGGAGTCGGAGCGGAGACGCACTGTACACGTTCTCCGGGGGCGTAGGGCTGAATAACTGGTTGCTGCGCCTCCGAGTAGACGAGCGGCGAGGGCAGTTCGCCAAAAGCACGGACACGCTTCTCAGCCTGCCAACGTTGGGTGATGGAGAGTTCGACCTCGCACCCGACGGTCGATCCCTCGTGTACGCTGGCGGTCCCGTGACCACCACGATCTGGGCATTTGACATGGCCGCGAAGCCGGCGTTGCCTCGCCGACTCGTCGCGAGCACTTCACGCATTCGCCAACCGACCCTATCGTCCGACGGACAGTTGATTGCCTATGCGGCTACAGACCAGGTGGGTGACAACATCTACGTGCTACCGTTCGAGGGCGGCAACGCGCAACGTATCACGCACGATTCAGCGGGATACGGCGGTACGCAATGGTTTCCGAGCGGGCATCGGCTTCTGTATATGCAATCCGGCCCAAAGCTGGAGGCGTTCGCTGAGGAATTGCCGCAAGGCGCGCGTCGCCTCGTTGCACGGGTAGAGGACGGGCAGGGTATTCTGCCGCTTCCGGACGGAGGCATGGTCGTCCTGGCAGCCGGCCTCCACCTGATATTTCTCGACGCGACCGGCACGCATGTCAGTGACCTCGTTTTGCCGGACTCTCTCGGCGATGATGTCTCGCTCTGGAGCGCCGACGCCGACGGAACCAGCATCTATATGCGCGCGATCTCGCTCACCCCCTATCGCCCGCGCCTATTTCGCGTAAATCGCGCATCCGGTGCCCTGACGCTGATGGACCTGCTACCGCTCGCGAAGGCACCGCAGCCGCTGAAAGCGCGGGGCAGCGTGATTTATGCAACATGGGAACCCGGCGCAGCGCATCACCCTACCATTTGGCGGCTTCCGCCCGGCGGTCCAGCGGCCAAAGTGCGCGAACTGCCGTTTGACTGCGACCCCTGGACTCTCTCCATGGCGCTCGACGAGCAGCGCTTCGTGTGCAGCGCCTCAGCGTCCACCACGGATATTTTTCTCGTCGAGCACATCGATACCTTCCACCGCTAGGCGAGACAGCGGACGAAGGCACGACGCTTGGGTAAAGGCAAGCGCGAAGGCGTCCGCCGGCTCAGCGCCTCGCTATAGACCCGCGAAGTCGATCGTGGAAGTGTGCGGGATCGAGTCGAATCCCCCGTCGGCGTCGGCGATAAAGCCATCGAGGCTGGCAGCGACAATTGTATCGCACTCGACGCGTTTGGCGCCCTTTACAATGCGACGTGTCTATCATTCACACCGTCCGCGGCAATTGTGCCGAAGATCGTACATGTGATCATCGCACGTTGTGGTGACGCTGGCGCTCGAGCGGCCAGCCAGGGTGCGTGTGCTCGCTACGAACATCGATTCAAAAAGGTGTCGAGCCGCGTTGCGCAGGTGAGCAAGCCCTAGAGCATCCCCGCCCGCCCTGCCCAGCGAGCGATGTAGGACTGAAGGTGCGTTGTGAACGAGTCGGCGCCGGACGGAAGCTTTGCCGTCCGACTCCGTATCTGATGAAAGTCGACTGCAACGACCGGATTGATCAGGCGTGTCAGCACCACTCGCCGATTGCGACCGGCCGGAATGCCGAAGGAAGGAATGATGGCACTTCCGTGCCCCGCCTCGACCATTGCAAGCTGTGTGTCGAGTGAGTTGAACACATCAGTCACGCGGGTCGTGACCTTCGCCTTTGCGAGTTGCTTGTCGATGAGCTTCTGAACAGGGCTGTTCGCACGAAGCGAGAGGAGTGTCTCTCCGTTGAGCGCGGCCCACGTGGTGGTCGCGCGCGGTCTCGTGAGCTCGCTGGCAGGCCGGGCGAGCATGAGTGCGAAGCGGAAGAACGGAATACGCCGTGTGCCGGGCGACGGATGGAAATAACCTATGCCCATGTCCAGCTTGCCGCTTTCCACAAGCTCTTGGATGGTCGTGAGGTCGCTGTCGAACAACCGGATGTGCAAATCGGGTCGCTTCGCCTGAAACTCCTTGATCGCGATCGGTAGGATGTTGGCGGCGATTAACGCGGGCGCGCCCACGGAAATGACCTGCATCGCGCGATTCGCCTTCTCCGCGATGCGCGCGACCGAGCTGTCGAGTTCCAGAAGGCTGGATCGCGCCGCGACGAGCAGGTCGGCCCCATCCTGTGTCAAGGCGACGTGCCTGGTAGTTCGGTCGAAGAGCCGAAACCCCAGCTGTGCCTCGAGCTGGCTTATCATCACACTCAGCCCCGAGGGAGTAATGAACAGCGCGTCCGCTGCGCGGGTGAAACTCTGGTAGTCCGCCACGAGGAGAAATCCGCGAAGCTGGCGCGCCGTAAAATCAATCATTGACCAATACTCACTAATAGTTCAACTCCTCGAACTTGTTACATGAGTAAGCCCGGTGCTAGTGTAGAGGCGAGCACGCGGTCGAGATCACCCTGCATTGGTACTCGGCGTACGCGAGCCGGCACACCTGGAGCCAGTCACCATGTCGCCGATCCAAGCGCTCGTTTGCGCGGTCGCAGGGCTGGGGTTCGCCTTCGATCTCTACGAATCGCTGATGATGGCCCTGATCATTGGTCCCGTGCTCACATCGATCGGCCATCTCACGCCCGGCACCCCGACGTTCAACGCCTGGGTCGGTCTCTTCTTCTTCATCCCCGTCGTCTGCGGCGGCCTCTTCGGACTCATTGGTGGACGGCTCACGGATCTCTTCGGCCGCCGCCAAATTCTCGTGTGGAGCATCCTGCTCTACGCATGCGCGACGTGCGCGGCCGCATTCGCCACCTTGCTGCCGGCGCTGCTCGTGCTGCGTTGCGCCGCCATGATCGGCGTGTGCGTGGAAGCAGTGGCCGCGATCGCGTGGCTCGCGGAGCTCTTCCCCGTCCCCAAACAGAGAGAAGCAGTGCTCGGATACACCCAGGCCTGCTACGCACTGGGAGGGCTCGCGGTCTCCGGCGCCTATTATCTCGCCGTCACGTACGGAGAGCGGCTCCCGTCCATCATGGGCGGCCACGAGGCGTGGCGCTACACTATGCTCTCGGGGCTCATTCCAGCGATACCGCTCATCATCGTTCGTCCGTTTCTCCCCGAATCACCCGAGTGGCAGCAAAAGAAGGCGGCCGGACAGTTGAAGCGGCCCGCGTTCGCAGACTTGTTCAGCGCGGCGCGCCGCCGCACGACGCTACTCGCCACGGTGATGATGGGCTGCGTGTTAGCGCTCCAGTATGGAGCTCTCCAACACACGCCCCGGATAGTTCCGGGCCTCGCCGCATTTCACGGCTGGCAGCCACGCCAGATCCAGCAGGCCGTGAGCGTCGTCTATCTGGTGCAGGAGCTCGGATCCGTTGCCGGCCGATTGATCTTCGCCGTGCTCGTCACACGGATCCTCGGGCGGCAGCGATTGTTGCGTTCCTTCATCGCGCCCGCGTTGATCGTCTTCCCGGTCCTCTATTTCTTCAGCGCGGCGCGGGGTCTTGCGCTCTTCCTCAGCGTCATTTTCTGCGCGCAGGCACTCTTCAATGGCTTGCACAGCTTCTGGGGCAACTATCTGCCGCGCGCATATCCGACATATCTGCGCGGCACTGGCGAGAGTTTCGCGATGAACCTGGGAGGCAGAGTGCTCGGCGTCTCCGCAGCGCTGCTGACCACGCAGCTCTCAAACGTGATGCCGGGCGTCGGCGCGTCCGCTCGTCTCTCCTTCGCGGCCGGGTCCACGGCACTGCTCGCGTTGAGTATTGTCGCAGTCGCGAGCTTCTGGCTTCCTGAAACACAGACCGCGCCGGCGCTGCGCGCGCTCTCCACCGCGAGCGTCGCATGAGCGCGCATGAGCGAGCGGCTGTGCCGACTCCCGCATCGCCGTACGCACTCGATAACTCGAGCCCCGAAGCCGCCGCCCGCTTTCCGGCGCTCGCCCGCGCATTCGACGCCGGCACGCAACGTCATCTCGACGCAATCCGCGTTGCTCCGGGTTGGCGCTGCCTCGAGGTGGGCGGCGGCGGCGGCTCGATCGCGCGCTGGCTCGCCGATCGCGTCGGTCCGACGGGGCACGTTCTCGTCACCGACATCGATGCGCGACACCTCCGCTTCGGCAATATCCCTGAAGTCGATGTGCGCGTGCACGATATCGCGGCGGACCCATTGCCCCCCGCATCATTCGATCTCGTGCACGCGCGACTCGTGCTGCTACACGTGCGCGACCGCGAAGCCGCACTCGCGAACATGATCGCCGCACTGAAGCCGGGCGGCTGGCTCGTCGACGAGGAGTTCGACAGCTCCGTCTTTCCCGATCCCGCGCGCTATCCCGGCGAGACACTGCTCAGAACGCACATCGGTCTCACGCGAACACTGGACGAGCGCGGCGTCGACAGAAACTTCGGACGCCGCCTCTTCGGACGCCTGCGCGCGCTCGGCCTGGAGCACGTAGCCGCGGAGGGTCGCACATTCATGTGGCCCGCCGGATCTGCCGGTCCTGCGATGATGCGCACGAACTACGAGCAGCTCCGCTCTCACATGATCAGCACCGGCTACATCACCCAGCAGGAGTTCGATCGGGACATCGCCGCACTCGACGATCCCGATTTCCTCATGCCATCGCCAATACTGTGGGCGGTGTCGGGACAGATCCCGATCTCCTAGCTCGTCCCGGCCCCAACCCCCCGGATCGCCCGCCCCGGCTTGGCTCCCGTGTGCACACCATCGCGCAGCACCTCGACCCCATTCACGAACACCTCGCGAACGCCCGCCGACAGCTGATGCGGCTTCTCATACGTCGCCTTGTCGATGATCGTGTTCGGATCGAACACTACGACGTCGGCGTACATTCCCGCGCGCAACAATCCGCGATCCGGAATCGATAGCCGCTCCGCCACCCCCGACGAGAATTTCCGCACCGCATCTTCGAGTGTAAGCACGTGCTCCTCTCGCACGTACTTGCCGAGCAGGCGGGGATAGCTGCCGTATGCACGCGGATGGGTGAGTCCCCTGGCGCTGTCCGGATCGAATCCCTCCGCATCCGTCCCGATCACCACCCACGGTTTGCGCAACTGCATCGCGACGTTCTCGTCCGTCATGCTGAACGTGAGCTTGCCCGCGCGGCCGCCCGATGTGAGCACGACGTCCGCCATCGCGTCGCCCCACGACTTGTGCATGTCGTCCGCGATCTTGTCGAGGCGCCACCCCTCATACTTCGCAAGCGTCGGCGTCGACAGCAGCCCGACGACCATGATCGGCCCGGGACCCGACTCCTGGCAGTACACGGGTTTGTGCGGCGTCGAGTCCATTGCCTCCGCCACGATCCGCGCGCGTGTCTCCGGATTCTTCAAGTTGTCGAGCAGCTTCCCATTCTCGGCCGCCCACGGCGGAATGCACGCGGAGAGACTGTTTCCGGATGCCGTGTAGGGATACATGGTGGCGCCGACGTCCTGCCCGGCCGCACGCGCCGAATCGATCTTCGACACCATCGCGGCCGCCTTCCCCCATGCGTGCCCGCCTGCGGCCTTCAGATGATAGATCTCCACCGGCACGCCGCCCGCGCGCCCGATTGCGAGCGCCTCATCGATCGCCTCGAGCAGGCTGTCGCCCTCCGATCTGATGTGCGAGATGTAGACGCCATGATACGGCGCCATCGCCTTCGCGATCTCGCTGAGCTCGTGCGTTCCCGCGTAGCTCCCCGGCGGGTAGATCAGCGCGCTCGCCACACCGAACGCTCCATCCTTCATCGCGTCGCGCGTGACGCGGCGCATCGTGTCGAGCTGCGCCTCCGTCGGCGCACCCTGCGCCTGCCCGTTCGCATACGCGCGGACGGTGCCCGCACCGATGAACGAGCCGACGTTCACGGATATTCCGTGCTTCTGCATTGCATCGAGCCACGCGCCGAAGCCGCGATCGCCCATGAACTGTCGCGCGACGCGAACACCGGCGGTGTCGGACGCGTCGAACGTCGCGAGGAGCTTGTCGTTCACGGGTGCCGGCGTGTCGCCCTCGCCGAGTATTTCGGTGGTGACGCCCTGGGTCACCTTGCTGATCACCCGACCGTCGCCCGTCGTCAGCTGCTCCGCCGACTGTCCCTGGATGTCGATGAACCCGGGCGCGATCACCATCCCCTTGGCATCGATGCGCTTCAGAGCGCCGGCATTCGCGAGCGCCCCCGCCGGCGCGACCGCGGCGATGCGGTCTCCCTTTATTCCTACGTCGCCGTAGTACCACGGGTTGCCGGTGCCGTCCACGATCCTGCCGTTCGAGATCACGACGTCGTACGAGCCCTGGGCTGACGTGCCGCCCGGATGCGGATTTCCGGCGCAGCCGGCGAGGATGAAGGCAGCGGTCAGCGGGCCAATCGTCGAGCGCAGAGAGGTTGTCATCGATTCTGTTGGAGGGCTGGAAGCATGTGAATGCACGACGACGCAAGTTGCGTATGTTGCTGTAAAATCCTAACTTGCGCATCCTTTTTGGGGCGTAGCTGAGCTGGCAAAGCGCCGGACTGTTAATCCGGAGATCGGTGGTTCGACCCCACCCGCCCCAGTATTTACCGAGTGGGCGCGGCGCAGACCAGTTGCTGGCTGTGCTGCGCGTCGTTTCCGGATGGCTATCGAGCCGACGCCCCGCCCGGCCGTGGCGCCGTGTAGTCCCCCGGTTGCACGCGCTCCTCGCCCGGAGGTGCGCTCGGGATGGCGACCCCAGGCTCCGGCTCCGGATTTTGTGCCCGGAAGAAGAGCGCCCCCAAGGCCGCACCGGCGAACGGACCCACGATGTACAACCACACGTTCGCGAGCGTCCCGTGGCCCATCACGCTGTCGATCAGCATCGGACCAATGCCGACCGCCGGATTGAACGCGCCGCCCGAGATCGCGCCGCCTGCGAACGCTGCCACGACGATCGTGAATCCGATCGAGAGTCCATAAAATGAGTTCTTCTCCGTCTGTCGTGCGGTGGCGGAGTTGAGAACGACCAGTGTCAACGCGAAGGTGAAGATCGCCTCGACCGCGAGCGCACGCCCCGCCGTGACGTCGGGGCCCGGCGCCGCCGCGAAGGTCTTTCCGGTGAGATAGAGAACGGTGAGCGCCGCGAGCACGGCGCCGAGGAGCTGCGCGATCCAGTAGGGCGCGATATCGCGTCCGGGAAGCTTGCCGCGCATCCACACCGTCAGCGTCACGGCCGGATTATAGTGCGCACCGGAGACGTGCCCGCCCATGTACACCATGATCATGAGGGAGCAGCCGATCGCAAGAGGCGCGAGTGGCGACTGCGACAGCGACGTGAGCCCCACCGTCAGCACGAGAAAGTACGTGCCGACGACTTCTGTAGCATACGCCATTTTCATAGGACTTCGGGGAATATGTGGGCGCGGACCCGCGTGGCTGCGTGAATTAACGACGCGAGTCAGACGCCTGCAATGCTGCGCGGGCTGATCCCAGAAGCGCGCAGCCCGACTGCCGGCCGCCATGGCTGACGGGGCTCTCGGTAGCCCATGACCGACGCTTGGCTCCTTAGCGGCACGCAGCGCTTCTCGTACCCCTCCTGCCGGGTGCCGGGCGGCATGCGATGAGCCCTGGGGTTCGCGCTTCGTACCAATCTCGCCGCCCGGGCGGCGACGGCGCGCTCCGTGCACCACAATTCGCCAGACGCCTCGCCCATCGGCGCGCGTCGATCCTTCACCGACGGAGTCACGAACATGAGCGACAACAAGAACGCCGCGGGCGACAAGTCCAACGCACAGGGCGACAGCGAGGAAGCGCTTCAGGAAGAGCTGCGTCGTGAGGCGGCCGAAAGCAAGAATGCGATCGGCGACGTGGACAGCAACAGAAACCTCTCGGGCTCGTCGACCTGGGAAACGCTGCCCGACGATGATTCGTCGCATAAGGACAACAAGTGACACGCCCGGCATCGGCCGATAGCGCCGACGAGGAGCGTCGCCGGATCGAGGACGAGATCGCGTCACGACTCCGCCGCAAGGGAGTCGAGCTCACCGGCAAGGAAGGCTCCGAGGAGCTCGCGGATCTCGAGGAGGCCGTCGAACAGTTCGAGCGCATGGTCGAACGCGCCGGCGGTGACCTCATGGTCGACGAGCCGGTGTCCGGCGGCTCGCCGATCGCACCCGATGAGCCCGATTTCGTGCTGCCGTCACGAAAGCAATCGGAATCGGTCTCCGCGTACATCCGGCGCATACACGACGCTGCATCGCGGGCGGGACACAAGGAACGGCCCTAGCCCGCAGCAGCATCGCGGTTCGCACTACCTCACGACGACCGTGCCCGTCATCGCGGCGCCGTGCACCTTGCAGTGATACGTGTAGGTGCCGGCGGCCGCGAACATCCTGGAGAAGTCACCCGAATCCTGAATGGGTGAGCTCGGCCCGTCGTCGAACGTCACGCTGTGCGACGTGCAGACGCTCCCACCATAGCCATCGCCCGTGCACGAATTCCACGTCCACGTGAGCGTCGCGCTCACATCCACACTGTCGAGCTTCGGCGTGTACTTGTCGTTCGAGACGGTCAATGACGTCGTCGATCCACTCGGAGGCGGGGGCGGCGCAGGCGGCGGATCGGTCACACCATTCGAGGTCGACGAGCCGCCGCCACCACATGCGTACAGGGCTACGACCAGGAACACCGAAGCCGTGCTGAAGCGTTTAACGCGGACGAAGCTATTCATGGAGACATCCATTCAAGGCGTAGGTCGAGAGGTTAGTAAACCTTCACGTCCGGCGCGCCCGATTCGTGGCAAAGAGCAGTTCAAGCGTGGTGAACGTCGTGTTTAGACCATTGTTCGCGAGCGTACACAAAAGTTGACAGCCGGTTGACACGCTCGAACGGCTTGCACGACACGAGTGCAGTACGTAGTCTAGCGTGAAGCGAATCCACGGCATCCTGCCGAACGGTTCGCACGAATCCTCATGTCCCCACCACCACAACTGTTGCCGGTGTCAGTCTCGCACATCGCCCCGTCGGCATGCACTGCGCGGGATCCCCGTTGACTCCGCGAACGATTCCCGAGAGCACCATCAGCGCTCTGCGGGAGCTTCTGGTGCGCATGACGCGCGACGAGCCAGGCTCGGATGCGGCGGGGGCGGCGCACGTGGGCGACGACATTCGGAGCGCGCTGCGCGATCTGTGCGACGATGCGCGCCGAAACGAGGTGCGTGTGGAGCAGATCGTGATTGCGATCAAGCAGGGCTGGTCATCGTTGCACAGCGAACATCCGCGTGCACGCTCGGCCGGACCCGACGCGCTGCTCAATCAGGTCATCACGCTCTGCATCGACGGGTACTACGCGCCCGCAGAGAAAAAATAGGCGCGCCGTTTACCTATTAGTAGCGAGGTCTTACTAAATCGGTTGGCGTGTTACTCGAGCACCGGATCCTGCGCGCTCACGGCGGCGAGCGCCGTCTCGCGCGTGCGCCCCATCTCGCGATACGCATAGACCACGGGTGGCGGTGTGTCGTCGAGCATCGCATCGATGATCGCGCGATCCGCCGTCAGCGTGCACACCGGATCGGTGCGCGTTGCGTCGCCGGTGAGCGCGAATGCCTGGCACCGGCATCCACCGTAGTCGACGTGCTTGCGCGGACAGCTGCGACAGGGCTCCTTCATCCACCCGTCGCCGCGGAACGCCCGGAAGGCACTCGACTCCTCCCAGATCCAGCCGACGCTGTGATCCCGCACGTTGTCGAAGGTGAGTGTCGTGATCTGCGACGCCGCGTGACACGGCATCGTGCGACCGTCGGGGGCAACGACGAGATAGAAATTGCCCCAGCCGCCCTGACACGGCTTGGGGAACTCGCTGTAGTAATCGGGGAGCACGTAAATGATTTGCATCGTTCCGCGGTACTTCTCGACTGCGCGATCGACGATGCCCTCGGAGCGCTCGATCTGCGCGCGAGTGGGCATGAGCGACTCGCGATTGAGCACGGCCCACCCGTAATACTGCGTATTCGCGAGCTCGATGCGGTCGGCGCCCAGCGCGCCGGCAATGTCGATCAGCTCCTCGAGATGATCGAGATTGGCGCGGTGGAGCACGACGTTCACCGTGAACGCGAAATCGAGCTCCTTGATCCACGCGGCCGCCTGGAGCTTCGCATCCCAGCTCCGCGTGCCCGCGATCTTTTCCGCGATCTCCTTGTCGGAATCCTGAATGGAGATCTGCACGTGCTCGAGACCGGCCGCCTTGAGCTTCGTGGCGCGCTCGCGCGTGAGACCGACCGCGGAGGTGACGAGCGTCTGATAGAAGCCCAGCGAGTGCGCGTGAGCGATCAGCTCCTCGAGATCGCGACGAATCAGCGGCTCGCCGCCCGAGAGTCCGAGCTGCAGGGCGCCGAGCTCGCGCGCCTGAGTGAAGACCCGCTTCCAGTCGTCCGTCGCGAGCTCGGCTTGCGAGCGCGCGAGATCGATCGGATTGGAGCAATACGGGCAATGCAGCGGACAGCGGTGCGTGAGCTCCGCGAGCAAGGTCGTGGGTCTACGATCCATCGCGCATCACCAACGGAAAAGAGAAGGGACCCGCCGAAGCGGGCCCCCTGTGCTTCGCAGCGCGCCGGTTAGCGGCGGGCGACGTACGCGGTGACTTCCATCGTGACTTCGACGACTTCGAATTCCGGCTTGGTCCAAGACATGTTCGACTCCCGTTGACTGTAGGTGTATGCTCGCGGCCGGCATCCATCGAGTGACTGAGTTCGCTCGGCGGAACCACTCACAGGCTCGCGACTACCCCTCCTAAGGCACTGACCATGCCGTTGCGAATCACTGCTGTGGAAGGCGAGGTAACCTATTGATACATATGAGCATACGCTAATTTCATCAGCGTGCGCATCCACCTCGACGGGTCCCCCGAACACCTGTCAGATGCCCCACCACTGGGGCATTTCACGCAGCGTGCTCAACAGTAGTTCTGCACCGTCATCCCGTACCGATCACCACCGATTCGTCCCTCACTAGCTCACGATCCGCAAGCTGCGACAGGTAGGACTGCACGTCGTCCAGCACGTCCGATCCGTACCGCTCCTTCAGTGCCGCCGCAATCTCCGCGATCGTGCGCGTGCCATCACAGTACCCGAGAATCTCCGCCGCGGTGTCGTTCAACAGCACCGCGCCCTCCGGATACTGCAGCACGTTTCGCTGACGCGCCTCGTCGAATTGCACGCGCGCGAACTTCCAGAGCTTCGGGCGCGAGAGCGCGGTGAGTGGCATGGACTCACTCCTCGCGGTACGCGTTGTGGATCGTGTCGATCATCACCCACAGCATCTCGATCTTGAACGCCAGCGCCTCGAATGCGCGCTGCTGCGTCTCCACTGTCGTGCAGTAGGTCGTCACAATCTCGAGACCATGATCGCTGTCGCGCGGCGCCTGCGTGAGCCGGCTGTTGAAGTAGTCGTACGCGTCCGCGCGAATCCACGGATAGTGCCTGGGCAGCGACTCGAGCCTGCGGCGCATGATGTCCGGCGCGAACAGCTCCGTCAGCGATGACGCCGCCGCCTCCACCCACGGCTTCGTCTTGCAGAACGTCACGTACATCTCGGCCGCGAAGCGCAC
>JBDTXN010000062.1:0-16096 GCA_040006175.1 Gemmatimonadota bacterium | reverse complement strand
GCCGACTACTCGGCCGGGCTGCACCTGACGTTCAACACGTTCCAGATCTGGTACGCGTTGATCAAGGCGACGCTCTTTGGCGCCTCGATCGCGCTCACCTGCTCATATGAAGGATTCATCACCGGCTCAGGCGCCGAGGGCGTTGGTCGCTCGACCGCGCGCGCGGTCGTGATTTCGTCCGTGGTGATCCTGCTTCTCGATGCACTCACAGCTCTTTATCTCGCAAAAGAGATTCAATGACCAAACATCGTGACGAAGTCGTCGTCGGCATCTTCACCTTGATCTGCATAGTCGTCGGGATCGTGGGAACGCTCTGGCTCGCCCGCCGGGGATTCAGCAAATCGTATCCGGAGTACACGCGATTCTCGTGGGGGCAGAACGTGAAGCCGGGGCAGCCCGTGAATCTCGCGGGTGTGCAGGTGGGCTATGTCGACGCGGTGGATCTCGACGAGACGGGCTATCTGAACGTTCGGCTCAGCATCGACAAGACGCGGAGAATACCGCAGGGCACTACGGCCACCGTCGCGAACGAGGGATTCTTCGGCGACAAGTCGATCGCGCTCACGCCCTGCGCCGCCGCGCCCGCTCCGATCACCGCCGACACCTCGGCACCGACCACTGCGCGGACGCTCACGTCCACGTGCCGCTTCAACGGCTTTCTCACGGCGGGAGACACGATCCCGGCCGGACGCGCTGCGCCGTCGATGGATGCGCTGCTGCTGCGGGTCGACAGCGTGAGCGGTGCGCTCTCCGACGTCGCGAAGACGGTGCGCATCGAGTTCGTGCAGCAGGGCGGCATCCAGGATCTGCGCAAGACGATCGCGTCGACGAACACGCTGGTGCAGCAGCTCAACGAGGTGGCGGCCGCGCAGTCGCGCGGGCTGACGCTCACGATGAACGCGCTCAGGAGCCGCGTGAACGCGATCGATTCGATCTCGCTGGACTCGACCGTGCGCAACATGCAGTCGACCACGCACAATCTGTCGACGCTCACGGGCAACCTCGATTCGACGACGCGCAAGCTCAACATGGTGATGACACAGCTGCAAACCGGAAACGGGACGGCGGCCAAGTTCCTCAACGATCCGGGTGTCTACAACAATCTCCACGAGCTTCTCGGCCGAATGGACTCGCTCGTCACGGACATCAAGGCGAATCCGAAGAGGTACATCAACGTGAAGGTGTTCTAGGGTCGCTCGACTGGTGCTCGGCGTGCGAATGACCGCGAGCGAGCTTCGAGCGCTCGACGGCTTTCGCACGCTGAGCGAACCAGCGGCGGCCGCACTCGTCGCGCACGCGCGGCGCAAGACATTCGCGCCGGGAGAGCCGTTGTTTCGCGAGGGCGTTCAGGCTCACGGGATCTTCATCGTGCTCCACGGAAAGGTCCGGGTGGTGCGGACGTCGCGAGGTCGAAGGCACGTGCTGCACACAGAGCAGCGCGGCGGCACACTCGGTGAAGCGCCCTTCTTCGATCACCACCCATACCCGGTTTCGGCGATCGCATGGTCCGGGGTCGAAGCGCTCTACATCGATCGCGACGGCATCGAGCGCGCGATGCGAAGCTCACCGGAAATTGCGCTCTTGTTTCTCTCGCGCCTGGCGGGTCGCGTGCGGATCCTGCTCGACCGAGTCGATCGGCTGGCAACCGCGAGCGTTGGCGCGCGCATGTGCGCGTATCTCCTCGAGCAGTCGGCGCGCGGCGATGGCTCGATCGTGGAGATCACCCAGGAATCGCTTGCCGAGGAGCTTGGGACGGTGCGAGAGGTCGTGATGCGCACACTGCGTTCGCTCCGCAAGCTGGAGATCATCGCGACGGCGGGCAGAGGGAAGATCGAGATCGTCGACCGAGATGCGCTGCGTACATGGGCGGCGGGATAGCGGAGGCGACTGAAGTTCGAGAGACTCTGAGCTCACCGTGACTGCGCCTTGGGACACGTGTCCACACTCGGCGAGACTCGAAGCTCACGTTTTGGGAGGCAGGATCTCTTCTCTCTTGATCGGCACGTTGTGCTCGATCACTTCCCACGTGAGCGCGCTCATGACTGCCCCGGTTCGAACGTCTTGCTCCTCTCCCGAAAAAGGCACCAGCAGTCCCGAGACGAATCGCCAATCGGAGTAGAAGGTCAGCGATTCGACATTGGGTCCCTCCGCGTGCAGAGGCATTGCCTTTCGGAGTGCCACGAGCAGGTGGCTATGGACATCGAAATAGTATTCGAGCACCCATCCATCATTGCGCGTGATGCGGACGCGAAACACATCCAGATCGCGCAGCCGCTCGCGGCCGACCAGCGTGGCTGCAAAGCCACGCTGCGCGTAGTCGATGAAGGATTCATCGAACTCGGAGCCGCGACGTTGTGCGAGCTCCGCCGGTCCTCCCAAGGTGTCTCGCACCAAATGGCCGGTCGCGTGCCCCACGTCGCGGTGATACTCCCAGGTCTGGCCGTCGAAGCCTTCGATGTGCTCCCACTTGGCCGTCAGTACGCTTACGCGGCGCAAGTGCGGCCGCTCGTGGAATATCTCGGTCACGGCGTCGAGAGAGCCCTCGTGATATCGACCGCGCATGTGACGCGTCCGCACACCTTTCAACCGATCGTACCCGCCAACAGCCTCGTAATACTGCGCAATCACCTGATCGACTGATGATGCGCCTAGCGGCTGAAGGTCTGGACGGGACGTCGCGGGTGCGCAGGCAAGCATCGCGTATGCGCTGGTGATGACTGCTAAAACGAGGACGCGCACGTGGTGCTCCGAATGCAGTTGGTACAGCCGGTAGCTGTTTGCGCACAAGTATTCACTGCGATGCACAGTGGTACAACGACAACCCCCAGACGATTTCGGCCATCCACCCCTGATTGGCCGAAATCGTTTTTTGAGTATTCTTGCGGCCTTCAATCGAGAAATTGCATATTGGCTCCATGTCCGGCCCCCGCACTCCCTATTCCGCGTCCGGGACGCGGTCGATCGTTCTCGTCGCAGGCGCTGGAACACAGATTCTCGACGTTGCCGGTCCCGCTGAGGTCTTTGCGCGATGTGACCGGCTGTTGCGCGCCACACGCCCAGCGCGGCGGCCCGCATACCAAGTGAGACTGGTCTCCGCGAACAGGGGCGCGCCGTTGGTCGACACGACCACGGGCATCGCCCTCACGTGTCATTGCCACTACAGCGGGATACGAGCAGCCCCGGATACGCTACTGGTCGCAGGGGGTGCGCAAGTGGAGACGTGCGCGTTCAGTTCGCACTTTCTGAGATGGCTCGCGCGTCTCGGCACGCGTGCAAAGCGCGTCGGGTCGATCTGCACAGGAGCGTTTGCGCTCGCCGCAGCGGGACTGCTCGAAGGCAGGCGCTGCACGACGCATTGGGAATTTGCCGAGCGGCTCGCTGCGCGGTTTCCGAGTGTGCAGGTGGACCCCGATCCGATCTGGATTCGAGATGGAAACGTCGTCACATCGGCGGGCGTCACGGCGGGGATGGATCTCGCGCTCGCACTGGTCGAGGAAGATCACGGAGCACAGATCGCACTGCAGATTGCGCGTGAGCTGGTGCTCTACCTTCGGCGGCCAGGCACACAAACACAGTTCAGCGCTCCCCTTGCAGCGCAGCTGGCCGAGCGCCGACCGCTGCGGGAGCTTCAACTCTGGCTGCCCGGCAACCTGACTGCGAACCTTGCTACCGAGGCGCTTGCCGAGAGAGTGGGAATGAGCACTCGAAACTTTGGTCGTGCCTTCCGGCGCGAGGTCGGGCTGACTCCGGGAAGCTACATCGACAGGCTCCGCGTCGAAGCTGCATGCCTCATGCTTGCGGATTCGACGCAAAAGATGCAGCGGATTGCCGCGCAGTGCGGATTCCACTCGCCGGATGTGATGCGCAGAACTATGCTGCGGGTCATTCGCATGACTCCCGATGCTTACCGGGCACGCTTCGGTCCGCGAACACAATGAACGTCGCGCTGGCCCAGGAAAGCCGCGACAATTACCGGCTGCTACCGCGGCGAAACGAGACCAAAGTTCCAGAGAGTGGCGCGGCCGGAGGGTAGCGTGAAGGCCTGCTACGCGCGATCCTCGCTCGCGGCCTCGCTCACCACATTCCCGGATCTCCATGCTCACACTTCGACGCGTGTTCATCTGGTCCGCGGGCGCCCTGACGTGCATCGGTTGTACCCGCGGGGCCGACCCCAGCGCGACACGAAGGGCCGGCGCGGACTCCTCGTTCGCCGTCATGCAGCATCGCGGCACGATGGCCATGGGGGTCGACCAGACCACCTCGACGCACACGTTCGATGCCCTTCCCGACGGCGGCCGCATCGAGCTACAGCGAGACCTGGACGACTCGCTGGGCATCGCGCAGATTCGGGCGCACCTTCGGCTGATCCAGCACGCCTTCCAGGCCGGCGATTTTTCCACGCCGCAATTCGTACACATGCGAGCGATGCCCGGGACGGAGGTGATGGCGAAAAAGCGCGGGGTGATCGTGTACAGCTACAACGATCTTCCGCGTGGAGGGGAAGTCGTGATGAGGTCCACGGACGCCGAAGCCATAGCGGCCATTCATGCGTTCATGGGTGCGCAGCGAACGGAGCACCACGCCATGGGCGCAGCGCCGGCAGACGCTCCGTGAGCAGCCACCAGGCAATTTTGCGAGCGTGATCATGGCTCGCGCGATCGTTCTCGTCCTTCGGAGGAGGCGTCACATGCAGCCGTATTCGCTCATTCTCTTCGTGCACGTGATCTCGTCAATGGGAATGATCGCCTGCCTCTCGTTGCTCATCCTCGGCGAGGAGATGGCGCGCAGAGTACAATCGCCTGCCGAGCTTTCGAGCATCGGCGATAAGCAACTGCGCGTTGCGAGCGTGCTGAAGGCGATCGTGCCCGTACTGGCCTTGAGCGGTTTATACATGGCGTGGTCCGCGTGGAGCCTGCGTGCGGCATGGGTCATCGTCGCGTTTCTCGCGCTGGTCTATCTCACCCTCAGCGGGCCACTGGTATTTGCCAAGCGCATGCAGCGGGCGAGAGATGCAGCCGTCGCGGCGGGAGCGATCACGCCCGCGGTTCGCGCGATCCTCGATGATCCGGCGTTCGCGATGATCAAGCACATTCGCCTGGGGCTGGTGGTCATGATCGTCTTCCTGATGACCACGAAGCCCGGCTTCGTCGGTACGCTCGTGGCACTCGGTGCCGCTGTCGTGCTGGGCGCGGTGAGTGCACGGACACGCTTTGGTGTGCCGATCGACTCCGCCAAGGCGAGTGTGGCTGCACCAGAGGTCTGAGGCGACATCGATCGTCAGGCGCGCTCATGACTCCGGGTCGCACTGCATCGTCGCGCTACTTCGTGAACACCGTGTCGCTGGACCATCTGCAGCGCGGCGTGTCGGGCGGGTTCACGCAGGCGAATCACGGCCGCATCACGGGGCTCGAGCATCTCGAACGCGGCGATCTCGTCACGTTCTACTCGCCAAAGACGGCGTTCGAAGGCGGCGAGCCGCTACAGAGCTTCACCGCCCTCGCGCGTGTGACGGACGACGAGCCGTATCAGGTGGAGATGACGAGGACTTTCCACCCGTGGCGGCGCCGCGTGGACTTCATCGAGAGCGAGGCAGCGCCGATACGCCCGCTCATCGAGCGGCTCGAGTTCATCGCGGACAAGCAGCACTGGGGCATGCCGTTCAGGCGCGGGCTCTTCGAGATCTCGAGAAGAGACGTCGCGCTGATCGCGCGGGCGATGAAGGCGAAGATCTGAGCCGGCGCGCTATCCGTGCAGAAACCGGGTCGTGTCGCTACAAGATCAGGGATTGACGGCCACGGACTCGCCACGATTCGCGCCGCCGGAAGAACCCATGCGGCGCGTGATGAACGCGTACACCGGAAGGCCGAGCAGAATTCCGAGGAAGACGCCGAGCGTCGCGGCGCGACTCGACTTGTCGATGAGCGCGTTGAGCAGCAGCGCGATCGTCGCGGCAATGAAGATGAGCGGGACGATCGGGTAGCCCGGCACGCGGAACGAGGTGTCGTATCCCGGTCTCCGCCGCAGCACGAACACCGCGGCTACCGCGAGCGCGAGAAAGGGGACGATCGCGATCACGAACTGGTCGGCGAGCTGCTCGAATCCGCGCGTAAGCACGAAGGCGACACCGATCGCGGCGTTGAGCACGATCGCGACGTACGGTGTCTGGTATCGCGGGTGCACTGCCGCGATCTGTTTGAACAGCAGCCTGTCGTCGGCCATCGCGAAGAAGATGCGCGGCGCCGTCATGATCGAGCCGTTGAGCGTGCCGAACGTCGACAGCATCACCGTCACTGCGACGAAGACCACGCCGGGCGACCCGATCACCTTGAACGCGACATCCGCCGCGACGAGACGCGAGTGGCGAATCGTCTCGACATCGAGCACCGAGAGGTAGGCGAGATTGGCGAGCGCGTAGATCGCGATCACGGCCACCGTGCCGATGATGATTGCGCGTGGCAGCGTGCGCCGCCCGTCCTTCACCTCGCCGCCCACGAGGCTCACGTCCTCCCATCCGTCGTACGCCCACAGCACGGAGATGAGCGCGAGCCCGAACGGGGCGAGGGAGAAGCTGCCCGGCGGCACGGCGGGGGTGAAATGTCCGCCTGTGTGCGGCAGCCCGAGCGCGATCGCCACCACCACGATGAAGAGAAGTCCGCCGTACTTCGCGACGGTCGTGAGGTTCTGGACGAGCGAGCCCCACTTGAGCCCGATGTAGTTGAACGTCGCCGTACACGCGATCGCGAGCGCCGCCACCCAGTGGACGTACGTGGCGTACGGCTCCGCGCTCGGCTCGTGGCCCATCACGCGGAAGAGATATTCAGCGAACGTCGTCGAGATGGCGCCAAGCGAAGCGGCGCGAATGAGGAGCAGCTCCGACCACCCGAACAGAAAGGCGGCGCGGCGCCCCCATGCTTCGCGAATGAATACGTAGAGACCGCCGGTCGCCGGAAACGCGCTCGCGACCTCGGCGAGCGTCAGCGCGCCGCACAGCACGAAGATGCCGCCAAAGAGCCAGACCGAAAGGAGCGGCAGCGGGCCGGGGAGCTTGTCGGCGATGCCCGCCGGGGAGCGGAAGATTCCCGATCCGATCGTCGAGCCGACGAGAACCGCGACTGCACTGAAAAGCCCGAGCTGGCGCGGAAGTCGCGAAGGTGGTGCGTCGGGAGGGATGGGCGGTTCCATTGTTCATAATACAGCCCCGACAGCCGCGCGTCATCATGCGAGTCGCGTCGTCTTGTCCGTCATGGGGCGCTCCGACAACTTTCGTACATTATTCCAACACGACTTTCCGACGCCATCTTTTGGCTCGCGGCGGCATGCTGCGCGCTCTCGCAGGCCGCGATCGTCCGGTCCGCGCTGCGCGCGCGCGCCCAGCGTCCAGACGGGAGCGCATCGCCCTCGCGCCCGCTCGAGGTCGCGTGGACGGTCGTGCCCGCCGTGATGCTCGTGCTCGTGCTCGTGTTCACGTGGCGCGCGCTGCACGGCGTGTCGGCGCTGTCGATCATCCCATAAGGAGTTGTAAGTGAACGCGTTGCGTCGGCTGGCATATTCGACATTGGGACTCGCGTACACGCTCATCGTGTTCGGAGCCATCGTGCGCATCTCCGGCTCGGGGATGGGCTGCGGCGACCACTGGCCGCGCTGCTACGGACGGTGGTTCCCACCGATGGACCAACCGACCCTCGTGATCGAGTGGACGCACCGCCTGCTCGCGGCGGTCACGGTCGCCATGGTCGTGCTGCTTGTGATCGTGGCGCTCCTGAAGCGCGACGAGCGTGGCGTCTCCGGGCGAGGCGGCGTGCTTCGGGCAGCGCTGCTCGCGGCCGTTCTGATCGTTTTCCAGGCGCTCCTTGGCATGGTCACCGTGCGAATGGGCAACACGGCGTGGGCCACTGTCGCACACCTGCTCAACGGTACGCTGCTGCTCGCGGCGCTCGCCACGACCGTGCTGCGTGCAGGCGGCCTCGGTGGAACGATTGCGGCGAATGCGCCTCCCTCGAGCACACGTGCGGCGCGTGGGGCCACGGTGGCCGCGGCCATCGCGCTGTGCGCCGTGCTTTTTGGCGGACTCACCGCGAAAATTCCGGGAGCGAACACCGCGTGTGTGGGATTCCCGCTGTGCAGGGGCTCGCTGCTCCCCGCAATTCCGGCGCAGCACGTGCAGTTCACGCACAGAATTCTCGCATTCCTGCTCTTCTTTCACGTGCTCGGCCTCATGTTCGGATTCGCTCGCCGCAGGGAGGCGCCCGTTGTGCTCCGGTTGGTTCGGGTCGCATTCGCGCTCATCTGCCTGCAGCTCGTCATCGCTGCCGGCATGGTCGAGATGCATCTGCCGCCCGCCATGCGATCGATGCACCAGGCGGATGGGATCGCGATCTGGCTCACGCTGTTCACGCTCGCGTGGCTCGCACGCTTTCCGAGCGCCGGCCGCTCGTCCGAGGTGGTGCGCGAGGTAGATCCGGTCACGGAGTCTCGTCTGGCGTCGCACGCGCCGCGCGGAGCCACCACGTGACGATGGCCGCCGTCTCCGAGCGCGGCGGCTCGCTCGTTCGCGACCTGGTGATGCTCACCAAGCCTCGCATCATCTCGCTTCTGCTCGTCACGACGATCGCCCCGATGTACATCGCCGGCAATCCGGGCATCGCGCTCGTCTTGTGGGTGCTCTTTGGGGGCTATCTCATGGCCGGCGGCGCGAACGCCGTGAACATGTTCATGGACAGCGACATCGACGAGCACATGGCGCGCACGAGGCTGCGCCCGATTCCGAGCGGGCGCATGGACCGGCGCGCGGTGCTCGCATTCGGCATCCTGCTCGCGACGTCCGCGACCGCCGTGTTCGCCATGGAGGTGAATCTCCCCAGTGCGGCTCTCGCGCTTGCCGGATTCTACTTTTACGTCTTCATCTACACGCGATGGCTCAAGCGACGCACGCCGCAAAATATCGTGATCGGCGGTGCCGCCGGAGCCTTTCCGCCCCTGGTGGGCTGGGCGGCTGCGACGGGCCACGTCGACCTCGCGGCAGTTTATCTGTTCCTCATCGTATTCTACTGGACGCCTCCGCATTTTTGGGCTCTCGCGCTCAACAAGCAGGTGGACTACAAGCGGGCCGGCGTGCCGATGGCGCCGCTCGTGTGGGGCGAGCGCGAGACGATGTGGAACATGCTGTGGTACACGCTCATCCTCATCGTGCTGACGCTCCTGCCCGCGCTCTTCGGCGCGTTCGGCCTTTTCTACGTGATTTCGGCCGTCGCACTCGACGTGATACTGCTCGTGGGCGTGATCCAGGTGCTGCGCACACCGGCGTGGAACGCGCCGGCGTGGTGGCTCTACAAGTTCTCATTGCTCTATCTCGCGCTTCTCTTCGCGGCGATGGTGATCGACCGCATCGTCGCGCGTTGATGCCGAGCGCGCGAGTGGCGGATGAGATGGAGACGGGAGAGCTCGCGGTCCACATTGTAAGCGACAGGGGCACCAAGGATCACGTGCTCCTGCTCGCGCGCGATCCCGCGGGGGTCCGCGTGCGCGAGTGGCACTCGGGCAACTGGTCTACCGGGCCCGAGGAGAGTGTGGTGAGCGCGAACGCGCTGATCACGCGACTCGAGGACGTGGTACGGCGCAGACAGCGCATCGAGCCTGCTATCAGTGTGGTACGAAGTTGGCTGACGGCGAAGCCACGCTGACGGCAGCGGCCGCGCCGGAGCCCGCGCGGCGAACGCTGCCCTCCCCCACTCCCCTGCGCCCGCTCCTGGCGCGGCTCAAGTCGCACAAGACGTCGCTTGCAATAGGGGCGCTGGCGCTGCTCCTCAGCTCCGCGATCGGCCTCGCGTTTCCGCTGGTCGTGCGCGAGCTGCTCGATGCGGCCTTCGTGAAGGAAAACGGGACGCTGCTCAACGAGCTCGCGCTCCTGCTCGTGCTGATCTTCGCCGTGCAAGGTGTGTTGAGCTTCGTACAGGTGTGGCTCATCACGGCCGTGGCGGAAAAGGTGATCGCGAGGCTGCGCAGTGAGCTCTTCGCGCATCTGGTGCGGCTGTCGCCGGGCTTCTTCGCGGAGCAGCGCACAGGCGAGCTAACGAGCCGTCTGAGCACGGATCTCACGCTGCTGCAGAGCGTGATGACGTATCAGTCGACGGAGCTCCTTCGACAGCTCGTGTATCTCATCGGCGGCATCGCGATGCTGACGATCACGCATCCGCGTCTCACGGTGACGACGCTGGCGGTCGTGCCGGTCGTGGTCGGCGCAGCATTCATCTTCGGGCGCGCGATGCGGAAGGCGAGCACCGTCGTGCAGGACCGCGTTGCCGATGCCATGGGCACGGCAGATGAAGCCTTCTCGCAGATTCGCACCGTGCAGAGCTTCACGCGCGAGGGCGCGGAGAGCGCGCGCTACGATGCGCAGCTGGCCGTTGTCGTGGATGCAGCGATTCGCCGTGCGCTCGTGCGCGGCGTGTTCTTCGGCGTGATCACCTTCGCGGGCTTCGCCGGCGTCGCCGCAGTCCTGTGGCAGGGCGGCCGCCTCGTGCTCGCGCACGCGCTCACGGGCGGCTCGCTCGTCGAGTTCCTCTTCTATGCGTTCTTCGTCGCGGCGGCGGTCGGCGCGCTCGGCCAGCTCTTTGGCGCGTACCAGGAGGCGATCGGCGCGGCGCGGCGCGTGTTCGACCTGCTCGAGACGAAGCCGACGATCGCGGATCCGCTGGTGATCACGACGCTACCTAAGCCCGTGCGCGGCGAGGTGGGACTGACGGGCGTCACGTTCCGGTACGGCAGCGAGCTCCCGGACGTGCTGCACGACGTGACGTTCGCGATCGCCCCCGGCGAGGTGGTTGCTCTCGTCGGTCCGTCCGGCGCAGGAAAGACGACGATCGCGTCGCTGCTTCCGCGATTCTGGGACGTGCAGCACGGCAGCGTGTCGCTCGACGGCGTGGACGTGCGCGCGCTCTCGCTGGCAGAGCTGCGCGGGGCGATCGGCATTGTGCCGCAGGAGCCCGCGCTGTTCAGCGGCACCGTGCGCGACAACATCGCTTACGCGCGCGCCGGCGCGTCCGATACGGACATCGAGGCAGCTGCGCGCGCCGCGCACGCAATGGAGTTCATCGAGCGACTGCCCGAGCGCATGAACACGCGCGTGGGCGAGCGCGGCGTGAAGCTCTCCGGCGGGCAGCGCCAGCGCATCGCGCTCGCGCGCGTGTTCCTCAAGAATCCGACCGTCGTCATTCTCGACGAGGCGACGTCGAGCCTCGACACCGAGAGCGAACGCCTCGTCGAGGAGGCGATGGAAGAGCTACTGCGAGGGCGGTCGACGCTGATCATCGCGCACCGGCTCAGCACCGTGCGTCGCGCGGACCGGGTGATCGTGCTCGAGGGCGGCATGATCGTGGAGGAGGGCAACCACGAACGCCTGATCGCGAGCGGCGGATTGTATTCGCGCCTGCACCGCGCGGCGGGGCTGAGCCTTACGGCGTAGCCTGCGCAACTTCCGGCTTCATGGCACCTTTGAAACCCATCGTCAGCAGCGGTTGCGTCCCGATCAGCCCGTCCGGTAGACGTACCAGTCGGGCGCGACGCGCTCCATGTACATCACATCCTCCGTGCCAATGTTCGGCAGCGTACAGGAAGCGCCAAAATGCATGTAGCCGACCGTCGTCTCCTCGATGCCGCCGATCTTGTAGCGAACACACTGCCGCTCGCTCTGTTTGCGCAGCGCCGCGCCAAGCTTCAGAGCGTGCATCTGCGCGGTCAGCGCTTTCGTTTCGCTATTCGGCAGCGCCTTCTCGGGAAACGTCGCGCCGCTCTCGTCGAGCGCGTTCAGCGTCGCGTGCGATTCGAAGAGGGACGCAAAGTTCAGAATGGCTGCCTTGTTCGCTGCGAAGTTCGCCTTCAGCGCCGCGTTGGTGGACGAGGAGAGATGCATTCGGTCGCGCACGAACGCGATCGAGTCGGGAAGGCTCTTCTTCGCCTCGAGTGAATCGAGGATGAGATAGTGTGCGGGCGGCAGCTCGAATATTCGCACGTTGTCGATCTTCCACTTGCCGGACTCCCGCACGAGATACGTGTACCAGTCGGCGAACCGCTTCTCCGGCCCGCTCTCCGTCTCGTAGATGGCGTGAGTCGAGTCGCGCTGGATCTCGCGAATCGCGAGTCGCGTCCCCCTCGGGAGCATCGCGCCGGGGGCGGGCGTGGTGTCGAGCATTTTGGCGAAGCGCACCGTGAGGATGCTGTTGCGATCCGGGAGGAGCGAGTCGCCATAGAAGCGGTGAACGAGCGCCGTGATCGCCGCCGTCTCTCCCGCCGATGCCGGAGCCTTGCTCTGCGCGCTCGCCATTCTCCCGAACGCAAATGCCAGCGCCACACACGAGCGCACCAACGTCGCTGCTCTCATGATCGCACTACACCACGATCAAATCGCGCTGGTAATCCTCGGGCGTGATGATCACCTCGCCCGGTGCGATGAACGCATTCACCTCGGCGCGCACGCCAAGCTCACCGCTGAGATACGCGCCCGGCTCGATCGAAAACCCGAGCCCCGGAATGAGCTCGCGCACCTCCCGGGACTCGAAGTTGTCGATCTGTGGGCCCGCGCCGTGGAGCTGGCGCGAGTCGATCGAATGTCCCGTGCGATGCGTGAACTCGGCGCCGAAGCCACGCGCCGTTAGCACGTTCCGCGCGGCATCATCCACCTCGGCGCCGCGCACCGCCTTGCCACTGGGAATTCTTTCGCGCAGCAGCGCGATCGCAGCGTCACGCGCGTCGCGCACCGCCGTCCACACCTCGAGCATGCGCGGCGTCGGCTCTCCAATCGATGCCATCCACGTCTGGTCGGCGTAAATCCCCTCGTGCTCGCGGGCCCAGAGATCGATGAGCAGCAGATCGCCGCGACGAATCGGACGCGGGTTGTCTTCCGACGGCGAATAGTGCGGACTCGCAGCGCTGTCGTTCGCGGCGACGATCGGGTCGTGATCGAACTCGAGCCCCGCATCCCGGAATCGCTTCACTATCCACTGCTGCAGTTCGTACTCGGTGATCGGATTGTCCGTGCGGCTCCGCTTCCCCGCTTCCTCGAAGGCCGCCCGCGCCGTCGCGGCGACGAACCTCGCTGCTCGCTTGTGCGACTCGAGCTGCTCGTCGGTCCACAGTGCGTAGAAACGAGACACGAGCGCGCCCGACGAGACGATCTCCGCCCCCGCCGCGCGCACCATCTCGAGCACTCCACCCGGAACACGATCGAGATACGGCACCGCGTCTCCCGGCGAGTACTCCATCGCGACCCGCTTGCCGTCCACCAGCGAGTGGAGTGTCTGCTCGAGCACCTTCCAGCTGCCGTAGCGCACGCGCTTCCACTCCTGCGGCCACCGGTGCCAGGCCCCCTGCTCGATGTCGTGCATCACCGCCACCGGCGCGCCTTCTTTCGGTATGAAAGCGAACACACGACGGGTGACGAAGCCCTCGAGCCCAATTGCCCCCGCCGCAATTGGATTCGCCCCCTGGAAGTCGAAGAGCAGCCAGCCATCGACGTTCGCCTCGGCGAGCGCCCGCTGCAGGTTGGGAAGTGTTTCGGGACTCAGCATGTGTCTCCTACCCCTCAGTTGCCTATCGAGCGCCACTCGGCGCGCCACTCGCACAATCCTTCGCCCTTCCCCGCGCAGCGCACGTGATCCACCGCGCCGCCGCTCGCGCCGAGGAGCCGCAGAAGCTCCTGCAGCACCGCCTCGTAGTAGGCGCACCCTGCACCGCGGGGCGCGCTGTCGAGGGTTGCCGAGCGCGTGACCTCGAGCGTGAGGTACGAGCCGCTGCGACGAACCTTTCCATTCAGGAAACGCGAGGCAATTCGCTGGACGTGCCGGAGCGCGATCGGCCGCGACAGAATCGAGGGCAGCACGGTGATCATCTGCCGCGTCGCTGCAGGAATGCTCAGGTACGTTTGCATGGCCAGATAGCGGCCGGCCGCGCGAAACACGGCCTCGGCGTCGGGACGACGGCCGATGAGGCGGGCCAGCCCCACGGCCTCGTCGAATACCGGTCGTTCCTTGCGACGCGCGGCATCCGTGTAGCGCTTGATCTGCGCGTACACCGTATCACTCAGACCGAGGCGTTTGTTGCGGAGCTCGGGAACGAACTCCGCGTCAAGATCGCCATCGGGGCTATCGACGTTGCGCACCGCCTCGAGAAAGCTTAGCGGGAGGAGCGCGTCGACGGTCGTGGACATGTGTTGGGAGAGGGCGACGGAGGGCTGGCAAGAAGCTAATGTCCGGGAAGAGTCCCTTCAAGAAGCCTACCGGGAACCTGGACGCTCCGCCGGGGCTTCATTTCACAGCAGCCGGAGGCGTTTCCGCAACCGGAATTTGCTCCGCGACTTGATACGCGCCACGCGCGCTCCAGTATTCTGCACGGGCTATGACTAATTGTTCCTCGGGCGACCAATCGCCCTGCCAACGCACGATGGAGAAGCTCTACGAGTTTCTCGACGGTGAGCTCACCCCTGATGTGGATGAGCAGATCCGCACGCACCTCGCCGAATGCCGCGGGTGCTTTCCGCATTTCGAGTACGAACGCGTATTTCTGCGCTTCATCGAGAAGCGTGTGATCATCGAGCGTGCGCCGCCGGCGCTGCGGCGGAAGATTCTGACGGCGCTGATGAACGAAGAGGTCGCTCGCTCGCAGGAGTGATCACGCGGGTCGCGGCTGGCGCGCTGGTCGCAGCCGCGTTCGCCGCCGCCGCGTGGCGCGCCGGGTCGCTGAGCCGCTCCGGCGCCGCAGCGGCCTTTTTCGTGGGTGTGGTCGCGATCGCCGCTGGTTGGGCGTGGGGTGCGCTGCTCATCGTCTATTTCATATCGTCCTCGGCGCTGAGTCGAGCAGGCGCGTCGATCAAGGGGCAGCGCAGCGGCGCGATCGTCGAAAAGGGCGGCGCGCGCGACGCGGCGCAGGTGCTCGCGAACGGCGCCGTGTTCACGTTTGTCGCGTTTCTCCAGCTGATTCATCCCGCGAGCGTTTGGCTCGCCGCGGGCGCGGGAGCGCTCGCGTCCTCGGCGGCGGATACGTGGGGCACCGAAATCGGCATGTTGTCGACTGCTTGTCCACGCATGATCACGACGTGGAAACGCGTGCCGACGGGCACGTCAGGCGGGGTGAGCGCAATGGGGCTCGCGGCGACGGTCACTGGAGCGCTATTCATATCCGTTGCGGCGTGGTTGCTGCATCGGAACGTGTACATCGCCATCGCTGTATCACTCGGCGGAGTTGCTGGCGCGCTCGTGGACTCGTTGAGCGGAGCGCTCTGGCAATCGCGTCGCTTCTGCCCACGGTGCAAAAGCGCGACGGAGCGAATGGAACACGACTGCGGCGCGCACACGGAGCGCGCGGGGGGATTGGGATGGCTGGACAACGACGGCGTCAACGCCGTGTGCACACTGGTGGGATCGCTCGTGTCGCTCTGCACGTACGCGCTGCTTTCCTGAGAAGATCGTGAGCACACGCCCGCGCGTGTTGCTCGTGAGCGCGAATCGCGAGCGGCAGCCGATGCCCGTCGTTCCGAACGGCGTGGCGTGTGTTGCCTCCGCGCTCGAGCATGCAGGACACGAGGTGCGCGTGCTCGATCTGTGCTTCGCGCGCGATCCGCATCGCACCGCTCGTGAAAGCGCGAAGGCATTCGCGCCCGACGTCATTGGCCTTTCCGTACGGAACATCGACAACAGCGATCTGGTCGCGCTGCAGCACTACACGCCCGCTGCTGCATCGCTGCTCGCCACCCTGCGCGAGAGCGCGCCGCACGCGCAGGTGATCGCGGGAGGCGCCGCGTTCGGCGTCGCACCCGAGGCTCTGTCGGACGAGCTGGGCGTCGAGCACGCGGTGGCGGGCGACGGCGAGCGCGCGACGCCCGCGCTCATCGCGGAGCTCGCGGCGGGACGTGTGCCGGGGCCGATTCCCGGCGTCGTGCGCCGCGTGGATGGACGGCGGGTGCTCACGCCTCCGGGCGGCGACGGCGCCCTCGACTCGCTTCCGCCCGTGCACATGCATCGCTGGCTCGATCTCAAGCGCTACGAGCGACGTGGCGGCACGGTGCCGATCCAGACGAAGCGCGGCTGCGTGTTCAAGTGCATCTACT
>JBDTXN010000061.1:0-16310 GCA_040006175.1 Gemmatimonadota bacterium | reverse complement strand
TCGCCTCGCGCGCCGCGAGCGCGATCGGCATCATCGAGAAGATGGTCGGCTACGTGGCGGCCAACGCGCCGCTCACGGTGCCACTCATCGCCCCCGAGGTGGGCCAGGCGGCCGCGTTCCTCGCCAGCCCGCTCGCGAGTGGTATCACCGGGAGCGTGGTGTACGTGGATAAAGGCTACCACGCCATGGGGATGGCCTCTCCAGATTAGAGCGCGGTCGGCGGTTGCTGCGACGGGGCACGCGAGTTGCCCTGCTCTCGTTCGCTACCCTCAAGCCTTCTGGAGGCATTACATGAGTGGTTCCTACATCCTGTGGTGGATTGTAGTCGGACTCATTGCCGGCGTGCTCGCATCGCTGGTCGTGGGTGGAGTCGGCTACGGCATCCTCGGTGACATCGTCATCGGTATCGTTGGCGCGTTTATCGGCGGCTGGCTGTTCTCCGCACTCGGCGTGTCTGCAGGAGGCGGAATGACGGGCACGATTATCGTCGCGTTCATCGGCGCAATCGTTCTGATCTTTCTGATTCGTCTGATCAAGGGCGGGACTCGACGCGCTCCGTAGCGCGCCAAAGCGTCACGTGGCGCGCGTGATGTGCGCCACGTGATGCTTGCCGTGCCACGCGTAGAGCGCGGCCTGGCGATCGAGAGGATACCGACCCATTTCCGGATGCGTGTAGGCGCGCTGCCACTGCGCGTCGGCCATCGCTCGCATCAGCGCCACCCACCGTTCCTGCACGGATTCCAGCATCACGAGCGACGTTTCAATAGGTACGTCGCGCGAATCCGGCAGCTGCGCCCATAGATCTTCCATATACGGCGTGATGCGCGGCTCGTTCTCCGTGAGGGCGAGCTTCATCCGGATGTACGCGTTCACGTGACTGTCCGGAACGTGGTGCACGAGCTGCCGGATCGTCCACCCGCCCGGGCGGTACGGTGTGTTCAGCTTTGCCTCGCTCAGCCCCTGCACTGCCGCGCGCATGGCCGCGGGTGCCGCAGCGATCTCCTCGATGTATCGCGCGCGATCGGTATCGGTGATCGCGGTGGGAACCACGAAGCGCCCGATGGGATAGCTGAGTGCCTCGGCCTTCTGATCGGATGTCGACGTCATTGTAGTGAAGTCGGGGACTGCCTCCGCTCAGTGCGGAAGCACCACCTTGCCGGTGGCGGGATAGTAACTGCTGCCCGCTGGCAGCACATTCAATATTAGCCCGGATTCACCGAGCACCGGAGCGCGGGCCAAAGTGATCCGCGCGTGCCGTGCGTCGTAGATCGATGCCGCGCTCTCACCCATCACGCTCCAGTGCCCGTCGGGGTGTACGATAAGCGCCGTCGACTCGTCGATGCCGACGCCAAGGTGCGCCGGTGTGTCGAGCACCGCGCTCATGAAGCGGTTGTGGCGGCGGCGGCGCACGAAGTGTTGATCGATGAGTGCGCTCTGGATGAGGCCGAAGCCCTGCACGAGCTCCGTGTTGTCGCGCGCGATCGTCATGTAGTGCTCGGTCGTGTCCGATGGCGGACGTACGCCGCCCGGGTGTCGTTCCTCGCCCGTCAACATTGGATTTGACATCACTGCCGCGCCGGCAGACGTGCCGCCCACCACCGCGCCCACACGATAGCGTTCATGAATCGCCTTCTCGACACGAGTGCCCCACAGCGCCTTCGTGAGCAGCACCTGATCGCCGCCGCCGAACCAGACGCCAGTCACACCCTGCATGTTCTTCTGCATCGAATCCGTATTTGCCTCGTCGTGATCGATGTAATAGGCATGCGCCTCCGCGCCCAGCTTTCTGAGATCTTCGGCTTTTTCCTCGCCGCTCGCCTTTCCATCGGAGCTCGCCATCGCGAAGACGACGATCTTCGCCTTCTTCCCGCCCGCCAGCTCCACAAAGCGCTGCACCATGGCGTCGGACTGCGGTCCCCCGCCGACGATGAAGAGATAGCCTCGCGACGCCCCGCGTTGTGCACTCGCACCGGTGACGAGCAGCGACACGCACGCCAACGTAATCCACGTGTTCCTTGCGACTCTTCTGAAACTCATTCTGACCTTCCTCTCACACGGTTGTAGGCGTCGTGGATCGTGCGTGCCGTGAATGTATTACTGGCGCAGGCGATGAACAGTAGAGCCGGTGGCCGACGCTTGACTCTCACGCGCGTACGCCCCTACTTCCGTTCGACTCCAGGAAAAGGGTGGAACGTGTGACGACGGTACTCGTTCGGAACGGCTGGTGCGCACTCGCGACGACGCTCGTGCTCGGCGCGGTTGCATGCAAGGGAGAGCAGGAGAAGCCAAACGCTGCGCCGAAAGCGCCGGTGATCGACAGCACCGCGCCCGGGCGCACGGCCACCGTGAATGGATTCAAGACGCCGGAATCGGTGCGCTACGACTCGGCCGGCGACGTGTTCTACGTCTCCAACATCAACGGCAGCCCTCTCGCGAAGGACAACAACGGCTTCATCTCGCGCGTGAAACCGGACGGCACGATCGACTCGCTCGAGCTGATCGCGGGGGGCAGGAACGGCGTCACGCTGAACGCGCCGAAGGGGCTCGCCCTCGTCGGCGACACGCTATGGGTGGCGGACATCGACGCGGTGCGCGCCTTCAACGTGCGCACCGGTGCGGTCGTCGCGAACGTGGATCTCACGTCGTTCAAGGCGGTCTTTCTCAACGACGTCTGTGTCGGCGGCGATGGCGCGATCTACGTGACGGACACAGGGATGAAGCCGAATGGCGACGCGATGGCGCACGTCGCAGGTGCCGATCGCATCTTTCGCATCGATGCTGCGCACCACGCCACCATCGCGCTCGCCTCGGACTCGCTCCACTGGCCGAACGGCATCACGTGGGACGCTACGGGAAAGCGCTTCATCATCGTCCCGTTCGACAAAGTGCCGCAGATTCTCGCGTGGCGGCCGGGCACGCCCGAACCGACGATCATCGGCTACGGCTCCGGCCAGTACGACGGCGTCGAGATGCTCGCAGACAGACGGCTGGTCGTCACGAGCTGGGCCGACTCGACCATCTCGATCCGCGAGGGCAACGTGCGCAGCGACATTCGCAATCTCGCGAGCCCTGCCGACATCGGGATCGACACGCGTCGCATGCACATCGCCGTCCCCCTGCTCACGAAGGACCGCGTCGAGATTCTCACCATTCCCACCCGTAAGGCCGCACCGTAATGCGCACCCGCGCCGCGCTGGTGCTCGCTCCTGCGCTCATCGCGCTCGCGTGCGGGAACAACAAGTCGCAGACCGCGAAGGCCGACACGGTGAGCGACTCCGCAGCCACGGCCGCCGCGAGCGCAATCTCTCGCGCGCCGACCGGCACGGCCGTGTCGATGACCGTCACGGGCAAGCAGCACTTCGATGGGAAGCTCGCGGGTCGTGCCTCGTGCACGTACGGCGGCGACAACCGCTCGCCGACCACCAAAGTGGAGGCGTTCGCGCGCGAGGCGCAGGTCTCGTTCGAGATCGTCAAGCCATCCGAGGGAACGATCCCGGTGAGGAGCGGAGTGGTCGGCAAGCACCCCGGACCGCGCATCTCCAATCTGCAGTTCGTGGTGAACAGCCAGACCTATGGCGACGGGAACGGCACCGCGACGATCACCGATCCCGTGGGCCGCACCGGCTCGCTCGCCGCGAGTCATTTCTCGCGCGTCGGAGTCGGACGGCGACACGGCTCCGATCTTTCCGTTACGGTACGATGGGAGTGCGAGTAGCGATTTGACGGGGCAGCCGTGAGCGTCAAGCGCTGGATCTTCGCGATCGTCTCCTTCGTGGCGGCGATCGGCGTGTCGCTCTACATCATTGTCGCGTCGTGGCCGAAGCAGCACGCCGCCGTCTCGATGGATCTCGGCCCGCACCTCATGCTCCTGTCCATCGCGCTCGCGGAGCTCCTCGCGCGTGGTGCGAAGGTGTGGCTGAGCGCGATCGCGATGCGCATTCCGATGTCGTACCGCCTCGCCCTGCGCGCGAGCGCCGGAGGCGATTTCGGCGCAGCGATCACGCCGAACAAGTCGGGCGCGGAGCCGGCGCGCTATCTCATCATGACCGAAGACGGCATGCGGCCGGCACATATCCTTCTCGTGATCTACGCGGAGCTCTTCCTCGAGATGATCTCGCTGGCGCTCGTGGCGGTCGCGCTCTTTCTGCTCTTCCGCAACGCTGGATCCACGCTGATCGGCGTGATCGGCGCCGTCGGACTCTACGCGATCTTCGTGCTCGGCACGGGCGCGCTCGGCTGGGTGCTCTCCGCGAAGTACGGCACCACCGGCCCGCCGCCCAAGTGGGCGCTGCGGCTCAAGCTCCGCGGCGCGCGCTGGCGCAAAGTGCAGCACGCGCTCGCCACACTTCGTTCGGCGATCAGCGGCATCCGGAACATGCGGCTTGGAATGACGGCGCTCGCGCTGCTCGCGTCGATCGTGCACATCGCGCTGCGGGTCGCGATCCTGCCCGCAGTGGTCTACTCGCTCGGCGAGACGCACGTACCGCTCGCGCCGCTCGTGCTCTGGCCCGTCGCGCTGATGTGGGGGAGCGCCGTCTCTCCGCTCCCCGGCGGGGGCGGCGCAATCGAAGTGGGATTCCGGGCCGCGCTGGGAGGCACCATTCCCGCGCGCATCTTCGGCGCAGCGCTCGTCTGGTGGCGCTTCTACACCTTCTACCTCTTCATCCTGCTCGGCGCGTTGGCGGCGGGGGGCACGGTGCTCCGCGCGCTCCGCGATGAGGACGCGAGCGAGGGTGAAGCCGAAGAGGAAGCGGAGCGGGCTACGGCTTAGCCCCGAACAAGGCGATGCGGACGCGCTCGAGATCCTCGCGCGACAGCGTGCTGCGGAGCGTGCGGGTGTGGCCCGATGAGTCGGTCCATGTGATGCTGTTGATGCGCGCGTCCGCCCGCGCTTTTGCGAGCGGCTGGTCGCTCGACTCCGCGACACTCTCCTGCAGGCGAAGATCGCCCCGGTCCGACGATCGCTCGATCAGGGTGACGGTGCCATCGCGCACCGAGTAAATGGTGGTCTCGACCGTGTCCGCGCCGTGGGTGCTCGTCCTCGTCCACAGGAGCCGCGGCGCCTCCACCGACCCGGCGGGGGTGCCGAGCTTTTCCGTGGGGCTGGTGGTGCCCGCGCCCGTGATGACGACTTGCCCGAGCGCCGTCGGGTTCGAGCGGAGCACGATATCCTGAGTGATCGGCTCGTTGGCGGGCGCGATCGGAACGAGTGCAGCCTTGTAGCCAATGAGGCGGGCGACCAGCGACATGGTTTTTCCATTCGCGCGCGCCGCCGGAACCATCAGCGAGTAACTGCCATCATCGTGCGTGAGCGTAGCAACGGGCATCCCCTGGACGCTGACGCTTGCAGACGCCACCGGACTACCGGCCTCATTCGTCACGCGGCCGCTGATCGGGACATCTCTCGCGTTGATCGCGCTGCGACGCTCAGCCATCGAATCGTCGAGGGAGGTGACGGCTCCGAGATTTTTGGCGGCGACTTTCTCGTCGGCCGGTGCCGCCGGTGGAGTCGCCGGCTCTTTTGAAAATCGCGTGGCCGATGCCGCCGGCCCGGAGTCACGCGCCGGCGACACCGCGTCGGCCATCACCCGCGGCGCACCGTTGTCAGGCCTCGCGAGCGTCGTTTTCCGCTCCGCCTCGAGGCGCGACTTCAAGCGCTCGGTTTGATCGACGGGCTTTGGCGCCTGAGCCGGAGCGGCTGCGCGCGATGGCGACATGGCCGGAGCGTTTGCGGTGACCGAATTGTTGGACGCTCCCGTTGCGACCGAGCTCGCGGCCTGCGGTGCTTCTTCCAGCTTGTCTGTCGCTGCCTGCTCTTCTGGCGATGTCACGGCTTGCGCGACCTCCCTGTGAGGTGACGGCGCCGCAGCAACCTGCAGCCGTGCCGACTCGGAGCCCGGGCGAGTCGCGAGCACGGTGACGGTGCTCAACACCAGCACCGCGGCCGCCGCCATCCAGGCGCGCGATGCGACAAAGCGGCGGCGCACAGTTGCCGGTGCGGGCGATGTTCCCGTCGATGCTGCGGGAAGCACGTCACCCGGAACCGTGTCGAGAGCGGTCAATATGCGCGACGATGCCGCGATGAATCCGCGCCCTTCGGCCACTGCCGCAGCGCAACGCTCACACGTCGCCACATGCGCCTCCACTTCCTCGCGTTCCGGAGAAGGGAGCTCTCCATCGAGCCACGCATGAATCGTCCCCTCGTCAAGATGCTGCATTGCCTTCCCTCCTCTGCTGCTCCTGCTGCAAACGCTCGTGCCCCTCTACGAGCCGACGCCGTGCCCGGGAGAGCGTGGTTCCTATCGAACCCACGGACATCCCGAGCGCGGACGCGATCTCCGAATAATCCAACCCTTCTTCCTTCATCAACAGCGCGAGCCGGTCACGCTCCACCAATCCATCGAGTGCCGCACGCGCCATCGCCGCGTCCTGTGCACGCTCCATGGCTGTCTCTGCCGGTTCCACGGAGCGCCCCTTCTCCTCCTCGTAGAGCATCGTGAGATGCCTTCGTCTCCGCGAATCCTTCCGCGCTTCGTCACGCACGAGATTGTTCGCCACGGTGAAGAGCCACGCGCGCTCGTTGGTCATCGTCTCCTGCCGGAGCGCGCGCACGAACGTCTCCTGCGCGACCTCTTCCGCCCAGTCGCGGTCGCCGAGCCTGCGCGTCAGATACCGCACGAGCATCTCGTTGTAGAGGCGAAAGAGACGGTCGACGTCGTGCACGCGGCTACCACTGCTCCTTGAGCGATCGCAGCTCCCCGGCGCCGAGTGTGTCGGCACCATCGGGGCTCACCTCGACCGCAATGTGTTTCCCGGAAACGAGCACCTTATCTCCTACAGCGAATGCCGCCCGCAGATCCGGAATGGCGTCGAGCACTGCGAAATAGGCACGAGAGAACGGCTTGATCTTCACGATCCTGACGTCCTCCTTGAACCGGACGTCGGTCCAGCGGTCCTTGTGATGCGCGAAGACATGATCACCTGCGCGCTTCACCGCATCGACGCGATCTTCCAATACGGGAACGCCCAGCTTGTCGACGGCGCTCGTCGTTCCCTGTCCCGTGATGACGATCTGGCTCCGCTGCATCGCCTTGTCCAGCGAGCCCACCGACTTCGCATCGCGCTGCTCGGTGGCGGCACGAGCGGCCTCGAAGCGTGCCACCGGTGCGTTCGGGGACGCCGGTATTCCGTTGGCGCTGAGCTGCGATTGTTCCTGAACCAGATATGACGTGAGCTCCGTGGGAATGCCATAGCGCTCGCCGAGCGTGCGGAGCTCATCGTCCACCTCGGGCGACGGCCCGTGCTGGCGACGCTCGGCGCTCAGCCACCCGATGCGACGCGTGGCCCACAGGCGCGGAACGAAGGCGTTGTCGCGATCGTGGTCGGGGAAGTCCACGACGGATTCCCAGTGAACGGGGCCGGAGCTGCTCCGCCCATCGAACATCAGCCGGGCGTGCCCGCTCCCACTGAAGCGCGACAGCAGCACGAGGTCCTGGCCGGCGAAGAGGTCGACGGGTCCTTCCGGGAGCGCGTGCAGAAGGCGAACGCACTCGCCACCACCGCTGCACTGCACCGTCACGCGCAGATCGCTCGCGATCGGGCTCGTGAGCCGCGACGCGACGAGCCCCACCGCGCGCTCGACATCCTCGTCGGGGCGCACGAACTGCGCAGTGCCGTGCCCCTCGAGCGCGAGCTGCTCGATGAGCTGGGCGTTCACGTCGGCGCCCAAGCCAAATGTGAAGACGCGCTGAGCACCACCAAGTCGCGCGGCGTGTGCTGCGATGGCCGCCGGCTCACGCTCACCGACCGTAGGCTCGCCATCGGTCACGAACAGGACGAGCGACAGACGCTCGCCGGTCTGGCGCGATTGCCGATGCGCGTACTCATCGTCGTCGCCTTCGCGAACGAAATGCGAGGGCGTGAGCGCGAGATCGAGCGCACCGTCGATATTGGTGCCGCCATTCGCCTGGAGCTCGTCGAGATACTTTCTCGCCGCTTCGATGTTCGCTGGCGTCGCGTCCACGAAGTCATCGCGAAAGGTGCGCACGTCGCTCGAGAAGTCGATCATGCGGAATCGATCGTTGCGCGTGAGCGTGCCGAGGAGCTGTTTCCCTGCTGCGCGCGCCTGTTCCATCTTGCGACCGCTCATCGAGCCGGACACATCGAGCACGAAGGTGATGTCGCGGGGAACTGCGGCCGTTTCCCCGGACGGTGGTGAGAGCGTGATGAGCGCGAAGCCATTTTCCGAGCCCGGGGCGTTCGCGAGCACGGAGATCGCGGCGCGGTCCGTACGGGGAGCGGGGATCAGGATCGTGACGGCGGCACCTTCACCGCCCACGTCGACCACGCACTGCGAGCCGAAGCTCGAGCGCGACTGCAGATCCTGCGTGGGCGAGTACGCGTTGCACCGGCCGACCTTCGGGTAGCGCAGCGTGAAGGAAGACTCCCGGGTGTCGTGCGATCCCGCGGTGAGTGTGCGCCCGCTGCCACGCTGATAGTCGACGCGAATGGCGTCACCTTCGCGCGGCGCGATCACCTGGAAGCGAAGCACGACGCGCTTCTCCTCTCCCGGGTTGATGGGGAAGATGCGCGCGCGCAGCAATCCGTACCCCATCCACTCGACGAGCGCGGGATCGCGCTGCCGACGCACGATCTCCTCGTATGTCGATCGCGCACGCCCCGCATCCATGATCTCCCCGCTCACGAGCTGCCCGTTGATCGAGAGCTGGAGCTCCTGGAACGCGGCGCCTGCGGGAAGCGGATACATGTAATCCGCCTCCTGCACGGTCGCGCCGCGATTGCGAAACGTCTCCTCCACCTCGTAGCGGAGCACGTGGTCGGCGAGCGTCGCGCGCACGTTGCTGGCGGTGCGCTCGAGCGCCGCCACGGGCGGGACGATGCACACCTCGCGGCAGATGGGCGGTGAGATGGGCGGACGCGGGATGATCCATCCCTGGGCGAGTAGTGCCGCAGGAAAGGCGAGGTGCAGGGCGAACAGAGCCGGGGCGCGCATTGGTAGTCTCCTCTGGGTCGAGGATGAGACGCCACCGGGTCGCGGACTTGCACACGCAGACGCAATCGGCTGAAAAGAGGGGTTGACGAGTCGTGGATCATAATATAACCTATCAGTTATGCAACCACACGGTTATGGAGAGATGATCCCCTCGCGACTCGATGCCACCTTCGCCGCACTCGCGGATCCCACCCGGCGCGCGATCCTCGCGCGGCTGGCGTCGGGCGAGGCTTCGGTAGCCGAGCTCGCCAAGCCGTTCGCCATGAGCCAGCCCGCGATCTCCAAGCACCTCAAGGTGCTCGAGCGCGCCGGTCTCGTCTCGCACAGCACCGCCGCGCAGCGCCGGCCGCGTCGCATCGAGGCGCAGCCGCTTGCCGAAGCCACCGAATGGCTCGAGCGCTATCGCGAGCTGTGGGAGCAGAACTTCCTGCGACTGGACGATCTGCTCGAAGAGCTCAAGGCCACCCCAAAACAACCCACGCGCACGAAGCGAAAGAGGAGATAGTCGATGCCCATGGACTGGAAGCTCGAGCTCGTTCCCATACCGGTGTCGAACGTCGACACCGCGAAACAGTTCTACACGGAGAAGCTCGGCTTCACGCTCGATCACGATGTGTCGCCCGGCCCGCAGTTCCGGGTCGTGCAGCTCACACCGCCAGGTTCCGCCTGTTCGATCTGCATCGGCGTGGGCGTAGTGAAAACCGCGCCGGGCTCCGTGCAGGGGCTGCACCTGGTCGTACCCGACATTCACGCCGCGCGCGCGCAGCTCGTGGAGCGCGGCGTCGAAGTGAGCGAGGTGCAGGAGCTCGGCCCAGGAGTGTTCTACGTCTTCTTCAAGGACCCGGACGGCAACAGCTGGGCGGTTCAGTCCATCACATCCAAAGCCCGTTCTGCCAAAGGTGATCAGTGATGAAACACAGCGGCAATCTCACCGTCACGACACCGAGCGATCGCGAGATCGCGATGTCGCGCGTGTTCGATGCGCCCCGAAATCTCGTCTTCGACGCGTACACCAAGCCGGAGCTCGTACGCCGCTGGCTCGGGGTCTTCGGCGGATGGACGTTCGAGGAATGTGAGATCGATCTCACGGTGGGCGGCAAGTATCGCTACCGGTGGAATGGGCCCGAGGGTGCGACGCTGGGGATTCGCGGCACCTTCATGGAGATCGAGCGCAACGAGCGCATCGTCTGCACCGAGCGCTTCGACCCGCCATTCGATCAGGGCGAGGCGCTGGACACCGTCACCTTCGTCGAGCGCGACGGAAAGACGACCCTCACCATCCACGTGCTCTCGCCATCGAAGCAAGTTCGCGATGCCATGCTCAAGTCCGGAATGGCGGACGGTGTCACGGCCGGCTTCGACACCCTCTCCGAGATTCTCGCCTCGCAACTCGCTACGGTGCGCAGATGAAATCGTACGCTGCACGCGAGGCGACCCCACTGCCGCAACCCGGCTAGTGGTGAATCGCCTCGTCGGGGATCGCGATGTGCTGCGCGGTCGGCGTCTTGATCCGCATGTCGCGATCGACCTCGGTGATCTGCGGCTCGAGCCGGCGCATCATCCCCGTGAATGAGGTCGCGATGTCCGTCTCGAACTCGCGGCCCGCGCGCTCGTCGATGAACACCAGCGCGCGCCCGGGCGGATACGGCTGCCGGTGCGCGCGCTCGATGCGCAGCGCATTGTAGACGCTGCACACGCGTACCAGCTTGCTCGCGTAGTGCGTCGGGCGGCGAAAGAGCCGGTTCGGATAGCCGGTGCCGTCCGGCCGCAGATGATGCTCGTACGCGACGCACGCGGCGAGCTCCTGCCGCCGGTCGCTCGAGAGAATGATGCGCGCACCTTCCATCGTGTGACGCTCGATCACCGTGCGCTCTTCGACCGTGAGCTCGATGGGCTTGAGCAGCAGCTCGCGCGGAACGCGCGCCATGCCGAGGTCGTGGAGCAGCGCGGCCATTCCGAACTCGTGCACATCGCGGCTGCCGAGCCCGAGATATTCGGCGAGCGCCATCGTGAGCACGGCGACGTTGATCGAGTGGATCGCGTTGTACGGGTCGGATGCCTTGAGCCGGAGCAGCGGGATGATCATCGAGCTCGAGCCCTTCATCGCGACCGTGAGTGAACGCACGACCGCGTCCGCTTCCACGAGCGGCACCGAGTCCTTGGTCGACACCTGCTCGTACATCCACGTCACTGCGCCCGCTTCCTCCTCCAATCCGAAGGGCAGCCCAACATCGTCGGACGGCGTGCGCTCCGCACTGCCACCGCGTCCGCGCCCTTTGCCTCGGCCGCCACGAGCGGTGCCGGCACTCGGGGTTTTCCCCGGCAGCCCACTCCGTGCGCCCGGTTGGCCAGGCGCGACGGTGTCCGCCGAACCCCCCGCGCCATCGCCATCCTCGCTCTCGTCCTCCTCCTCGTCGCGCACCATGACCGCGCCGAACTTGATGCTGTTGCGCTTCGATGTGTAGGACGACCGATCCTTCACCGCGCCGCCCGCTCCACTCTGCACGATGCGCGTCAGCACGTCAGCGAGAAATTCCTCGTACTCCTCCCGGTCCACGCCGACACCGAACTCCAGTCGCTGCACGCCCACGCCCGCGAGCTTCTCCGCCCACGGCCACTCCTTCATGTCGTGCATCGGCGCCTGGCCGTAGATCACGTCGGTGCCGATGAACGAGAACTGCGGCAGCGGATTCTCGTTCTGCAGCTCCACCAGATGCAGGTACGATGCATCCACCGCGCGTCCCCACGTCGGATGCTCGCGGGGATACAGCATCATGGTCGACAGGCTCTGCGCGAGCGACGACAGGTACTTCACCGGGTTGCTCACGGCCCCACTCACGGTCCCCTCGAGCGTATGGCGTTCTGCACAGCCGAATCCGGATCACTCTCCGCGAGCGCGAGCACCTTCATCGCTGCCGGATCTTTCGACCACGTCCACGCAAGCGCGGACAGCGCAGCGAGCATCGGCTGACTCTTCGGCGCGAGCTTCCGCCAGAAGAACCAACGCCGCTTTGTCGACAGTGCCGACCTGATCAGCACTTCGAGCACGATCGGCATCCGGAGCGGCGCGATGACGCGGATCGCGAGCACGGCCATCATTCCGTCGAGCGAGTGCTCGCCGAGCCGCTCCGTGAGCACGCTGATCGCCTCGCGCGGACATCCACCCTCGAGCGCCGCGTTCAGCGCAGCGCGCACGATGCGCTCGTCGTCGTCCGCCACCGCGAGCGCGATCGAGTCGGTGCGCGTCGCGGGATCGCGCAGCAGCAGCGCATAGGCCTCGCGCCGCACGCGCGGATCCGGATGCTTCGCGTAGGGATGCGCGGTGAAATCCTTCGGCCACGTCTCCAGCCGCGCCATGAGCAACAGCAGATTGCGCTGCACGTACCACGGCGATCCCGGAAGCCGCGCGACGACCGCGTTTCCCACCTCCGGGCCGAGCTGCGCCAGCATCTCGAACAGCCGCCAGCGCGCCGTGCGATCATCCTCGAGCTCCAGTGCATCGAGGAGCGCGCCCGCCGCGGGAAAGCCCACACGCGCAACGAGTCGGTACAGCACCTCGAAGTCGATCGGCCGATCGCGCAGCAGGCGCCGAATCGTTCCCGTATTGTCGAGATGCCGGCGCAGCGTCCACACGACGCTGTTCGTCTCCGGTGTCTGATCCACCATCGCCAGCAGCGCCGAGATGCGTCCCTGCTTCACCATCTCCGCGACCGCGTGCTTCGCAGTCGCACTGAACAGCTCCACCTCCAGGGACATCTGCACGATGTACTCGGCATTCACATCCCACTGCCCCGAGCTCGCCGGCGCATCCGTCGAAGGCTCGGCGATGAGCTGCTCGAGCGTCTGCCAATAGCTCTCCTCCGGCAGCGCCGCGGCTCCGTCCCAGTCATCGATGAGCTGGCGCATGTTCTCGCGGAGCGCAGTATCGGCCTTGTCGCGCCGGTTGGGTGTGCCCTTCTCCGAATGCTTGGCAAGCTTTGTGAGCAAGAGCAGCAGCGCTTCGGACATCGTGTGCTCCGATGCACTGGCGACGGCCTTCGCGAGATCGAGCACCGTCTCCGCCGCAAGCGTCTGAGACGCGTTCAGCATGAACTGCCGCCGCTGCGCTCCAGGGCTCGTTCGCTTGAGAATCTGCTGCAGCGTCTCGGGCGAAAGCGCCTTCACCAGCGTCGAGACCTTCCGCTTGAGCACTCCGGACGCCTGCCCACCCTTCGCCTTGATCTCGTCCATGAACTGGCCGAAAAAGGCGAGGATACCCTTGTCGAACTCGGGATCGCGCTCGCGACGCTCGATCGCGCTCGCCAGCGCGAGCGGATCCATCGGCGTGTCGGGCGTGAGGCTTCCCTCCCCATCCCCATCCCCGCTACCGCTTCCAGCGCCGCTTCCGCTGCCGGTGTAAAGCGACGCGCTCGCCAGCTTTCCCCAGAGCTGCGTCGCCCAGCCCACCCGCTGCTCCGGCGCATGGTCCGCGTCATCCTGCTGCATCTCGAGCTGATCGTACGTGAGGGGAAATAGACGCACGTGCTGCCACTCGCGTGGAGCCTCCGCGCCTCCCACCTGCGGCGCATCGCGCGCAATCGCCCTGAGCATCTCCTGCAGCTCGGCGTCCTGCACGCCCTCGTACAGGCGTATCGCGCCGACCTCTCGCCGAAAGAGCTTGAGCGCGAGATCACGCGTCACGGCGTGCGCCGGATCCGTGTTCACGCCGTCGACCACGAGGTGATTGCGCGCGACGGCGATCGCGATCATCTGCCGCTCCGACAGCACGAGCCCGAGCCGACGCGTGAGCCCCGCCACGGCAGATTCCAGGAGCGGATGCCCATCCGGATACATCGAATACTTGTGCAGCGCGACTGACAGCTCGACCAACAGGTCGGCCATGTCGCGGCTCAGCGTTTCGGTGGGCGTGGCAGTGCTGACTTGCGGGGCGGGCACTGGGCGTGGACAGGGGATCGGAGAATGAGGGCTGGCCGTCGCCTGCCCCTCAGAATACGACCGCCACCCCCCTGCCTACGTCACGGGCAAAACGCCCGTGGAAGGACTTTTCGCCCGATCACGTACGAACGATCGGGGTGCCCCTCGGCGTCATGAGCGACGCGTGTGCCGGCACGGGGAGCTCCTCACCCACGGGGCGCGCCTGGAGCGGCTGCCCCTCTTCGAGCGGGATGATCCGGCGCTCCCACCGTCGCATCATCGTCACGAAGGCCTTGGCGATGTCCGCATCGAAGACAGTGCCCGCCTTGTCCTCCACATACCGCAGCGCACTCTCCGGCGTCCACGCGCCGCGATGGAAGCGCCGCGTGCGGAGCGCGTCGTAGCAATCGCACACCTGCACCAGCTTGCTCGCGTAGTGACACTCGCGCTCGAAGTGCGGCTTCGGATAGCCTAGCCCACCGGGGAGCATGTGGTGCTCGTACGCGACCACCGCCGCCACATCGAGCTGCGGCTCGCTCATGAGAATGATGCGCGCGCCTTCGACCGGATGACGGCGGATGACATCCCACTCGTCGTCCGACGGTGGACCTGCCTTCGACACGATCTCCTTCGGGACCTTCGTCATGCCGACGTCGCGCAGCAGCCCTGCCACGCCGATTGCGCGCGTGTCGCGCCCACCAAGTCCCAGAAATTCGGAGAGCCCCATCACCAGCACGCTCACGTTCAACGCGTGCGCGGTGGTGTACTGGTCGAATTCCTTGAGCTGGAGCAGCGGCATCAGGATCTCGCTGTCGCCATGCATCGCGACCGACAGCGACGCTACGACCGCCTCGATCTCACCGGCGGGGAGCGGGCGTCCTGCCTCGACCTCGCCGTAGATCATGCCGATCGTCTCCGCTTCCTCGTCGAGCGGAAAGTTCATCCCGATGATCGGAAGCGGATCGGTGAGGAACTGATCCGCGTCGCCGCGCAAGCCGATTGCGCCGTACTTGATCGACGTGTACTCCGATTCCTCGTGGCGCTGCGTGTGCCGCGGATCGCGCCACCCAGGCGTCACCTCCGCCATGATCGTGTAGAGGAAGTCGTCGAACTCCTCCTTGATCACCTCGCTCACGAACTCCATCCGCTGGATCCCGGACTTCGTGAACCGCTCGCACCACTCCCACTCCTTCAGCTCGCGAAGCTGACGGTTCTGGAACACGACCTCGTCGCCCAGGAACGAGAACTTGAGCACGAGCTGTGATCGCTGGAGCTCCTGCACGGCCTCGAACGCCAGCTGCGCGGACTTCGCGCGAGCCGGATGCGAGGGTGCATACAGCGCCATTGCCGAGAGCGACTTCCCGAAGGCGTTAAGGAAGCGAATTGGATCTGTCACTCGGCCTCCGTCTGGGAAGGGCAGCGGCGCGAATGTCGCCGTCCTTCGATTTCTGTGCGCGCTCGAGCACCGACTTCACGTTCGGCTCGTCGTTCCATCCATGCGCGAGTCCCGCGAGTGCCGCGAGCATCTCCGTACTCTTGGGCAGGAGCTTCATGCGACCCAACACCTTCGTCCGCTTCACCGCGTAGCCGAGCAGCCACTCGAGCGTCGCGGGATCCGCTGCCGCGCCAACGACGCGAATGCCAAGCGCACGCATCTCGGGATTCACGGACCTGCGCTCGACGTTGCGCATGATGAGCGGGAGCGCCGCACTCGGGCAGTCGTCGAGCGCCGCCGCCATCGCGGTCTTCACGATGCCGTCGTCGCGATCGCTGAGCGCGGCGATGATCGTCGTTTGCCTGTGCTCGGGCATGCGGAGCATCAGCTTGAGCGCCTCACGCCGCACGCGCTCATCGGAATGCGTGAGGAAGTACTGAGGAGAGAAGCCCCCGGGCACCTTGGGCAGCAGCACGAGCAACGTGAGCAGATTTCGCTGCACGTACCACGGAATGTCCTCGTTCGTGAGCCGCTGCACGATCATCGGGCCCGCGTCGTTCCCGAAGCGGGCGAGGAGATCGAGCAGCTTGCGTCGCATCGTGCGCGTTTCGCTCGTCTCGAGTCCATCGAGCAGCAGCTCGACGACGTCGAGTCCCATGCGCGTGGAGATGCGCTCGAGCAGCGCGGGATCGATCTGCTCCTCGCGCAGCAGATGACGCAGGTTGTCCGGCGTTGCGACGAGCGGCCAGAGCTCCTCTGCAGTCGCGTTGTTCGCAGGCGCACGATCCAGAAGATCGAGCAGCATCGCGATGCCGCCGTGTGAGATGAGCTGATTGACGGCGAGCCACACGGGCCCGCCGAGCGTGTCGGTCTCCAGCGCGGTGGCGACCAGTCGCTTCGGCTCGCACGGATGCTGGCGCTGCAGCATGAGCGTGAACACGCGCCGCT
>JBDTXN010000060.1:0-16561 GCA_040006175.1 Gemmatimonadota bacterium | reverse complement strand
GCGCCGATTCCGGTGGAGCGCGCGATGCGCGACTTCCGCATCAATCTGATTTTCGAGGGCTCATCGGAGATCATGCGACTCTTCATCGCCCGCGAGGCGGTCGATCACCACTTCAAGACTGCGTTCGACGTCGTGAACCCGCAGGCATCCGGAAAGGAGAAGTGGGCCGCGTTCGTGCGCTCCGCCAAGTTCTATCCAACCTGGTACACGTCGCGGTGGATGAAGAACGTGCAGGGCTACGGCGAGTTCGGCCCGCTCGCCGGGCACGTCCGCTTCATCGAGACCAACACGCGCAGGCTCGGACGCTCGATCTTTCACGCGATGGTGCGGCTTGGACCGAAGCTCGAGCGCCGACAGATGGTGCTGTTCCGCGCGGTGGACATCGGCGCTGAGCTCTTCGCGATGAGCGCGTCGTGCGCGCGCGCGCAAATGCTGAGGAAGTCGGGCGACGCAAACGCAGTCGATCTCGCGGATCTGTTCTGCCGCGAGGCGCGCGACCGGATCGCGGCGCACTTCGACAATCTCTTCGGCCGCAACGACGCCGCACTCTATCGGGTCTCGCAGCAGGTGTTGAAGGGAGAGTACGAGTGGCTCGAAAAGGGGATCATCGACGCGCCGGAGCCCGAGCCGAGCGGGACGGCGGCAGAGCAGAAGGAGAGCACGAGACCGGAGCCGGCGATCGTCGGATAACAGCCCGAGCGGCAGGCGATCGCGGGAAGGAGTGTCATTCACGGCCGGGGAGCGTATCTTGTGCTCCTCGGCTTGCATCATCGAACCAGCGGAGGCCCCGTTCTCGGGCTGGCGCTTCGATCGTCCTCGTCGATCCACTCAAGCTGCTGGCCCCCTACACCGGAACACGTGTGACGCTCGCGTCGTCGCTCAATCGCTCGCTGCTCGCACTTCTGACGCCGCTCGCGCTGCACGCGCAGACGCTCACGTCGGCCGATGCGCGGTCGCGCACCGTGGCGGCCGGCTCGGTCACGAGCGCCGTCGCGATCCGGGCGTCCGCGCCTCCCGTGCTCGATGGCAAGGATGATGATGCGATCTGGCGCACGGCACCCGAGATCACGGCTTTTCAGCAGTTCTCGCCCACGAGCGGCGGCAACGCATCGTTTCGCACGGCGGCGAAAGTCGCATTCGACGACCGCTACCTGTACGTGCTCGTCCGGATGTACGATCCACACCCGGACAGCATCCGCGCGTTCCTGAGTCGGCGCGACGTCCCCACGCCCTCGGATCGCGTAAAGATCATGATCGACTCGTACCACGACCGACGCACCGGCTACGAGCTCGCGGTAAATCCGAGGGGCGTGAAAAGCGATTCCTACACCTTCAACGATTCCCAGGAGGATCCGTCCTGGGACGGTGTGTGGGACGTTGCGACGTCGATCGATGCACAGGGGTGGATCGCGGAGTATCGCGTGCCATTCAGCCAGATGCGCTTCCCGCGCGGCGCAACGCACGTCTTCGGATTCGGTGTCGTGCGCGACATCGCGCGGCTCAATGAGCGCGATAGCTGGCCTCTCATTCACCGCAACCGCGCCGGCATCGCCTCGCAGTTCGGTGAGCTCACCGGAATCGATCAGCTGGGATCGCTGCGGCACCTCGAGGTGATGCCGTATGTCGTGACGAAGAACGTGACGACCACCACTCCGGCGCTGGCGTATGGACACCAGCAGCAGCTCACGGGCGGCGCCGACCTGAAGTACGGGGTGAGCTCCAACTTCACCCTCGATGCGACCGTCAATCCGGACTTCGGCCAGGTCGAGTCCGATCCCGCGGTGCTGAATCTCTCCGCATTCGAGACGTACTACCAGGAAAAGCGCCCGTTCTTCATTGAGGGCGCAGGGATCTTCCGCTTCGATCTCCAATGTCACATGAACGCGTGCAGCAACCTCTTCTACTCGCGCCGCATCGGCCGCGCGCCCGAGATTGCAGACACTTCGAGCACCGCACTGCTCCCCGCGTATACATCGATCCTCGGCGCCGCAAAGCTCACGGGGCGAACGCAGCACGGGCTGTCGATCGGTTTGCTCGAGGCCGCGACACAGCGCGAGATCGGATCGCTTGGACAGACGCTCGAGCCGCGCTCGAACTACCTCGTCACGCGAATCCAGCAGGAGCTCCCGGACAACAACGGAAACATCGGTGTGATGCTCACCGGTGTGAATCGGCAGCTCGACAGCTTCGCTGCGGATTCACTGCGGAAAACGGCGTACGTGGGAGCACTCGACTTCCGGCGAGACTTTCATCACAACGATTATCGCGTTTCCGGCTACTTCGTGAAAAGCGACGTGACCGGCTCGCCGCACGCGATCGCCGTCACGCAAGCCAACAGTACGCACTACTATCAAAAGCCCGATGACGGTGAGGCGTACGACACCACGCGCACCTCGCTCGGTGGCGACGGCGAGCGGCTGTCGGTCGAAAAGGCGAACGGCACATTTCAGTTCTTCGAGGGCTTCGTTCGCTACTCTCAGGGCCTCGAGGTCAACGACGTCGGCTTCCTGACATCGGCCGGCCTGCAGCGACAGAGCACGTGGCTGGGCCTCAATCTCGTGAAGCCCACGAGCCTGTACCGGCAGCTCATGGTGAACTTCTCGCAGCACAACGTGTGGAACACGGTGCGCATGAGCGCGGCGAACATGACCGACGATGATGCGGGAATCTTTGCCGACGCCGAGCTCACGAACAGCTGGCGGGCGCACGGTGGCTTCAGCTGGCACCGCTTCATCCCTGTGTACGACGATCGCGCCGCGCGCGGCGGACCCGCGCTCAGGCGTTGGCCGTACACCGAGACGTCGCTCGAGATCGACGGCGATCCGCGGATGCGCCTCCTCCCTTCGCTCGGCCTCTACGCGTTCTCCTCCACCGGTTCGCGCTCCTGGGGCTACGGCGTCGATCCGTCGCTCAGCTTCCGCATCTCGCGCAGCCTCACCGGGGTGGTCTCGCCGCACTTCGACCACAACTCGGACAACAATCAGTGGATGGACAATCTGATCTCGAGCGACGGCACGGACACCGCCTACACGTTCGGGCACATCGATCAGAACACCGTGTCGCTCACGCTGCGCGCGGACTACACGATGAGTCCAAAGCTCTCGTTGCAGATCTATGCGCAGCCATTCGCCAGCAGTGGGCGCTACACCGACTGGCGCCAGTTGAGCGACGATCCGCGCAACGTCAACTACGACCGCAGATTCATTCCGTACGGCACGCCAGAAGGAGCGTCCGAATACAACTTCGATGTGGCGGAATTCAACACGAACGTCGTGCTGCGGTGGGAGTATCGCGCGGGATCGACCATCTACGCGGTATGGACGCAGGGGCGCAGCTTCGAGAACGATGGATCGCCGTTCGGCAGCCTGAACGTGCACGGGAGCACGCATGACCTCTACGCGATCCACCCGGACAACACCTTCCTGATCAAGGCGTCGTACTGGTTCAGCCTGTGACGCGCACGCTTTCCTGAGCATATTGTTCGTATGACACGAGTCGCCTTTCTCGGCCTTGGCGCCATCGGTGCGCCGATGGCCAAACACCTCGCGCAGCCTCCCTTCGAGCTCGCGGTCTGGAATCGCACGGCAGCGAGGGCGCGCACCTTCGCGTTCTCGGCCGGGACGGGAGTGCGCGTAGCGAAATCGCCGGCGGATGCGGCGCGAGGCGCAGAGTTCGTGTTGCTGTGCCTGCCCACATCGCAGGATGTGGACACGCTGCTCGACGGCGCGGATGGTCTGCTTGCGGGGATCGCACGTGGCTCGATGGTGATCGACTGCACCTCGGGCGACCCGGCGACATCGCGCACGATCTCGGCGAGGCTCGCGGCGATCGGCGTCGGCTACATCGATGCGCCGGTGAGCGGCGGCACTGCGGGCGCGGAGAAGGGAACGCTCACGGTGATGTGCGGTGGCGACCAGGCGCTCTTCGATCGCGCGATGCCGGTGCTGCGCGCCTTCGGCGAGAAGATCGTGCTCTGCGGCCCGACGGGCTCGGGCGATGCGGTGAAGGCAGTGAACAACGCGCTGCTCGCGATCCATGTCTGGGCGGCGGGCGAGGGTCTGGCCGCGCTCACGAAGGCGGGAGTCTCGCCGGCACTCGCTCTCGACGTCATCAACGCGTCGAGCGGAAGCAGCCGTACGACGGAGCGACTCTTTCCCGAGCGCGTGCTCTCGCGCGCGTTCCCGCGCACCTTCCGCCTGGCGCTGCTCGACAAGGATGTCGGAATCGCGGCCGGTGTCGCGCGCGAGAACAAGGTCCCTTCGCCGCTGCTGCAGCTCACGAGCGAGCTCTTTCACGCGGCGCGCCAGATGCTCGGCGAGGAGGCTGACCACGTGGAGGCGGTGCGCGTGATCGAGCAGTGGGCTGGGGTGGACATCAAATGACGGCGTCCGCGGTTCGTCCGTCAGCGGTGCGCACCCCAGGGATAAATGAGATCCGCGCGCAATTCCCGGCGGTCGAGCGCGTGCACGGTGGACATCGTGTCGCGTACTTCGATGGCCCGGGTGGAACACAGGTGCCGGTGCGCGTGGTCGACGCGATCCGGGACTACCTGCTGCACCACAATGCAAACTCGCACTGGGCGTACCCGACGAGTCTCGAGACGGACGTGATCATCGACGCGGCGCGCGCGGCTGCGGCTGACCTGCTCGGCGCGAACCCGAACGAGGTCGCGTTCGGCGCGAACATGACCTCGCTCACCTTCTCACTGTCGCGCGCGCTCGCTCCGACCATTTCGTCGGGAGACGAGATCGTCGTCACCGAGCTCGATCACCACGCCAACGTCGCACCCTGGACGCGCCTCGTGGCAGAGCGCGGCGCGGTGATCCGAATGGTTCGGATGAACACGAACGAGTTCTCACTCGACTGGTCCGATCTGGAGCAGAAGATCGGCCCGCGCACGAAGCTCCTCGCAATCGGCGCCTCATCGAACGCGCTCGGCACGATCACGGACGTCGCGCGAGCGGCCGCGCTCGCGCACGCGCGCGGCGCGAAAGTCTTCGTCGATGCGGTGGCGTACGTGCCGCACGCGCTCGTCGATGTGAACGCACTCGGCTGCGATCTCCTGGCCTGCTCGGCCTACAAGTTTTACGGCCCGCATCTGGGTGTACTCTTCGGACGCCACGAGCTTCTCGCCGAGCTCGATTGCGCGAAGCTCGCACCTGCGCCGGCGCATGCGCCCGATCGATGGGAGACGGGAACGCTCAACTTCGAGGCGCTGGCCGGCACCACGGCTGCGATCGATTTCCTTGCGTCACTCGGCGGCGACGAAGGCATCGGCGACACTCGTCGCTCGCGGCTCGCGCGCGCCTACGATGCCATGCACGCGCGGAGCGAGCCACTCTTCGCTGCGCTGTGGAACGGACTCGCTGCGCTTCCCGGAGTGCTGCTCCACGGCGTGCTCCCGAGCGAATCTCCTCGCGCGCCCACCGTCTCGTTCACCGTGAAGGGAGTCGACTCACGCACGGTCGCGGAACGCCTGGCGAACGAATTCGGCGTCTTTGCGCCGAACGGAATGTTCTACGCGTCGACGATAGCCGAGCGGCTGGAGGTCACCGGCTCGGGCTGGGTGCGCGCGGGCCTCGCGTGCTACACGACCAAGGAAGAAGTCGAGCGCCTGGTGTTAGGCGTGCGTACCATCTTGTCCGCATCGCGCATCGTGGCATGATGCTGAGGGTCGAAGGGAGGGAGTAGGTCAACGGCCTTGTACAGTTAGTGCCTACCCGCTTCTCTTGCTGTCACTTGGCCTTCCCACCGCCCACGAACGGCTTCTTCCGCGAAAGCTCCTTCTTCTCGAGCGCGCTGAGAAATGGCTCGTATACCGAGCCCGGACTCCAGAGCACCCAGCCGTCGTAGCCCGCGTCGTACACTGCGCGCTTCTGTTCCTGGAGCTCGGGCGCGCCGTACTTTGGTGACATTCCCTTGAGCGAGAACGCCTGCAGCCATGGACGCACATGGTTGCCCGCGTCGACGCCGATCTTGAGATCGCGCTCGTGCGCGCGATGGATGGCCGCGTAGATGATCTTGTACGGCTCGGAGTTCGGGTGGTCCACACCGAACGAGCCGTGCGGATAGTGGGATGGGTACACCATCGGCAGCAGCACGTCGCTGTTCGGCGCGAGCTCCTCCCACTGCTGGCCGATCTCGAGCGCGCCCGGTACCGTCGTCACCAGGCCGAAGATGTCCGCGGTGCATCGCGCGCCCGCGGCGTGCACGCGCGGACACGCCGTGCGGAAGAATTCCGCGAGCGCGTGCGGTTTCGTCACGCCGTTCGCATCCTTGAACACCTGCGGCGGCAAGCTCTTGTACGGCTCGGGGAAGCGGATGTAGTCGAACTGCACCTCGCCGAATCCCATCTTTCCCATCTCTTCCGCCACGCGAATGTTGTATTCCCAGATCGCGTGATCGTACGGATCCACCCACGTGAGCCCTTTTTTGTCGTGCCACGGCGTGCCGTCCGGCTTTCTGATCACGTGCTGCGGATTGTTGCGCGCAGCCACCGAGTCCTTGAACGTCACCATGCGCGCGATCGCCAGGATGTGATGCGCGTGAAGCGTGTCGAGCAGCTCCTTGAGGTGCGGCACCTTGCCCGCATTGCCCGCGTTGCGCTTCACCATCGTATCCGGGCTCTCGAAGTTCAGCCCGAACTCGTCCTTCACGTCGATCACGAAGGCGTTGATCTCGGTCGAGTCGGCGATCGCGATCAGGTCGTGCATCCGCTTCGGGCTCTGCGAGGCCCAGCGGTTCACGTAGAGCGCGCGCACGATCTGCGAATCGTCCGCGAATGACTTCGCGAGCGCGTCCGTCTTCGTGGACGCGAGCTTCGGCGAGGAGTCGGAAGTAGCAGACGCGGAATGCGTCGGCTGTTGGGCGACGACCGAACTTTTTCCTTCGTCAGCGCCGCAGGCCGCGAGCGTCAGGAAAAGGAGGGGAATGCTGCGCATGTAGTGGAGGATGCTCTGCTTGAGGATGATACCGCGGCGATGCGACGCGGCGACGGTAAACTACGACGAACCTCCTGCTTCCGTCACACGCTATATTCCTCACCGCATGCTACGCCCCTCCGCCTACGCCGCACTCGCGTTGCTGCTCGCGGCAGCCGCCTGCCGGCGCCCACACAAGTCGCCTCCCGCCGGCGAGTTTCTCGTGCTCGCGGGCGATTCGACCTTCTGGGTGCACACGGGCGCCGAAGGGGTTCGCGCGCGGGGCTCGCCGCTCCATCTCGCGCGCTACCACGGCCGCTACTACGAGGTGTACATCACGGACGACGATCGCTCCTACACGGACGCGCTGATCGTCGGCCAGCAGATGTACCGCCGCGACCTTCTGAGCGACGACAGCGCCCTCGTGTTCGAGGACACCACCGTCGGCCACATCGCCCGCTGGTACGGCCGTACGCACCCGAACGATCATCCGCTCGATGTCGACGACGAGCCCGAGGCCGAGCCGCACGTCTCCGCGCAGAGCGAGCTCAATACCGTGGCGCAGCACGCCCAGTATCTGTCGTACGAGTACAAGGCGGATCTCTCCGTCACCGGGAGCGAGGAGTGGCACACCGCGCGCCGCGGCGTCGTCGACCTTCGCGATGCCGCCGCGCCGACGGTCGCCGACATCTTCGGGACGAGCAACGGCCAGTACATTCTCCGCCGCGGGCGCACGCTCTTCGCGCAGGCGCGCGATTCGCTCCGCGCGTCCCGTGATTCGACATCCCGCGACGCCGCCCGCGCCATCGGCGACTTCCGCTTCGACGGCGCGAGCTTCAACATCGCGGAGGTGAACGGCGAGCCCGCGGTGAAGTTCTACGCGCCCGGCCACGGTGCACGCGCGGGCGGCTACGCGCTGCCGCTTCCCGCGATACCAGTCGCCGCGCCGCCGTGGTGGCAGGATGCGCGCGACGGACTTCCCGCCAGCGGCGACGCCTCGGGCATCAGGTGGGCCCACGGCGGCTATCGCGTGGTCGCCCGTCCCATGCGCGACGACAGCGCGCTGCTCTCGCTCGTCGACAGCGCGGGGCGCGAGTGGCGGATCGCCGCACTCCCCGCGCTGCCGCGCCGTATTTTCTGGGTCGACAGTGCGAGCACCGACAGCGCCACGCGGCACGCGCTCGCGCGCGCGTTCGACGAGGCGGCCCTGTACTCCGATGAGGTTCGCGCCGCCTCTGCGCACCTGCACCGCGCGCGTGTCGGCAAGCTGCGACTCGCGGCCGACTCGCGGGTGCGCGAGCGCGCGGGCCCACGGCGTGGTCATCTCCCTCCAGTTCGCACCCGAGCACACACGTGACCGCCTCCGCCAAGACCCCCCGACAGTCCGAAGCAGTCATCGCCGACCTGATGATGCCGCAGCACGCGAACGGGCTTCGCGTTCCCTCCGTGTTCGGAGGCGTGATCATGAGCATGGTCGACCGATGCGCCGCGCTCAGCGCGATGCGGCACGCCGGAGGTCAGGCCACGACGCTGTCCATCGACAAGATTCTCTTCAAGGAGCCGATCTGGGTGGGCGAGCTCGTGGAGATTCGTTCACGCGTGGTGTTCGTCGGCAACACGTCGATGGCCGTACTGGCCAACGTCTATGCCGAGAACATCGCGCAGGGGAGCCGGCGGCACGCCAACGAATGCTGGCTCACCTTCGTGCACCTTGGGCTGGACGGCAAACCCAATGCGGTGCCTCAACTTACGCTCGAGACGGCCGAAGATCGCCTGCTCCACGAAGTCGCTCAGCGACGCCGCGCGCAGTCGCTGGCAGAGAGACGCTGAGCCCGCCAAGGGCGCTAGCGGTTCTCGATCTCCCGCTCGCCCGGAACGTGGCGTGTGGCCCGGCCCTCACCGGGGTGGGCCTTCGCCTCATTGAAGCGGTTCCCCTTGAGCCCGAGCTCCCCCACGAAAGCCGCAAACTGTTCGGGGGTTTGCTCGTCCGCTATCGACGGGATCAAGCCTTTGACCAGGGTGACACGCTCGGCCAGCGTCAGGCGATTCGCGTCGTCGACCAATCGGCGGAGCTCGGGGTGGTTCATCCAATCGGTACTGCTGCTCGTGGTCATCTGATGCTCCGATGCAGGGAGTTGAGGGCCGGCGGCCGAAGCCTGGCAACAGTGAGCATTCATGCTCCGTGCCCGCACACGTCGCTCTGGTCGCCGGCCGATACTCCCAGGTGGCCGATTCGGCGTTCGCCCCAACCGGGACTCTTCCCCCGCCAGGGTCTCCGCGCTGGCCTGTCGCCCTCCGCGCGGCACGCTCCGTCCTCCGACTCCGCCCCTTGCCGTGCGCATGGCTCGTGGCGCAACATTCCCGCGATGAAGAAGAGCTTCACTCTCGCGGATGCAAATCGCACACTTCCGCTCGTCAGCCGCATCGCGCAGGATCTCGTCGCACGGTATCCGGCGTGGCGCGAGCTCGTGGACGAGTACGAGCTCGTGTCCTCGAGCCAGCGTGTGGACGACCCCGATCCGCGCCTCGCGCAGCTCGAGCGGCAGGTCACGGCAGTCGCCCGAGAGATAGACGGCTACGTGCTCGAGCTGACCGAGCTTGGCGCCGAAGTTCGGAAGCCGTACGATTCAGGGCTCGTGGATTTTCCTGCGACGCACGAAGGGCGCACGATCTTCTACTGCTGGCGACTGGGCGAAGAATCGATCGAGCACTGGCACGAACGAGACGGCGGATTCGCCGGCCGTCAACCGATGGATGCACTGGAGTTCGCAGACCGATGACGGCCAGCACGCGCAGCTACACCTCGCCGGACGGTACGAGCTGGAGCGTGCAGGTGACGCTTCCGGGCGCGACGAACGCGATGATCGTATTCGAGCACCCCGATGGTGCAACGTCGCGTCGCGATCGCTACAACTGGGTGAACATCGCCGGCTCCGCGGCGCGCGACGTGACGTCGCGTGCCGATGCGAGCGCGGTGTTGCGTGAGCTCACCGATACGCAGATCGCACTGCTCTTCCGCCGCTCGATGCTGATCAGCTCCGCGGCGAACTAGCCGGATCTTCCGCGGTGCGTTCCGTAGCGGCGTCCGCGCTCTCGTCCGCGAACGGAATATCGAGCTCCATTCCGTCTCGCGCGAGCACGACGTCATCGAACAGCTCGCGCGCCTCGCGCAGCAGCTCGCCCGGATCGCGCGAGTAGCGCGCGGAGAAGTGCGTGAGCGCCAGACGCCGCACGCCTGCCGCCGCCGCCACACGCGCAGCCTCACGCGCAGTGGAGTGCCCCGTCTCCGACGCGCGCGCAGCTTCCTCATCCGCGAAGGTGGCCTCGTGCACGAGCAGGTCCGCACCGCGGGCAGCCTCGACGGTCGCGTCGCTCGGACGCGTGTCGCCGGTGATCGCGAGCGAGCGCCCCGAGCGGCGCGGACCCACGAGCACGCGGGGATCGATCACGCGACCGTCCTCGAGCGTCACGCTCTCCCCGCGATGGATCTTCCCCCAGAGCGGCCCCTCCGGAATCCCCAACGAGCGCGCGACATCGGGATCGAAGCGTCCTTTGCGATCCTCCTCGACCAGCGAGTAGCCGACCGAGACCTCTCCCGTATGGACAGTGAGGAAGGGTGTGATCGAGTACCCATCGCGCGGAATGGACTGCCCGGGCACCACCTCGGTGATCTCGACGGGAAAGCCGACCCGATCCACGCCGAACTGCGCTGCGCCGCGCAGCACGCGCGTGGCACCGCGCGGGCCGAACATTCGCATCGGCTCGGTGCGGCCCTGCAAGGCGAGCGTTCGAAAGAGGCCGATCACCCCGATGATGTGATCGCCGTGAAAGTGCGTGATGAACACATCGCTGAGCGTGAACGAGATCCCGTAGCGCATCATCTGTCGCTGCGTGCCCTCTCCGCAATCGAAGAGCAGCGTCTCTCCCTCGCGGATCACCGCGATCGACGAGACGTTCCGCTCGACGGTGGGGCGCGCGGCACTGGTACCGAGGAAGCGTACGCTGAGCGACATAGCCCGGAATATACCGGGTTCCATGCACCGCGCGGGCGCGCGAATTCCTCGCTCCAGCACCGCCCTGGCACCTCCCCTGCAACCTTGGACGCCGCTCGCGAGTTATGTCGTCAGACATGTCGCTGACGCCGCTTCGCTGCGCGTCCCCGCTCACCATCGCACGCCGGCGGTCGCCAAGGATGATGTCGATTCGCTTGATCGGTGAAAGCATCAACGCGCGAGCTCGCGCGAGCGGCAGCGCACTGCGCGTTCGCCGCCTGCCATACGATGTGGCGCGTGTCCGCCGTCTGCATGCGGCCGAGCCCGAGCCGGGGCCGCGCGCGCGGTGGTCGAGTTTCTCGCCGCGCGAGTACGTGCTCCTGACCATTCTCGCGACGCTGCTCGGCCGAATCATTCTCGCTTCCACGATCGGGCTCGGCGTCGACGAGTCGTATCAGGTCGCCGTCTCGCGGCCGCTCTCGCTCAGCTACTTCGAGCACCCGCCGCTCGCATTCTGGATTCCCGGCATCGTCGCATCGGTCGCCGGGAGCATGCACGGCGCGTTGCTCCGCCTGCCGTTCATCCTTCTGTTCGCGGCAACGACGTGGATGATGTACCGGCTCACGGCGCGACTGTTCAGCGAGCGCGCGGGTGCGATCGCCGCGCTCATTCTCAATGTGACACCGGTGCTCAGCGTGAGCACCGGCGGCTGGGTGCTGCCGGATGGGCCGCTGATCTTCTGGATGCTCGCCTCCGCGCTGTGCCTGGAGCGCGTGCTGCTTCCGCCTCCGTCGGCGCAGCCTGCGGAGCGCAAGGCCACACTCTGGTGGATGGCCGCGGGCGCGTGCGCGGGGCTCGCAATGCTCTCGAAGTATCACGGCGTCTTCGTGCTCGCGGGCACGGGACTCTACCTGCTCACGAACGCGGCTGTGCGCAGCTGGCTCCGACGTCCGGGTCCATACCTCGGTGTGATCGTCGCCGCGCTGATGTTTTCGCCCGTTCTGCTCTGGAACGCGCAGCACGACTGGATCTCCTTCCGCTTCCAGGGCGGACGTGGCGGCTCGCATGGGCTTCACCTGATCCCCTTTCTCCAGAACATCGCGGGCCAGCTCGGCTACCTGCTGCCGTGGATCTGTATCCCGCTGGCATGGGTGCTTGGCAGCGCGATCGTCCGGACGATTCGCGCGAAGAACGCGAGCGCGCTCCTGCCGGATGATGGGCGCAAGGTCGCGGCCCGCTGGTGGCTGGCGTGTCTTGCGATCGGTCCCATCGCGACGTTTACGCTGATCGCGCTCGGCGGCCATCGCGGACTCCCGCACTGGGAGGCACCAGGGTGGCTGATGGCGATTCCGCTGCTCGCCGAGCGAGTGGATGCGCGGCTCGCCGCCGGCTCGCCGCGCACGAGACGCCGCACGCGAAGCTGGCTGATTGCATCGACGGTCGCGTTCGTGCTGCTGATCTTCGCTCTCGCGACGGAGGCGAGACTCGGCTGGGTCAACCGGCTGTCGCCGTCACTCTTCGACAAGGGCGATCCGTCCCTCGAGATTCTCGACTGGCGCGATCTTCCGATGGCGATCGCGCCGCTGTTGCGCGATACGCATACCGAGGCGCAAGTCGATGCAGGCATTCGTCCGGCCGCGCGCCCCTTCGTCGCCGCCACCAACTGGATCGATGCCGGGAAGATTGCCTACGCGCTGAACGGCGAAGCGGACGTCGTGTGCCTCTGCAGCGAGCCACACCACTTCGCGTTCGTGCGTAACGGGCGATCGTATCTTACGCGCGACGCGATCATCGTCGAGCGCGCGGGCAAGCGCCCCGATTTTTCAGTGCCGCTCGCGGGCTACTTCCGATCGGTGGTTCCCATCGGGACGACTGTGATTCGGCGCAACGGTGCGCCCGCCCTTACGCTTGCGCTCTATAGGGGCGAGACGCTCGTCGCCGATGTTCCCGCGCTCGCGCCCTGAGTGCCGTAGCGCGCGACGACATCGGCGTGGCGTGCCGAGTCGATGTTCCCTCCGCTCAGCACCACGACCACGGGGCCCTGCGGTCTGTAGATTTTCTTCTGTAGAAGCGCGGCGACTCCCACCGCACCCGACCCCTCCACGACGAGACCCTCTTCGCGCGAGAGCCACGCGATCGCCATCGCGATCTCGTCTTCGGTGACGATGGCGAGCACGTCGAGCGAGTGCTTGCCGACATCGAACGCGAGATCATCGATGTCGCCGCTGAGACCATCGGCGAGTGTGTGCTCGTGTGATACGGACACGAGCTTGCCCGCCTCGAGCGCGCGCGCCATCGCGTCGCTGCGCGTACCCTGCACGCCGACGATGCGCACCGTGGGCGCCTCTGCGCGGATCAGCGATCCGAAGCCGGCGAGCAGTCCCGCGCCGCCCACGGGGAGAATGATCGTGCGCACTTCGTCCAGCTCCTCGAGAATCTCGAGGGCGGCGGTGCCCTGTCCTGCGATCACAGCGGGGTCTCCGGTGGCGCTCACGAACGGAAGTCCTTCGCGCTCGGCGTGCTCGATCGCGCGCGCGAGTGCGTGGTCGTAATCGGGAGATGTCGCATCCACCGTGGCCCCGAGGGCGACGATCCCGTCGCGCTTCACGGCCGGCGCTGTGGACGGAATGTAAAGCATGGCCGGGATGCCGAGCGCGCGAGCGGCGTAGGCGATCCCCAGTCCATGATTGCCGGCGGACGCGGCGATGACACCGCCCGTACGCTTGTCCGAGGGCAGCGAGGCCAGCGCATTGTATGCACCTCTGAGCTTGAACGAGCCGGTGGTCTGCTCGCACTCTAGCTTGAGGAATACGTCGGTGAATGCGATCTCGGACAGCGCGGCCGAGCGGCGAAGATCGGTGCGTCGCACCACTCCGCGAATGCGCTCGGCGGCGGTGTGAACGTCCTGTGAATGGAGGTCGGAGAACATCGAGGCATCGTATTGCAATGGCGCGCCCATTGCAATGTGACCAAGCGACTGACGGTGCGTCTTGATGACGTAACTGTAGTGCGCTTGCCTGCTTCGCCCTCGCGAATTAGCTTTAACTGCGTGAGGGGAGCCCCGAGCGATCGGGGCTTTTGTGATAGCGCGATGGGAGGACCTCGTCCCGATGCGCTCTTCACGGGGGGCTGTAGCTCAGCTGGGAGAGCGCTGCATTCGCATTGCAGAGGTCAGGGGTTCGAGCCCCCTCAGCTCCATAGAGTGAGCCAGCTTCAGGCTCCAAGAATTTCGCGAGTAGTTTGCGCCCTGGTTCGGTAGGACGGATAGTTCCAATGACCAGGTGTCGCAACTGCCGCGATCGGCATATTGCCCGCCGCTGTTCGGTAGGACGCAGAGTTCCAATGACGGCGCGCGTGGCATGGCGCAGACGGAAAGACCAACGCCCGGCGAGTCCACCTCGCTGGGCGTTCGTGCATCCGGTGAGGCGGTTGCGGTGCGGCCGCTACGGAGCGACGTGCCGCTGCAACACCGTACTCTGCACGCCATCGGACAGCGTGAGCTCGAGGTCACTGGCCGCGGTCTCGACCGACGCCGCGCCACCGCGCGCGAACGCGAGGATCTCGCCCGTCTTCGCGTCGCGTACCACTGCGAGCGGATACCGCAGCGCGTTCCACGTGATCGATGCGTTGCCGCCGACGCGGTGCGCGAGTGCGGGTGACGCATCCCCGAGTGGCCGCTCGCCTGCAACGCTCGATGAAAAGGCGGCCGCATCGCGCCGGGCGGATCCGCGCGGTCCCGCGAGCACGAGTGACGCAACGGGCTTCGTCGCGCGCGAGAGCGGGATCGCGTACGCGAAGCTGCGCCCCGCGGCGGGTGCGTCCGCGACCGAGTCGCCGTCGAACGAGAGCGCGAAGAGTGTCGCGCCGCTCTTATCGAGCGCGCGCAGTGCATACGCGCCGCCCCTCTCGGGGAGCGAGGGATGCGTCAGCGCCTGGAACGAGGGCTCGAGTACGACACGTCCATCGACCACGCGTCCCCACACGATGATGCATGGCTGGAAGTCGGCATGCACGAAGTCCGGAGCGCTCGGATGACTCGAGCGCCAGTTGTAGATGCCCGTGTACGTGTAATCGCTGATCCACTGCGGATGGCAGTAGCTCATCACCTCGGCCGTCACGGGCGGATACAGCGTGGCGGTCGCAACGTCGAGCCCATACGCGCCGATGTTGCCCGACGCGTACGGAAAACTCGGATCGGTGGTTCCGTTGATTCCACAGGGTGCGTGCAGCCGGCCCCACGAATGTCCGAGCTCGTGCGAGATGATCTCGACCTTGCTGCTGCCATCGTAGCCGAGGCTCGCGGCACCGCCGATGTACGAAATGCCGGCGATCCCGCCGGTGTACGACGTCTTCACGATGCCGAAGTAGTTGCGCGGACTTCCTTCGCCTACGCGCAACGCCTGCATCTCGCTTAGGATGGACTCCCAGGCGCCATTGGAATTGTTCGGCGTGAGTGCCACCGCATTGGTCGTGAACGTCGCGTGTACGTCGGCGCTGTAGCTCGAGATCGGATGGATCTTCAGCACCTTCGCGAGCAACGCGTCCTTGTTCGAGCTCGAGACGTCGCCCGTGAGACTGTTCACGCTTTGCTTGACGGGAACGAACCGGATGTAGAGTGGCGAGAGACTCTTCACGACGAGCGACTGCGGGTTTCCCGACACGGGGAAGCTGTTGTTGGCGCGCTGTGATTCCGGAATCGTGTGTGAGGGATCGATGTCCGCGAGCATCGACAGCCCTGGCTTGATCATCGATCCTGGCACAGCGAGGTTCCACGACTTCGCGAGCGCGCCCTGATCGACGGACGTGGGCACCGAGGAGGATGGCGCAGCGACGAGCATCGCGGAGCCCTGCTGCGCGCCGTTCACGTAAAAGCGCACGCGCACCTGCGGCGCGACGCTGTTCGCCTGATTCGCAACGACGAACACGCGGAGATATCCGTCCCGATTCTGCACGAGCGGAACGGCGCCGGCGAGTGTCTGCGTGCTCTGCGTGAGATACATCGCGGCGATCGAGAGATCGAGTGTCGTCGTGACCTTCGAGTAGACGACGGCCGCGGGCACGGGTTCGGTGCCGGAGCCCACGGCGACGGTCTCTGACGCGGGCGACGGTGCATAGTTGTCGTCGTTCGCGGCGACGGAGCCTGCGGTGAGCTCGTAGCTGCCCGGGGCCAAATTCGAGAGCGTCGACGTGTGCGTGACGGCGGCGGAATAGCCGTTCGGGCCCGTGATCGACAACGCGGCGGCGGCGCCGGAGGGAAGCCCGCTCACGGTGACGACGAGTGCACCGTTTTCGGGCCGAGTCGGTGTGCTGCCATCGCTCGAGCATCCGGCGGCGAATAGCGCGGCGGCAACGAGCGCGCAAAGGGCACGACTGCGAGCCACGGCGGGCAGGTGCATGTATGAGGTGATTGGCGTTCGAGCGACCGTCTGGATCGTGGTGGTAAGAGAGGGACGGTTCGTTCGGGCGTCGTGTCACGGTGGGGCCCGCTAGGTGGGGCGGCCCTTCGCGACTGATGCTGGGGTTGCCGAGGGGTCGTGTGACGAATAAAATTCGCGTCTCGCGTGACGCAGAACGCCGCGCACGGCAGATTGTAATGCCCCTTGGTGTAACTGGCAACACGCCTGCCTCTGGAGCAGGAGAGTCCTGGTT
>JBDTXN010000059.1:0-16718 GCA_040006175.1 Gemmatimonadota bacterium | reverse complement strand
TCGCTCAGATGCGACGGCGTGGGCACCGGCGCATCGACCGCGATGCCCATGCCGGGATTTGTGCCGTAGGTGATCATCGGCCGAACCGTGTCGGCATCGAGCAGCACCGTGTGGTCGTGCACGGAGCCGGGATCGGCGGCGAAAGTTCGCCAGCGCGCGAGCGCCGCCTCCCAGTGCGCGCCCTCGGGCACGTGCGGGCGGCCTGCGAGATACTGATAGGTGGTGTCGTCCGGCGCGATCATCCCGGCACGCGCCCCCGCCTCGATCGACATGTTGCACACGGTCATTCGCTCCTCCATCGAGAGCGCGCGGATCGCGGAGCCCGTGTATTCGAGAATGTGCCCGGTCGCGCCGCCCACGCCGATCTCCGAGATGAGCCGCAGGATGAGATCCTTCGCCGTGACGCCTGCCGCGAGCGTGCCATCCACGCGAACCTCCATCGTGCGCGCACGCCGCTGCAACAGGCATTGCGTCGCCAGCACGTGCGCCACCTCGGATGTCCCGATGCCGAACGCGAGCGCGCCGAATGCACCGTGCGTGCTGGTGTGACTGTCACCACAGACGATGGTCATCCCCGGCTGTGTGAAGCCCAGCTCGGGACCGATCACGTGAACGATCCCCTGGTGTTCGCTGCCCAGAGTGAAGAGGGGCACACCGAACTCCTCGCAATTGTCCTCGAGCTGCGCGAGCTGTGCGCGCGCCTGCATGTCGAGCACGGGGATGCGGCCATCGGCACCTCGCGGCGTCGTCGGCGTGGAGTGGTCCATCGTTGCGAGCGTGCGATCGGGGCGCCGTACCTTCGACCCGCGTTCGCGAAGCACCGAGAATGCCTGTGGCGATGTGACCTCGTGCACGAGGTGCAGATCGACGTAGAGCACGGCGGGGGTCGCGACGGTCTCCGCCTCGATGAGATGATCGTCCCAGAGCTTCGCGAACAGCGTTCGTGGTCGTGCCGGCGTCATGTGGTGACAGTGTGTGAAGAGACACGCCGCGTGTCCATGGCGTGCGGATCGTGGAAGTGAGTGGCATCGGATGCGCGCACGACCGCGAGCTCGAGGGAGTCGCGAATCGCGTCCCAGCTCGCGTCGAGAATGTTCGGTGCAGCGCCCGTCGTGCTCCATCGCTCGGCGCCGTACGAAGTTTCCATGAGCACGCGCGTGATCGCCGCGGTTCCCAGGTGCTCGTCCACGATCCGCACCTTGTAATCGACGAGGTGCGTGTCGAGCACCGCGGGGATGTGCGGCGCAAGGGCGAGCCGGACGGCCGAGTCGAGTGCATGCACGGGTCCATCGCCCTCGGCGGACGTGCGCACGCTCGTTCCGCCCACGCGCATCTCGACCGTCGCTCGCGCGCGCGAGCCGCTCTGGGGCCGGCGCTCCACGACCACCGTGTACTCGCGCAACTCGAAGGGAACGACGTATCCGGGCGAGGCGCGACGCACGAGCATCTCGAACGTTCCTTCCGCGGCCTCGAGCTGCGCGCCCGCGTGGTCGAGCGACTTGACCTGCTCGAGCACCGCGCGCTCCACCGTGGTCGCATCGAGCCCGAGCGAGCTCGCGCGCAGTCGCACGTTCGCGCGGCCCGACAGCTCGCTCACGACGACACGCATGTGGTTGCCGACGTGCGCCGGATCCATATGCTGGTACATCGCGGGCTCCTTCGCGATCGCCGCGACGTGAATGCCGCCCTTGTGTGCGAACGCCGCGTGCCCGACGAAGGGCGCGTGCGCATCGGGCGCGAGATTGGCGACGGAGGCGACGTAGCGCGAGAGCTCCGTGAGCCTGGCGAGCGACTCGTCGCTCACGCACTGGATTCCGCGCTTTCCCTGCAGATTCGCGATCAGGGCGAGCAAGTCGAGGTTTCCACATCGCTCGCCGTAGCCGTTGACGGTTCCCTGCACGTGTACGCAGCCGGCGTCGATGGCGGCGAGGGCGTTGGCGAGCGCGAGGCCTCGGTCGTTGTGCGAGTGTATGCCGAGCGGAGCGAAGACGCGGTGCGCGGTGCGCTCGACGGCTTTGGCGACGGCGCTTGGCTCGCTCCCGCCGTTCGTGTCGCACAGCACGAGCACGGACGCGCCTGCGTCGCGCGCCGCTTCGAGCGTCTCGAGCGCGTAGAACTCATCCTGCGCGTGACCATCGAAGAAGTGCTCAGCGTCGTACACCACGTCCTTGCCAAGCGCGCGGAAGTATGAGACCGTGTCGGAGATGAGGCGGAGGTTGTCCTCGCGCGTGGTCTCGAGCACGAGGCTCACGTGCGCCGCAGAGCTCTTGCCGACGATCGTGACCACGGACGTGTTTGCCGCGACCAGCGCCTGGATGCTGGGATCCTCGTCGCACGATGTGCCGACGCGTCGCGTGCTGCCGAACGCGGCGATGCGCGCGCGTTGCGGCGGGCTCGACTTCACACGTCGGAAGAATTCGGCGTCCTTCGGATTGGAGCCGGGCCATCCACCCTCGATCGTATCGATGCCGAAGGCGTCCAGGCGCGCGGCAATCTTCACCTTGTCCGAGGCGGACAGGGAGAGACCTTCGCGCTGGGTGCCGTCGCGCAGCGTCGTGTCGTAGAGGTGGACTCGAGTCGTCATTCGTGATGAGAATAGGGACGAAACGCGAACCGGCCCCTCGGACTTTCCGAGGGGCCGGTTCGCGTGGTGTCGGTTCAACAGACCGTCAGCAGTGTGCGAGCGCGCCGCCCCTCGAAAAGGGTCGAATAATGGAAAGCTGAATGAGCGCGAGTCGAACGAGGGTCATGACGGTATGTACTTCAAATGGTTGTGTGCTGACCACCACTTCGCTGCTATACTCGGCTGGCTGATGCGTTCTGTCAAGTCTCGTGTTCGCGTAGGAGACGCAGTCGCGTCCCTTGCGTCACGACGGCTCCACTTGTCAGAACGCCCTCTCACGCGCCATCGTAGGGGCTCTAGAGGCGCGCGGAGATGCGCTGGTACCATGCGCGGTTCACTCAGTCGAGGGATTCAGGCGATGACCAATCCGGGCGGATCCAGAGACTTTTCTTCGATGGGTGACGCGGAGCTGCGCGCACTCGAGAAGGATGGCACGCTCCCACCCGATGATTGGCGGGCGCTGATCGAAGAGCTGGGACGCCGACGGAACACGGTTCCGCGCTCGGGCGCCCCGGCGGCGCCGATCGCGACACCGGCGCCGACCGATTCCGGAGTCGAGGAGGATCCGCGACTCGCCGAAGCGGTGCAGCACCTCATGGCGCTGCTGGTGCCGGGCGAGACGCTCGTCGCCTTTGCGGTGCAGCGACGCGCCTTCGCACTCGTGCATCGGCGTGTGCTCGTGGCGGCAACGAGCGGGAGACTGATTCGCATCGAGCGCGGACTGGTTGGCGGCTACTCGCCGGTGGACATGCGCTGGCAGGATATCGAGAACGCGCATCTTCGCGTCGGCATCTTCGGCGCGGACCTCACCATCACCTCGCGCGGACGACAGGATCTCGCGTCCACCGGACAGGCGACCGGCGTCATCTCCGCAATGGGGCTTCGCAAGCAGCAAGCGGAGCAGGTCTATCGCGCTGCACAGGCGCAGGAGCAATCATGGCGTGAAAAGCGCCGCGTGCGCGACCTCGACGAGCTTCGTGCAAAATCCGGCGGCATTCAGCTCGGCGCCAGCAACCTCGGTGGCGGTGGAGCGGCGGCCGGCGGTGCAGCCAGCGCCGATCCGGTGGAGCGGCTCGAGCAAGCGAAGAAGATGCTTGCGGCGGGGTTGATAACGGACTCCGAGTACGAATCGCTCAAGGCGAAGATCGTCGATCGGATGTAGCGCTCGGACGCATCGGTCAGAAATCGTAGCGCACCGTTCCGAACGCGGCGCGAGGCTGCCCTGGCGCCACGAGCCCGCCCGCTACGAGCTCCGGATACGCCTTGTCGAGCAGGTTGCGCACACCCACTTCGAGCTCCGCCCGCCCGATGCGACGCGTGGCACTCGCATGAAGGAGCGCAAAGGCAGGCAGCACCACGCCCGGCTCATCGAACGGCGAGTACGGTCCCACCGCATTCGTGCTCACCCGCGCGGACCATAGCGATGAGGGCGGCGTCCAGTCGAGTGCCGCGGAGCCGATGTACTTGGCCGTGTTGTACACGCGGAGTCCGGAAAGCGTGTCTACCTGCGAGGGATCATCTTCGGACCGCGCTATGTACCGCTTGTAGCGCGCATCGTTGAACGTCCAGTCACCCGAAAGCGTGAACGACTTCGACACTGGCGCACGGAGCGAGAGCTCGACGCCCTGGTGCCTGCTCGCTCCACCGCTGCTCGAGCCACTCGTGAGTGGATTGAATGTCTGCTCGTTGCTCACATTCATTTTGAAGAGAGCAGCGCTCGCGCTCACCGCGCCGACGTTGAGCCGCACACCGCTCTCGTATGCCCACACCGTGATGAACGGAAGCCTCGGATCCTCGATGACGCCATCCGTCGCGCGAAATCCGCGTGACACGTTGGCGTAGACGCCGAGCGCATCCGTCACCTTCACGAGCGCGCCCATCTTTGGTGAGAAGATGCCATGCGAATCCTGCCTGGCTTCTTCGCCGTCGGGCTCCGAGCGCGTGTTCACTGCGTCGTAGCGCGCACCGGCATCGAGGCGTAGCCGAGTGGTGACATCGATGCCTGCCTGTGCAAAGAATCCGCCGCCGAGCTGATGCGCGTGGATGAGCGCCTGCACGGAATCGCGCCTGCGGTCGGTCGTGAACCAGTTTTGGTAGTGCGACTGGTCGAAGCGCCCCTCTGCCCCAAGAGTGAGCTCGACGTGAGGGAGCTGCCAGGTGAGTGCGGACGTTGCGCCAAATCCATAGCGGTTGTCGTCCTCCTCCGTCTGGCTTCCGACACCTTCGAACTGTCCGCCTGCCGGAGGAATCGTGAGGAAGAGGCGCCAGTCTCCCTGCGTCCCGTAAACGGTCGAGCGCCAGAGCTTGTTGCCGCTCAACACACGCAGGCTCGCGCGCTCCTGGGCGCGTAGCTTGTGTCCCTGATCGCTCGGATTCGACACGATGTCGTAATTGCGCGCGCGAAACTCGTCCTCGCTCAGATAACCGGCTGAGCTCCACTTCGAACCGTACAGCTCCACGCCTCCGTCGAGCGTTGCGCTCCGCGACAGATCGTGCACGAGTCGGACGTGCCCCTGTCCCAGATCGTAGTCGCTGTTCGGACGCCACCCGCCTTCGTGTACGACGCGTGCGCCAAGGACACCGCTCGCGCCCGCGTCGTTGCCGAATCCGGTGAGCGCGGTGCCTTCGATGTGTCCAGCGGACCCACCGTTGATCCACGTGCGCGTGCCCTGCAGATGGTCCATCGTGCGGACGTTCACGATTCCCGAGAACGCAAAATTGCCGAACAAGGCGCTCGTCGGTCCCTTGATCACATCGAGATCCTGAATCGCCTGCGGAAAGATCAAGCTCCAGTCGTTGTATCCCTCGGCGTGCCCATTCACCGGCTCGTTCACCGGAACACCGTCGATCCAGAGCGCGAGATCCGTGGAATGGTCCGAGCTGAAGCCTCGTACCGCCGCGTCGGATGCGAAGCCCGGCCCCTGGCCAGAGAGATGCACCTCCACTCCGGCCGCCTGGCGCAGCAGCTCCCACGGCGATGCCGCCGGTGTACGCGCGATCTCCTCGGGGCTCAGCGCAACCGCCTGCCGCGATTCAGTGGGGCGAACGCGCGTCGCGGTGATCGTGACTGCCTGGAGGCGCCGCACGCTGCGCGCTCGCACGGAATCAGATACGCGCGTCGTGCTGTCAGAGTGCGCGGTGTCCGGCGCCACCGGCTGCTGCGCCGCCGCACCGAAAGGCGCGATGATGCAGGTGCACAGATACAATCGTCGGAGCATGTCTCCGTCTCACTCGGGTGTCGCGGCGCGGGCACGTCCCGGCCGCCCGCATGCGCGGCGCGCACACGGAACAGGTCAGCTTCGAGCGACCTGTGGAGGACCGAGTTGCGGAGGGAGTCGGAGTGCAGGTTGATGGCGCGCGCGAACGATCTCGGCCGGCCACGCGATCACCGGCGTGACATGCACGAACGTCGCAACGAGCACCACGAGCGGCTGCCTGACGTCTGAGCCGATCGCGCATGCGCACATGCAGTCGTCGCAGCACGCGCCTTCGGTCGTGATGGAGCAGCCGTGATCTGTGTTCGTCGGATGATGCGACGGCATCGCCATCCCGCACCCGTGCTGCATGGCCGGCATCGAATGCGCGGCCATCATCGCCGGGCGCGCGGCAACGAGCGCGATGGCGAGCATCGCGACGAGTGCGCAGCGCAGGGAGGAAGTGATCGATCGCATCACGAGAGAACGATTGCGGGAACGAACTGCGCGAGTCAAGTCCATTGTACTGGAAACAGTTGGTTCACCCCGCAATCAGCGCGTCGGCCTCGATCTCGATCAGCATGAATGGGTCGATCAACCCCTTGACCTCGATCATCGATGTCACCGGCCGGATCTCGCTGAAGTACTCGCCATGTGCGCGGCCGTACTCCTTCCAGCGGGTGATGTCGGTGACGAACATCCGCGTTCGAACCACGTCCGCCATCGACGCGCCCGCACGCTCGAGCGCAGTACGCAAGTTCTTCAGCACCTGGATGGTCTGTGCGTACGCGTCGCCGGCTGCGACGACCGCGCCAGTGGCATCCGTCGCGGTGGTGCCCGAGACGAACACGTGATCGCCGACGCGCACCGCACGCGAATATCCGACGAACGGCTCCCACTCGGTGTTCGTCGCAAAGAGCTTCCGACTCATGTCACTGTGCCTGTTCGAAAGGTTTGGAAAATCGCACCACGCACCGTTACGGACGTCCCTGCCCGCCCGGCCCGACTCGCCGCCCACCGCCCGCATCGCTCGACTTGAGTGGATCCCCGCGCTCCGCCGCGCTGCGCGCCGATGCCTCGAGCGCAGCGAGACGTGTCTGCTGCTCAGGGGTCATGAGCTGGGTCATCTGCTCGCGCGCCAATCGGATGTTCTCGTGCAACTGCGCGCGCACGTCCCCGAGCGCGTGTCGGCGCGCGACGATGGCGGCGATGGAGTCGGGAGAGGGCGGCGCCGGCGTCGCGCTTGGCGGGCTCGGATTGTTCGGATCCGGCAGCTGCAGCCGAGGAGGGCGCAGCGTGTCGATCGAGGCGAGCAGCGGCGCGTTGCTCGCGCGAAGTTTCGAGGCGATGGTCTCGATTTGCGTCCGCTGCTCGTCGCTGAGCTTGAGATCGGCGGCGAGCGCGACCGCGAGCGGGAAGATCTGTTCGGGCTCCCACAGTACTGGCGGCACCGTCTCGCGCCGCGGTGCGGCCTGCTCCGGCGCCCCACCACGCCTGCGTCCCTGCGCGGCAACGGTGCTGGCAGCACAGGCGAGCGTCATCGCAGCGATGGCGAGCGCACACGACCGGGGCGTGCGGCCGAGCCAGGTGGCGAACTGGTGTCGTGATCGAGAGCTCATGCGGATATGTCTCACGAAAGTGCTTGCTGCACGGCTGAGTGCAACTGCGGTGTGAGCGAACGAACCGACCGGCTCGTCCGTTCTAGCGAAAGGGCTGCGTTCCTCAGCCCGAATGGCATGAAGGATACTGTATGGATACACGTCACGCCGATTTTCGTTGTTCGACCCCATGCGACCTCCGCACGCGACACCAGACAAAGGCCATGACCACTTACTCCGCGACCAGGCAAAGGAATCTCGATATCGCGTTGCTCGTACTCCGTCTGGTGCTCGCGGCGGTGTTCATCTCGCACGGGTATCAGAAGGTGTTCGGCTACGGATTCGCCGGCGTGACGAACAGCTTCACGCAGATGGGCGTGCCGCTTCCCGCAGTTACGGCGCCGATCATTTCGGTGCTGGAGTTGGCGGGCGGTGTGGCGCTGCTCTTCGGCGCCTTCTCGCGCATCGCTGGATTTCTGCTCGCCTGCGATATGCTCGGCGCAATGCTCCTCGTCCATGCGAAAAATGGATTTTCGAGTCCGAAGGGAATCGAATCCGTGCTCCCGAATTTCACCATGGCCCTGGTGATCGCACTGGTGGGCGCGGGGGCGTACTCGGTCGACGCAATGCTCTCCCGTCGGGGCGCGGGCACAACCTCCAGCGCGTCGTGAAGATTATTCTCTCGCCCCATCCGTGTCCCCCTGGGCGACTCACGCACCCGACGCACTCGGGTGCGCGGACGGCGGTGGCGTACTGATGGCGGAGAGCGAGTTCGCGTACACGAAAGCGCCAGCGGGGCACCGCCTGCACGCTCACGCCTCGCTAGGCCCCGTGCACCTGCAGGTCGCGGATCTCGCTCGGTCTTCGGCATACTACGAGCGCGTGATCGGTTTGGAAACCCTGCGAGCCAGTGAGACGACCGCATCGCTGGGCGTTCGCGGCGAGTCGACGCCGCTCGTCGTGCTCCATCATCTCCCGGGCGCGTCGGCGGTGCCCAGGCGCGGAAGGCTCGGCCTGTATCATTTCGCGATTCTCCTGCCGAATCGGGAGGCGCTCGGACGCTTCATCGCACATCTCGCGGCGATCGGTGCCTACGCCGGAATGTCGGATCATCTCGTGAGCGAGGCCGTGTATCTCACCGACCCCGACGGTCTCGGAATCGAGGTGTACGCGGATCGGCCGCGCGAGTCGTGGCGCGTCGCCAACCGAACGCTCGAGATGGCGACGCTGACGCTCGACACGGCGGACCTCGTGCGCGCGCGCCGCGGGATCGCCTGGAGCGGCATGCCGCCTGGTACGCACATCGGGCACGTGCATCTCTTCGTGAGCGATCTCGAAAGTGCCGAGCGTTTCTATCACGAGGGGCTCGGGTTGGACAAGGTGTTGCTGGACTTTCCGGGTGCGCTCTTCATGTCGGCAGGCGGTTATCACCATCACCTCGGCACCAACACCTGGGCGGCGGGTGCGCCGCGCGCCGAGCCGGGCGACGCGCGCATGCTCGAGTGGAGCGTGATCCTTCCGTCGGCGGACGAGGTCGCGCGAACGGCGCGTGCACTCGAGGACGCCGGCGCGACGATCTCACGCGAAGATGGCGACGTGACGGCGACGGATCCGTGGGGAACTGTCGTGCGCGTCATGCCACAGAAAACGCCGCCGTAGCACTCCAGTGTGCCAAGGCGGCGTTTGACTCAGCGACGGCGAGTGCTATTGCTGCGTGGCGCCCACGAGTACCGGCTGGTCGCGATACAACGTCGGCAGCAGCTTCTTGAAGTTTACGACCATCGGCGCGTCATTGATCGCGATGTAGCCGCTCTCGGGGTGCAGCGTCGCATAATCCTGGTGATAGCCCTCGGCGTTGAAAAACGCCTGCCCCGGCTTCACCTCGGTCACGATCTTGTTCGCGTACGTGTGAGCCTTGGTCAGTTGATCGATGTATGCCTTTGCCGTGATCTGCTGATCGGGCGTGGTATACCAGATCACCGACCGGTACTGCGTGCCGTGATCTGGACCCTGATAGTTGAGCTCGGTCGGGTTGGTGGCAACCGAAAAGAACACGCGCAGCAGATCGGCATAGGACACCTGTGCCGGATCGAACGTGATCCGCACGGACTCGGCGTGTCCAGTAGTCCCGGTGCTGATCTGCTCGTACGTGGGATTCTTGAGCGCGCCACCCGTGTATCCCGAGACTGCGCTCTTGACGCCTTTCATGTGCTGAAAGACCGCCTGTACTCCCCAGAAACAGCCGCCCGAAAGAATCGCGACCTCTTCGCCAGCGGCAGGCGCGAGCCTCGTACCGACGTTCGCAGCCGGCAGGATGATCGGCGCGCTGGAGGCGCGGCCGGAAGCCATCGCTACGCCCGCGAGAGCTACGCCGAGAACGGCGACTCCCCGTAAAGCTGATTGAATCATGTGAACTCCCGTGTGTCGAGACATACCACTCATAAACCCGCCTACCTACCCGAAGGTTCCACATTCGGAGTGTTACTGCACGGGCGCCTTGTCCTTTCCCTTTTCGAAATCCCCGGCGCGAACCTTGGTGAACGCGGACGGAACGAGGTGCTTCCTGAGCGCCGCATTCACCTGAGCGATCGTGACGGCCTGCACGCGGCGCTCCAGATCAGCGTCGTACTTGAAGGTCCGATTCACCTCGCGATGCTTGGCGATCTGCGACGCCAGCTCGTCGTCGTTGGAGCGCTCCTGCGCGTACTCCTGGAGCCATCCGTTCTTCGCCTTGTTCAGCTCATCGGCGGTCACGCCGCCCTTCAGCACACGCGCGATCTCCTCGTCGAACGCGCGCGACAGACGTGCCGCATTCTCCGGCGCGTAGATGGCGTACGTCTCCCACACGCCGCTGCTGTCCGTCGCGCGCGCGGACATGAACGAGCCGACGCCGTAGCTGATCCCCTCCTTCTGACGGATGCGAACGGCGAGCCGCGAGTCGAGCGCGCCGCCTCCAACTATGTAATCGCCCATGAGGAGCGCTGGATATTCCGGCGCATCGTCGCGAATGGGGAGATTAAGGCCGGCGAAAAAGAGCGCGTTCGCCTTGTCCGGAGTCTGAATGACGGTCGTCGATGAATCGATGGCTCGGTAGGGGACGGGAATTCGCGCCCACTGCTCCTTCGAGATCCAGCCCCCGAACAGTTTCGCCGCCGCGGCTCGCACCGCCGTCGAGTCCAAGTCTCCCACCAGCACGAGATCGGCGGCAGATGCCCCGTAGAAACGATCGTGAAAGGCGCGCGCCTGCTGGAGCGTGGCCGACGTGATCGACTTGATGTGCTCATCGATCGTCGGCGTGTACAACGGATGCTCCGGTGGATGCGGGTCGATGCGCCTCTCGAATGCATTCGACGCCAGCGCCTGCGGATCCGACAGATCCTGCTCGAGCCCTGCAATCCGCTCCTGCTTGAGCTGTTCGAATTCCGCGGAGTCGAAGCGCGGCTGACTCGTCATGTCCGCCACGAGGGCGAGCACCGCCGGCACGCTGCCGCGCACCGTCTCGATCGTGATCGTCGCGCGATCGACGCCGCCGCGCACACGCAGGGAGGCGCGCAAGAGATCGAGGCTGTCCTGCAGTTGCTGACGCGTGAGCGTCTTCGTGCCACGGTCGAGCATCGCCGCGACGAGCTCCCCCGCCCACCTCTGCCCCGCCAGCGATTTCTCCGACCCGTAGCGCACGATCAGTCGCCCCTTCACCGCCGCACCGCGCGTCCTTTTGGCGAGCAGGCTCACACGCATCCCGTTCGGCAACGTCGAAACGCTGGTGCGCGCATCGATGTTCGCCGCGTCGGCATCGAACGCCTCGCCAACGCCGAGTGCGCTGTCGCCCTTGTAGTCGCGCACGAGCGCCGCGATGTCGACATCCCCCGGAATTTCGGAGCGATCCGGCTTGGACGTCGGATAGAAGAGCCCGACGGTCACGTTCGATGGCTTGAGGTAGGTCGCCGCGACGCGCTGCACGTCCGCGGGAGTCACGCGCTTGAGCCGGTCGCGGTGGACGAACAGCAAGCGCCAATCGCCGGCTGCCTGCCACTCGCTGAGCGCGAGCCCGACCTGATCGGAGTTGTTGAGCAGGAGGTCGAGATCTTTGAGCAGAGATGCCTTTGCCCGCTCGACCTCCGCTGAGGTGGGTGGACGCGTGCGAACGCTATCGATGCTCGCCAGCAGAACGGCGCGCGCCTTGTCGAGCGAGCCCTCCTTTCGCACCTGCGCGAACGCGACGAGGGTGCCGGGCTCGCGGAGCTGAAAGTCGAACGCCCCGGTAGATGAGGCAAGCTTCGGAACCACGAGCGACTGATACAGTCGGCCGGAAGGCTCCCTACCCAGCACGTTCGCGAGCACATCGACCGACGCGAAGTCGGGATGCGAGAGCGCCGGAACATGGTACACGGCCGTGACGACTTGCACGTCGCCCACGCGCCGCAGCGTGACGGACCGTTCGCCGTCCTGCGTGGGCTCCTGCGTGTACGTGGGATAGAGAATGTTGCCGTGCGACAGCGACCGCACCGGCCTCGGAATGTTTGCGAAGAGCCGCACGATCTGCTTCAGCGTTGCTCCCTCGTCGAACTTTCCGGCGACGAGCAGCACCGCATTGTCGGGCTGATAGTATTTGTGATAGAACGCCTGCAGGCGCTCGATCGGCACATGCTCGATGTCGGAGCGGGCACCGATTGTCGAGTGACCGTAGTTGTGCCAGAGGTATGCCGTCGAGATCGTGCGCTCGAGCAGAATGCTGAACGGGTCGTTCTCGCCGGACTCGAACTCGTTGCGCACCACCGTCATCTCCGACGAGCGATCCCTCTCGGCGATCAGGCTGTGCGTCATTCGGTCTGCCTCGAGGCCGAGCGCCCAGGACAGGTTTGCAGCGCTCGACGTCATGGTCTCGAAATAATTCGTGCGATCGAGCCACGTCGATGCGTTCCACCGGGCGCCGTGCTTGTCCATCTCGACCGGGATGTCGTGCCTGGTGGCCGTTCCCTTGAACTGCAGATGCTCGAGCAGATGCGCCATGCCTGTCTCGCCATATCCCTCGTGCCGCGAGCCGACCATGTACGTGATGTTCACGGTGACGGTGGGCTTCGACTGATCGGGAAACAGCAGCACGCGGAGCCCGTTCGGGAGATGGTACTCGGTGATCCCCTCGACAGACGCGACGCGCTTGGCTGTGTTCTGCGCGCCCGCGTCGAGCGCGGCGCTGAGCAGGAGGGTGCAGGCGAGAAGGGCCGATCTTCGCATTATATCCATGGATGAATGAGTCGTTGCGTACGCCTCAGAGATGTGCGGGTGCGCCGGAGCGGTCAAGGCTTCTCGTGTGCGCGTTCTGGCAAAGCTTGTGGTAGTGCCTCTACCTTACTGCCATGTTTGAACGCTGGATGTCCACCTCGCGCATGGAAGCCTTCACCGACGGCGTGGTCGCGATTCTCATCACGATCATGGTGCTGGAGTTTCACGCACCCGAGGGAGTCACGTGGCAAGCCCTTCGGCCGATCATCCCCACCTTCCTCGCCTACCTGTTGAGCTTCGTCTTCGTCGGGATCTACTGGGCGAACCATCACCACATGTTGCAGCTCGCCGAGCGCGTGAACGGAGTCATTCTGTGGGCGAACCTGAATCTTCTCTTCTGGTTATCGCTGATTCCTTTCGCCACGGCCTGGATGGGAGACAATTACAAGGCGTCGATACCTACTGCGCTGTACGGCATAGTGCTGCTCTTGTGCGGTGTCGCGTACTTCGTGCTCGCTCGCGCGCTGGTACGTGAGCAGGGCCCGCATTCGAAGCTCGCACTCGCGTTTGGACGCGACCGGAAAGGGCTTCTCTCGGTGTCGACGTACGCCGTCGCAATCGCGGTGGCGTTCTTCAACCCAACCGGTTCGCAGCTGCTGTACATCGCTGTCGCGCTGATGTGGCTCGTCCCCGATCCGCGCGTCGAGAAGCTGGGGCGCGGTAGTTGATGATCGCGCGGCATCCCGCCTCGTGGGTGGTGGCGATTTTGCGGTCACCGGCGATCTTATGAGAGACCTTCGACTTCGCTCCTTCCTGTGAGTAGTATGCCGATGTCCCTGCACCGCTCTGCCGTTCGTTGTGCCATGGCGCTGACGCTGTCCGTCGTCGCTACCCGCGCAGTTGCGCAGAGCGCGAGTGACGGCAACTGGACAATGCCGTCGAAGGATTTCGCGGCCACACGCTTCAGCGGTCTGGCGGAGATCACGCCCGCCAGCGTGAAGACCTTGCACCCTGTGTGGACTTTTTCCACGGGCACACTCGGCGGACACGAGGGGCAGCCGCTCGTCGTCAACAACACGATGTATGTGGTGACGCCCTATCCGAACGTCTTGTACGCCTTCGATCTGACGAAGGACGGATATCCCCTCAAGTGGAAGTACCGTCCGCCGGTCGATCAGAACTCGCTCGGGATCGCGTGCTGCGATGCTGTGAATCGCGGCGCGGTGTACGCCGACGGGAAGATCGTCTACAACCTGCTCGACGGGCACACCGTCGCGATCGACGCGGCCACGGGCAAGGAGCTCTGGAACACCAGGATCGCCGATCTCGCGCAGGGCGAAACGACACCGATGGCGCCGCTGATCGTGAAGAATCGAGTACTCGTGGGCGCATCCGGTGGGGAGTTCGGAATCCTCGGCTGGGTGAAGGGACTCGATCTCGCGACCGGCAAGATCGCGTGGACCGCTACGAACATCGGGCCCGACAGCCTCGTGCTTGCGAAGGCCGGAACGTTCAAGGCGTTCTACGACAAGGGCGCGCAGCTCGGACAGACCACGTGGCCCGCTGACACGTGGAAGCACGGCGGCGCGCCGGTGTGGGGATGGATGTCGTACGACCCCGAGCTCGACCTCGTCTACTATGGTGTGGGCAATCCCGGTCCGTACAACGCGGATCAGCGCATGGGCGACAACAAGTGGACTGCGAGCGTGCTCGCGCGGCATCCGGAAGATGGCTCGCTCGTGTGGGCGTATCAGTTCACGCCGCACGACAGCTGGGACTTCGACGCGGCGGCCGAGATGGTGCTCGTCGACCTCACCGTGAAGGGAAAGCTGCGAAAGGCACTCGTGCACTTCGACAAGAACGGCTTCGCGTACACGATGGACCGAGCGAATGGAGAGGTGCTGCTCGCCGAGCCGTACGTACACGTGAACTGGGCGTCGAAGGTGGATCTCGCGACGGGACGGCCGGTGCTCAACGAGGCAAAGGCGACGGGAGCATCGAAGGGAAACGTGAAGGACATCTGCCCCACTCTCGAAGGCGGAAAGAGCCCGGCGTCCCCGGTCGCCTATTCGCCGGTGACGAAGTTGTTCTACGCGTCGACGAACAGCATGTGCATGGACTACGCGGCCGTGCAGACCGCGCATCTCAAGGGCACCCCGTTCATGGGGATCAACAGTCCGTATCACCCCGGAAGCGATCCGAACATGGGCGCGTTCATCGCGTGGGATGCAACCACCGGCAAGCGCGCGTGGGAGATCAAGGAGAAGTTTCCGGTCTGGAGCGGCAGCCTCGCGACGCGCGGCAACGTCGTTTTTTACGGCACACTCGACGGCTGGTTCAAGGCTGCCAACGCGACAACAGGTGCGGTGCTCTGGCGTTTCAAGGTAGGATCGGGGGTGGTCGGTGATCCGATCACGTTCACCGGTGCGGATGGAAAGCAGTATGTGGCGATCTACGCGGGTATCGGCGGCGACTGGCTGCTGCTCTCCGGTGACTACAAATCCGACGACCCGGCGGACGTTCGTGATCCCCCCGATTTCGCGCGTGAGCTCGCCCGGCACACGAGCCAGGGCGGCATCGTGTGGATCTTCGCGCTTTAGCCGAGGAATCGAGCCGTGAAATTTCTTCTTTCGCGATCGCGCGTGGCGCTGACCATCCTGGCCGTTGCGCTCGGAGGATGTCGCGACCGGAGCGCGGCTCCGCCCGCCGCCTCGACGACGCCGGGCACAGAGAACGCGCTCGTCATCTCGCGTCACGGTGATCGCGTATTTGCGGGCGGACTCATGCCGCCGGCCGAGCGTGTGCAGAATACGGAGGCCGAGAACAAGAAGGCTCCCGAAGAGGGCGCGGTGCTGTTCACGAACATGAACTGCGATGGGTGCCACGGCGGCGGCGCCGTCGGGGCCGTTGGGCCCAGCCTCACCGATGGCCGGTGGAGATACGGTGGCGCCGACGCGGACATCTATCGATCGATCGCCGAGGGTCGGCCGAAAGGAATGCCGGCATTCGGCGGAGCGCTGCAGCCCGCGATGATCTGGCGGCTCGTCGCGTACATCAAGTCGCTGCCGCCGCCGAAGGACGTGTCGACGGAATCGTGGTAGCGCGCGTGCGCGGTCGCTGGCAGAGTGCGATCGGGTGCGCGGCGTCTGTCGTGATCGGAGCCATGGGTGCGAGCACCACGGCAACTGCTCAGGCGAATGGCGCGATGCGCGTGTACACCGGCACCTTCATCACGCTCGACTCAGGCAGCACCCGCGCGCGGGCGATCGCCGTTCGCAACGGCGTCATCGTCGCTATGGGATCTCTCTCGCACGTGGATATAGTGGCGGGCCCGCGTGCGCCTCACGTGGCACTTCCGGGTTTCGTCCTCCCTGGCTTCGCCGACGCACATGCGCATCCGCTCTTCCTCGGGCAGCAGCTCGAGTCGATGGATCTGCACGCGCTCTCCAAGGAAGAGGTGCTCCATCGTGTCGAAGCGGCGGCGCGCAAGACGCCTGCAGGTGCGTGGATTCGCGGATCGGGGTGGGATCAGGCCTTCTGGACTCCGCCGAGCTTCCCGACGACCGCAGAGCTCGACCGCGCGAGCGCCGGACATCCGGCGATGCTGGATCGCATCGATGGACATGCCATCTGGGTGAACAGCCGCGCCCTCGCGCTCGCGCACATCGAGCGCGGCCGCTCGGATCCCTCCGGCGGGCGGATCATGCGCGACGCGGAAGGCGCGCCGACGGGAATATTTCTCGACTCCGCAATGTCACTCGTCACCCGCGCGATCCCTGCCGCGAGTGACGCGACGATCGAGCGCCAGCTTCGCGCCGCGCTCGCGCAGTACTCCGCGTGGGGGCTCACGAGCGTCCACGACGCGTCCGCGGATCTCCAGGTGCTTCGCGTCTGGCGATCGCTCGCGAGGCGTGGTGCGCTCTCCACGCGCATGTACGTCATGGCCGCCGCACAGGATTCGACGCTCACGCAGACGCTGGCAGCCGGCAAGCGGGTGGGCGGCATCAGAGATCTGCTCACGATTCGCAGCGTGAAGATCGTGCTCGACGGCGCACTCGGCTCACGCGGCGCGCAGCTCGC
>JBDTXN010000058.1:0-16736 GCA_040006175.1 Gemmatimonadota bacterium | reverse complement strand
GGACGCACGCGCCTTAGTTTCCAGTGATCGCCATGCGCATCTCCCCACGCACGTCTGCACTCGCGCTCCTGCTTCTCGTTGCCTGCACCGGCGCCGATCGATCCGCGTCGAAGGCACACCCGACGACGCTCGTGATGACGTTGCCGGGCGACGCGGACAATCTGCTGCCGGCGCTGACAACCAACGAGACGTCCGCGCAGGTGGGCGCGGTGCTATTCGAGAAACTCGTCGAGATCGGAGATTCTCTGAACGTCGCCGGCGATGCAGGCTTCCGCCCGTCGCTCGCAGACTCGTGGACATGGGCACCCGATTCCCTGTCGATCGCGTTTCATCTCGACCCGAAAGCGCATTGGCACGATCGCTTTCCCGTGCGCGCCGCCGATGTGGTGTACAGCTACCGCGTGAACACGTCGAAGGACGTGGGCTCCTCCGTGGGGCCACTGCTGGCGGGCATCGATTCCGTGACCGCGCGCGACAGTCTCACGGCCGTCTTCTGGTTTCACGCGCGCTCGCTCGAGCAGTTCTTCAATGCTGGTGCGCAGATCCGCGTGCTCCCCGCGCATCTGCTCGCGAGCATTCCCGATTCGGCACTCAAGACCTCCGCATTCGGCCGCAATCCGATCGGCAGCGGTCCCTTCAGGTTCGTGCGCTGGGTGAGCGGAAGCACGATCGAGGTTGCCGCGGACACCACCTTCCATCGCGGGCGGCCAAAGATCGATCGCGTTATCTGGAGTATCGCGGGCAATCCTGATGCAGCGATGCTGCGGCTGATCTCGGGTGAAGCGAACTTCACGGAATTCCTGCGCAAGCAGGATGTCGAGCAGATGGACAAGCATCCGAATCTCAAGGTGGTGCGCTATCCGTCCATGCTCGTGTATTTCGTCCGCTTCAATGAGCGCTCGCGTGGCTGGCACGGCCCGCATCCGGTGCTGGGAGATCGTGACGTTCGCCGCGCGCTCACGATGGCGGTCGATCGGCGGCGTGCGGTGAGCACCGTGTTCGATTCGAACACCGCCGTGCCATTCGGTCCGTTCACGCACGTGCTGTCGACCTACGATTCGACGCTTCCGCGCCTGCCCTTTGCACCCGACAGCACCGCCGCGATCCTCGAGCGTCACGGCTGGGCAATGGGTAAAGACGGCTACCGCCACAAGGGATTGGTGCCGCTCAAGTTCTCGCTACTCGTGCCTGGCACGAGCACACAACGCCAGCAAATGGCGGTGCTGCTGCAGGACATGTTCAAGCGAGTCGGCGCGCGGCTGGACATCGAGCACGTCGACTTTCCGACAATGAACTCTCGCGAGCAGGCGCACGACTTCGACGCTGCGTTCGAGGGAATGAGCGGCGATCCCACCCCGTCAGGGATTCGCCAGGAATGGAGCACATCTGCCGCGCGCGCCGGAGGCACGAGTAACACCGGGTATTACTCCAATCCAGCCTTCGATGCGCTCATCGATTCGGCCGTTGCGGCGATGGATTCCAAGGTGGCAACCGCGCAGTACCGCCGTGCCTACGCGACGATGATCAACGACGCACCCGCGATCTGGCTCTACGAGGGCACCTCGATCGCCGGCATGGGCACCAATGTTCAGCCCGCGCCGATGCGCGCGGACATGTGGTGGGCGCATCTCGCCGACTGGAGCATCGGCACTGACCCCGCTCCCAAGAGCGCGAGCGTGACGCTCGCGGCGGGCGCCCACTAGCGAATGCGGCGGCTGCTCGCGGGCCGCCTCCTCCAGGGGCTCGCCGTACTCTGGGTCGTCGCGACGCTCACCTTCGCACTGCTGCATCTCGCCCCCGGCGACCCCTTCTCGTACACGAACGACCGGCGCGTCGCGCCCGAGGTCATCGCGCACTGGAGGCACCTCTACTGCCTCGATCGCTCGCTTCCCGCGCAGTACGGCTGCTATCTCCGGTCGCTCGCCGCCGGTGATCTCGGCTTCTCGATCTCGCAGTCACGCCCCGTGCGTGACATTCTCGTCGACTACGTGCCGCGAACGCTCGAGCTGATGCTGCTCGCGCTGCTCGTGAGCTTCGCAGTGGGGATCGCGCTGGGCGTGCTGGAGGCGCGCCGCCGCGGCACCTTCGCGGACTGGGGCACCCGCGGCGTCGCGCTCTTCTTCTACTCGATGCCGGACTTCTGGCTCGCGCTCATGCTCGCGCTGATCTTCGCGTACTGGATTCCCATCTTCCCCATCAGCGGCATCGAGGATGTGATCGCCGCGCCCACGTTCGGCTTCTGGCAGCGAGCGCTGGACCATGTGCGCCATCTCGTGCTTCCCGTCACCACGCTCGTGCTGCTGACGTGCGCAGGCATCGCGCGATTCCAGCGAGCCGCCATGCTCGATGCGATCCGCCTCGAGTTCGTCGTCACGGCTCGCGCGAAGGGAGTTTCCGAAAACGCGATTGCGCGCCATCATGTGCTGCGGAATGCACTGCTGCCGATCATCACGCTCGCGGGACTCACGCTCCCGTCGCTTCTGGGCGGCGCGGTGCTCGTGGAGCTCGTTTTCTCCTGGCCTGGAATGGGATACGTCACTGCCGCAGCCATCGGAAGCCGCGACTATTCGCTCGTCACGTCCTCGGTTCTCGTGACGAGCGCGCTCGTTGTCGTCGGAACGATCGCGGCGGACCTGCTCTACGCGCTTGCCGATCCACGCGTGCGCGTCGCATAGGTGCTCGCGCTTCGCTGGCTCTGCGCGGCTGCGCTGATCGTTGCACTGTGCGTCGCGCTCCGGCGCCTGGCTCGTCCCGCCGTTCGCACGAGTCGAGCTCGTGCAGTGCTCGCACGCTACGCCACGCATCCGTCGGCGGTGATCGCGCTCGTCGCGCTCATCGCACTCTACATCATTTCGGCGCTCTCGCCCTGGCTCGTTACGCACGATCCGATCGAGATCCTGGCGCAGACGCTCGTCAACCATCCGCCTTCGCACGGGTTGCTCTTCGGCACCGACTTCGCCGGGCGAGACGTGTTCAGCCGCGTGCTCTACGGCACGCGCATCTCGCTCACCATCGCCCTCCTCGCGACGGTCATCTCGGTGCTCATCGGCACCGCGTACGGCGCCATCGCAGGCTTCGTGGGCGGCACGCTCGACGCTGTGATGATGCGAGGCGTCGATGCCTTTCTCGCTATTCCACGCATCGTGCTGCTGATCGCCATCGGCACGCTCTGGTCGCCGCTCAGCATCACGTCGCTGATCCTCATCCTCGGCCTCACCGCGTGGTTCGCCACCAGCCGGCTCGTGCGCGCCGAGGTGCTCTCCATCAAGGAGCGCGACATGGTTGCCGCCGCGCGGGCGCTCGGCGCGCGCGATCTGGCGATCGTGCGCCGTCACGTGCTCCCGAACGTGCTCTCGCCCGTGATCGTCGCCGCGACGCTCGGCGTCGCCGGCGTGATCGTGAACGAGGCCGCGCTCTCGTACCTCGGCATCGGCGTTCCGGATCCGACGCCGAGCCTTGGCAACATCATTCACGAGGGGACGCCGTACATCTCGACCTCGTGGTGGGTCGCGCTCTTTCCGGGGATCGCGCTCGTGATCACCGCCCTTGCGTGCAATCTCGCCGGCGATGGCTTGCGCGATGCGATGGACCCGCGTCAGGTTGACGGGTGATGAGTCTCGAGCCGCTGCTGTCCGTCGAAGAGCTTCGCACCTATTTCCGCACCAGCGCCGGCGTCGCGCGCGCGGTGGACGGCGTGTCGTTCAGCATTGCGGCGAACGAATCCGTGGGCGTCGTGGGCGAGTCGGGGTGCGGCAAGTCGGTGACGTCACTGTCGCTGTTGCGGCTCATTCAGCGGCCGGGTACGATCGAACCCGACTCCAAGATCGAGTTCGAGGGCACGAACCTGCTGTCGCTCGACGACGAATCGATGCGAAAGATCCGCGGGAACCGAATCGCGATGATCTTCCAGGAGCCGATGACGGCGCTCAACCCGGTCTTCACCGTCGGCGCGCAGCTGGCCGAGGTTCCGCGCGTCCACCTCTCGATCAGCCGGCGCGATGCCTGGGCGCGAGCCGTCGAGATGCTCGGCACCGTCGGCATCCCCGATCCGGCGGAGCGCGCGCACTCGTATCCGCATCAGCTCTCGGGCGGCATGCGGCAACGCGTGATGATCGGAATGGCGCTCATGCTCTCGCCGACGCTCCTCATCGCCGACGAGCCCACCACGGCGCTCGACGTCACCATCCAGGCGCAGATCCTCGAGCTCCTGGCTGAGCTGCGTGGACGCACGGCGATGTCGGTGCTGCTCATCACGCACGACCTGGGCGTGGTGGCCGAGTCCACCTCACGGGTGATCGTGATGTACGCGGGCGAGATCGTCGAGCAGGCGGGAGTGCGCGAGCTCTTCGCGAAACCGCACCATCCGTACACCGAGGGGCTGATGGCCGCAATGCCGCGCGCGGGAACGAAGCGCGAGCGGCTCACCGTCATTCCCGGCGCGGTGCCGTCGCCGTACGAGTGGCCGGCCGGCTGCCGCTTCCACGAGCGCTGTCCGTACGCGTGGGAGCGCTGCGAGCGCGAGCATCCGCCGCTATACGAGATCGGACTTGGCCACGTATCGCGATGTCACCTTGCGGTGGAGCCGGAACGGCGCGCGTCGCCGCACGTGCCGCTTGCCGCGCGCGCGGGGGCGGGCACGTGACGCTGGACGCCGCGGTCACTGGAGCGCCGTTGCTCTCCGTCCGCGATCTCACGAAGCACTTTCCCATCACTGGCGGCGTGATGCGGCGCGTCGTCGGCGCGGTGCGTGCAGTGGACGGGATCTCGTTCGATGTCGCGCCCGGCGAGACGCTCGGGCTGGTGGGGGAGTCCGGCTGCGGGAAGACCACTGCGGGGCGCGCGATTCTCCGCCTCATCGAGCCCACGTCGGGGGAGATTCGCTTCGACGGCACAGATGTTCGCGCACTCGGGAAGGAGCCGTTGCGCAAGCTCCGCCGCCAGATGCAGATCGTCTTCCAGGATCCGTTCAGCTCCCTCAATCCGCGCATGACGGTGGGTGCATCGGTGCGCGAGGGACTCACGATTCACAAGCTCGCCGAAGGAAGGGCGGCGGATGCGCGTGTGCGGCAGCTCCTGGAGGAGGTCGGGCTGCGCGCCGAGCATGCGACGCGCTATCCGCACGAGTTCTCCGGCGGGCAGCGCCAGCGCGTGGGGATCGCGCGCGCGCTCGCCGTGGAACCGAAGTTCATCGTGTGCGACGAGCCGGTGTCCGCGCTAGACGTCTCGGTGCAGGCGCAGGTGATCAACCTGCTGCAGGATCTGCAGCGCTCGCACGGGCTCGCCTATTTGTTCATCGCGCACGACCTCTCCGTCGTCGAGCACATAGCGGATCGTGTGGCAGTGATGTACCTCGGCCGCATCGTCGAGCTCGCGAATGCGGACGATCTGTATTCCATGCCGCTCATGCCCTACACGCAGGCGCTGCTCTCGGCCATTCCCGTTCCGGACCCCGAAGCAAAGCGCGAGCGTATCGTCCTGCGCGGCGACGTTCCCTCCCCCGCGAACCCTCCGTCCGGATGTCCATTTCATCCGCGATGCCAGCATCCGCAAAAGGACGCCGCCTGCTCGGTCATCGTCCCGCCGCTCGAGCTGAAGGAGCCGAATCACTGGGCCGCGTGCATCAAGCAGCTTCCGACCCGGATTTCGTGGGCGGACCAGAAGGCAGCGGGCGCCAGCAGGCAGCCCGAGCGCGTGGTCCCGATTCGCGCCATCGCGTGACGGCTCCATTCTTGTCCAGCCCTAGCGCAGGAGACTCGTGTCCGCTGCCGTAGACATCCTCACGACGGCCACCGATCGCCCGCCCGCGCTCGACGATACCGCGCTCTTCGGTCATCCGCGTGGCCTCGGCCTCCTGTTCCTCACGGAGATGTGGGAGCGCTTCTCGTACTACGGGATGCGCGCGATCCTGATTCTCTATCTGGTGCAGGCGCTGCACTGGAACACGGCGCGGGCGGCGAATCTGTACGGCACGTACACGATGCTCGCGTTCCTCACGCCGCTCATCGGCGGGTACCTCGCGGATCGCTTCATCGGTACGAGGCGCTCGCTGGTGATCGGCGGGCTCATCATCGCTTCCGGGCATTTCTGTCTCGCTGTACCATCGATGACGATGTTCTACGTGGGGCTCGCGCTGATCATCATCGGCACTGGCTTCTTCAAGCCGAACGTGTCGACGATGGTAGGGCAGATCTACGCCGATGGCGATACACGGCGCGATGCCGGCTTCACCATTTTCTACGTCGGCATCAACACAGGTGCGTTTCTCGGTGGACTCGTATGCGGATATCTCGCGGATCAGACTCGCTTCGGTGATCGCGGATGGCATTGGGGCTTCGGCGCCGCGGGCGTCGGCATGCTGCTCGGCCTCACGGTCTACGTCGCACTGCGCGACAGGTATCTCCCGGGGATCGGAGTACGCGCTACGAAGCAAATCCCCGATGTCGCCGCGCCGATCATCTCCACCGACAAAAAAGTGTTGATGCACGGGATCATGGGTGCCGCAGCGGGAGTCGCGGTGAGCCTGCTGTTCGGCGGCTTCGATCTCCTCGCGGCATTCGTCTCCGCCACGATCGGCGCGTCGCTCGCGGTCACGATCCTCGGCTCGCATGGCGAGGAACGGAAGCGCGTGATCGCTATCTTCATCGTGGCGTTCTTCGTCGTGGTGTTCTGGGCGTGCTACGAACAGGCGGGCAGCTCGATGAATCTGTTCGCGGCGAACCACACCAATCTCCAGGTCGGGACGTTCCACATTCCCGCTGCATGGTCCCAGAACGTGAACCCGGCCGTCATCGTGCTCTTCGCGCCGGTCTTCGCGTGGATCTGGGTGAAGCTCGCGAAGATCGGACGCGAGCCTTCGACGGCGCTCAAGATGGTGATCGGTCTCGCATTGCTCGGATTGGGTTTTGTGTTCATGGTGGTAGGCGGTGCTCGCGCCGACAACGGCGTGCTCGTCAGCCCGCTCTGGCTCGTGGCCGCCTTCACCTTTCACACCTGGGGAGAGCTTTGTCTCTCGCCTGTCGGACTGTCGTACGTGACGAAGGTGGCGCCGGTGCGATTCGCGTCGCTGCTGATGGGCGTGTGGTTCCTCGCCAACGGCGCGGCCAACAAAATCGCAGGAACCATTGCGGAGCTCACCCCCACGCCCGGCGAAGCGCCGTCAGCACCGACCGGCGGCGTCATCGGGATGCTGCAGCACGTGGCGACGACAAATCACGGGTTCTACACGATCTTCCTGATCATGGCGCTGTCGGCGTCGGTGCTCATGATCTTCTTCGTGCCGTTGCTCAAGCGCCTCACACACTCGGTGAGCACGTGAGCACCGCACCGGCTACGGCCAGGTAAAAACCGAGCCGGGCGTCACGAGCTCGCGACCGGAGCGCACGTCGCGCGGCTCGCGATTGAGGAAGCGCTCCGCGTTCACGAAGCTCACGCGGAACTGCCAGCGCGCGCGCAGATCGTGAGACAGCGCGCGCGCGATGTCGAGACGGTACGTGACCTTGGAGCCGGGCGGTACCGCCACGAGCACGCCGAGTCCTGCGCCGAACTTGAGTGGCGATGTCACGCCGTACTCGAGCGGCGCATCGCCCCGCCACACCCGCCCCGCGTCTCCGAACACCGCCATCCCGACGTCCGCCTGATCGCGAATCTTGCCGAGATACCATCGGTCCTCGAGGTGCGTCACGAAGCGAATGTTGCCGGCGTCGGGAGACGCATGATAGCCGCGTACGCCGCCGTCGAACTCGCCGAGCGGGAGCTGCACCGGCACGCGCTGATGCCAGATTCCTGCCCAGTCCACGGAGCCGACTAGGGTGTGCGATCCCATGAGGCGCTGATACATCGTGATGCGCGCGCTCCCGACTATTCCATCCCACCGATCTTCCGTGTAGCTGTTCCGACCTTCCATCGCGGCCTGAAGATACGCGAAGGTGCGCCTGCCTCCCGCCCCCGCGTAGAGGTTGGTGGCGAGGAAGATGTCGTCGTCGGTTGAGCCGAGCGCCTGAAGGCTTCTCCCGAGCAACGTGCTGAGCTGAAAGCCGGACTGCACATCCTGCGCTGCCGTGAGTGCATCGAAGCGCTCGACGCGAACGAAATCGACGCTGCGAATGCCCCAGAGCAGGTTGAGTCGCGCATTCTTGTGGCGGCCGAGGATCTGCATCAGCGTGTCGTACGGAACGCCCGGCGTGATCTCGGGCGGCAGCGACGGGGTGTTGTCTTCGCTCGAGAGACTCAGGCCGAAGAGACTCAGCCGCCCTGGGACGCCCAGGCGAACGACGCCTCCGACGTCGACGAACTTGCGCGAAAAGTCGATTCGCGCAGTGGTGTCGTTCGCACGGCGGAAGCCGTAGATGTCCTGGTGGTCGAGGGCGATCGCGCGCCACGCGTATCGCTGCTCGTCCGTGAAAAACGGATGCGCGGCACCGATGAGCCAATTGCTGATTCCAGCGTCACCGCGCAACCCCTGGACATCGAGTCTCCACGGACGGCCGAGAAACTGATAGTCGGTGTAGTTGGCTCCAAAGTAGTCGCGAAAGTCTCCCTTTGCCCAGTGCGCGCTCACGTACTTCGCCTGGCCCATGAAGTTCCCGTCGCCAAGCGTGAGCCCCGCGAGATACGGGCTCGTGGCCTGCGTGCGGCCATCGATGATCGTCGTCAGCTCATCGGTGGTCTGCGCGACCATGATCACGCCGCCATTGCCATCGTCGTACGCGCGCACGGACGCGCTCGCGATGAAAGGCTGCGCGCGCAGCAGTCGCTCGGATTCGCTGCGCCTGCGCTCCTCGCATGCCTGCCCCGGCGCCACGATGAGAAAGCGGCGCACGACGTCGGGCTTGGTGTTCGCATGGATGGAGCTCAGGATCGCGACGGGCGACTCCCACCATTTTCCGTGACGTGGGTAGTAGGGCGGTCGCGTCTGGACCTGAATGTCGCTGATGATCTGCCCATCGCACCGCACCTCGTTCCCGGTTTGCGCGTGCACGCGGGGGGCGAAGGAGAGCGCGAGCGCGCACGCCGCCGTCGCGACAGTTAGGCGCATCGCGCGTTGGGAACCCTCTGCTGCGGGTTGCACCGTTGGAGAGGCTACTTGCCCATCCGGCGCTTCAAATCCGCCAGACGACGTTCGGCGTCGGCGTCCTGCGCCGAACGGTCCGCGGTGCGGCGGAGCGAGTCGAGCTCCGAGAGATCGTTTGCCCGCTGATCTTCATCGAGGGTCGGCGCCTCTGCGTTGGGCGGCGCGGAGGCGCTCGTGTCTCCGAATCCTGTGAGGCGCTTGAGCTGGGCCGTCATCTCCTCTGTCTCGCGCTCGACGAGCGCGACCTCCTGCTCCAGTGCCGCGAGCTTTTTCTCGAGCACGGCGATGCGTTCCGTGTGCTTGCGCTCGAACTCTCCCGCAAGCCGCACGGTCTCCGTGTCATTGATCCCGGCGGCGAGCTGTCCGCGACGGCGCACCGTCGCGAGCTCCGTGCGCTCGCGCTCGAGCTGCGCCCGTACGCCATCGCGCGCAGCGCGGCTCTCCGACAGACCGACCTTCGCGTCGACCAGCGCTTCGCGCATCATTCGCGCGCGCGCGCGCGATGCCTGGTCGTTCAGCATCGTGGATTCGTTGGGAGAGCCGGATAAAGCCTGCGCCGCACGCCTGCTTTCAGTCGCGTCTGCATCGCCAACGATAGGGAGCCGTTACAGTGTGGCGCAAGCGCAACTCGCGCGCGTTGCGCGCTAGGAAGCCCAGCGCCAGGCCGCCTCCGCGCGCACCTGTCGCATCAACCGCTCGGGCGAATTCACGTTCGGGAACATGAGCGTGTCGCTCACCTCGTTCAACGCACAGCGCAGCGCCGCAAAGCGATTGGCCGCGACGCGCAGCAGCGTGTCCAGCCCATGCTCCTGCGCGAGCCGGTGCTCCGATGCGAGCGTGAAGCCGCGCCGACCCATCTCCTCGTAGTAGTCGAGATCCGGCCCGCCGCGCCGCCAGCGCTTGTACTCGATGCGGTCTGGAAACATCCCGCTCGACCACAGCGCGAAGTTGCCGAGGTGCTGTCGCACGAGGAAGCTGCGTTTCGCATCCGGTGTGTCGACTTCGCCCATCAGCTCGGAGAGTGTATTGAACAGTTGATCGTCCGTCTCGGAAATGCGCTCGGCCCTGCCCCGCGCGCCGAAGTGCAGCAGAACCGCAGCGACGTAGTCCGCCAGCGCGCGATCGTCTTCCCCGACCCGGAGCATCGCGCGCCGCACGACCACGTACCAGAAGAGATTCACGGAAACCTGCATGCCCGCGCGCGAGCCGATGATGGCAGTGAGCAGACGCGGATCGTCCAGAATCACGTCGATGCCCTCCTCGCGCAGCCGCGTTTCCGCCTCATCGAGATCGCGCGACACACCATGCGCGACCAGGCGAAGGGCCAGCTGAGCGTCGTCCCGAGTTAGCGATGCGCGTACGTTGCCGAGCAGCATGCGTCCCCCTGAGTACTCAGTTTCATACACCGCGGCGGCGCCGGTGGTTTCGCCCCTTCTTCTGGTGACGACTACACGTGGCCCGCGTTACTCGGGAGAGACCTATCGCAAGAGCGTTGCCGGGAGAGGACGGGTTGGAGAGTTCGCTACGGCTTCACCGATGCGCAGGATCAGCGCAGCCACACGCGAGAGCTTGTCATAGTCAATTTTGTCCGGTGAGTCGGTCACCTTGTGATAATCGGCGTGCAGCCCCGTCGTGAAGAACACAATCGGAATGCCGTGCTTTGCGTAGTTGTAGTGATCGCTACGATAGTAGAGCTGCTCGGGATGCGTTGGCGCGTCCCAGTCACGATTGATCAGAAAGGGCCTGCTCGATGCGCTGTTCACCGAGTCGACGATGGCCCCGAGCACGCTGCTCTGCCCATTGGGCGCCGACCGAGGTCCGATGAGATACAACGAATCGGGATCGTTGCGTCCGATCATGTCGGCGTTGAGCTGCGCGGCGATCGAATCGAGCGGTACCGTTGGATGTGATGTGAACCACTCCGAGCCGAACAACCCGAGCTCCTCGCCGGTGTGCCACACGAAGAGCAGCGAGCGATTGGGATGCGGCTCCCGCTGCGCACGCGCCGCGATCTCGACGAGCGACATGCTCCCCGAGCCATCGTCGTCGGCACCGTTCGCAATCGAGTCGCCGTGCTCCGGCCGCAGAATGCCAATGTGATCCAGGTGCGCGCCGAATGCGACATACGTGTGCGAGAGCGCCGAGTCGGATCCCGGAATGGCGGCGACGACGTTGTACGCCGACACGACATCCTGCACGAGATCCACCTTCCCGGTGAACGAGCGGCCGTTGAGCGGGCGCGCGCGATCGTTGCGCGGCCATCCATGTGGCAGCAGGGCGGCAGCATCCTTCGCGTTGCCGAAGAGCACCATCGGCAACACACGCGCCCCATCGAGTGTCGGCTGCAGGCGCAACGACGAGTCGGTGAGCCCCGCGGCGAGCGCGGGGAGCTCATTGGCCTGCCGCCCGGTGAACAGCACGACGATCGCAGCGGGCCGCCGCTCCATGATCGCGCCGAGCCGGTCGCCGAGCGATCGTGGATCGCGCAACGCAGCCTTGTGTGCGGAGTCGAGCCCCGGCGGCGCATCGTTCACGAACACGACCACCTTGTCGGCGAGCGACAGCCCCGTGAGATCGTTGCGCCCAAAGCCCGGCGCAGACAAGCCGTATCCCGCAAACACGAGATCACCGCTGGCCTCGAGCACCGGAAGCGGGAGCCCCTCACCGAGCGACGGCACCGGAATCAGATGCGACCCGAATGGAAGCGATGCGCGCCCTGCGCCCGTGGTGACCGTGAACTGCGTCGAGCGCACGAAAGTGCGCGAGAGCGGCACGCGCTGGAGATAACCACCGCTGTCGCCGGCGGGCGCGACGCCCGCGGCCTTCAGCTTCGCCGCGATGAAGCGCGCGGCGCGAGCGGCATTCGGAGTTTCGGCGCTGCGGCCGAGCATCGAGTCGTCCGCGAATGCGAACAGATCGCGGCGCAGATCCTCCGCCAGGGTCGGCGTCGTGCTGCGCGCTGGCGCAGGCGGAACCTCGGATCGTGGCGGCGATGCACAACCGGCGACCACGACGAGCAGCAGCACCGCGCTGCGACCCATGAGCAACTCCGATGGTGAGGGATTCGCCGCGGAGCGCGGCGTTGTTGCGTACAGGCTAACGCGGCAAGGCTCCCGCGGCAACGTTGGGCTTTCCCTTTACCTCCGTGCTCAGTCATCTTCCGATACAGTGGTTTCACTCGGAACCACGCCTCTGTCATGGGTACCATTCATCATCATGCTGTACATATGCATTCCCGCCTTCGATGAAGCGCCCACGGTAGGGCTGCTCCTGTGGCGCATTCGAACAGTGTTCGAGGCGCATCCACGCGAGTACGAGATCATCGCGCTCGATGATGGGAGCACCGACGGCACCGAGGAGACGCTGCGCCGCTACGAGAAGGTGCTTCCGCTCACAGTGCTCCGGAACGAGACGCGTCGCGGCTATGGAGCCGCGCTCGACACGCTGGCGCGCGCGGCCGCCAGGGCTACGCGCTATCCGCGCCGCGATGCGATGATCGTGATGCAGGGCGACCTCACCGATCGCCCCGAGGATCTGCCAGAGCTCGCGAAGCGCTTCGACGGCGGGGTCGACTGCGTCGTCGCCGAGGCCGGCCCCGCGGCCGCCTCGGCGCCCAGGGAGATTCGCCGGCTGCGCCGCATCGCCCCCTGGCTCATGCGCCGCTACATTCGCGTCGACGGCGTTGCCGATCCGTTCGGCACACTGCGTCTCTATCGCCTTGCGGTGATCCGCGACGTCATCAAGCAGGCCGGCGAGTCGCCGATCGTCGAAAGCGCGGGATGGGCGGCGAACGTCGAGCTGCTGGTGAAGGCCGCGAAGTTCTGTCGCAGACTGGAGACGGCGCCACTCGCGCCCCGCTACGACCTCCGTCCGCGCGGAACGCGCGTTCGCTGGTTTCCCGATGCCGTCGCGCTCTACCGCTTCGGCGTCGCTCACCGCGCGCTTCGCGCACCGGCAGCATCGTGACGATCCGCGCGCGGATGCTCCGCGCAGTCGGGATCATCGCAGTGTTCTCGATGGCAGCTACCGCGACCCGCGCGCAGCAGGACACGCCAGCATCGCCGATCACGGAGAACGCGCGCCCGACAGTCGCGCGTCCCTACGGCATCGGCGAGAAGCTCGTGTACGATCTCGCCGTGGGCGGCGCCAAGGTCGGAACGGGAAGCATGTCGATCATCGACAGCGAGACGGTCAACGGTCACGACACCTTTCATTCGGTGTTCGAGATCAAGGGCGGCTTCCTGTTCTTCAAGGTGAACGATCGCCTCGAGAGCTGGTTCGAGCCGGCCACCGCGACCTCGCACCGGTTCCACCAGCAGCTCAACGAAGGGAGCTATCACAAGGATCGGTACTTCGAGATCTATCCCGAGCGCTCGATGCTCCACCAGCGCGGCTTCGAGGAGAAGGAGAGCGTCCCTGCACCACTCGATGACGCGTCCTTCTTCTACTTCGTTCGCACGGTGCCGCTCATCGTCGGCGAGACGTACACCTACACGCGCTACTTTCGGCCGGACAAGAATCCGGTCATCGTGAAGGTGCTGCGCCGCGAAAAGTTGAAGGTACACGCTGGTACCTTCAACACGTTCGTCCTGCAGCCGATCATCAAGTCGGGCGGATTGTTCGCCGAAGGTGGCGAAGCCCTCATCTGGGTGACGGACGACGATCGTCGCATCATGGTTCAGCTGCGGGCGAAGATGCCGGTGCTCCGATCCCTCGACCTCTTTCTCAAATCGTACACTCCCCCGACGATCCCTCCGGGCTGAGCCAACCCGAGGCAGACCTCTCGGCCGTGCGCACGGTTCCGATCGCGCGCCGGCCCAACAAGGTGCGCGCGGAGGAGTTCGCGACGCCGGCCGCGGACGACCGCTCGTTCTCCGCATTCCTCGGAGCGCTTCCCGATGTGCTGGCGGCGCGAGATTTCCTCGCGCTCGCGCGCGACATCGCGAACGCTGCAGGGAAGCGCGGCGTCGTCGTGATGGTCGGCGGACACGTAGTGAAGACCGGACTCGCGCCGATCCTGACCGACTTCATGCGCCGCGGCATCATCACGCATCTCGCGATGAACGGCGCGGCCGCCATCCACGACTACGAGATCACGCGCTGGGGTGGAACGAGCGAGGACGTACAGGCGGGGCTCCGCGACGGAACATTCGGCATGGCCGAGGAGACGGGGCGCGAGATGAACGAGGCGATCATCCGCGGACAGCGTGAGCAGTGGGGGATGGGCGAGTCGCTCGCGCGCGCACTCGAGGGCCCCGAGCTCGCGCATCCGGAGCTCTCACTGCTCGCAAGCTCGCACGCGCTGGGCGTACCGCTCACGGTGCACGCGGCGATCGGGGCCGAGATCATTCATCAGCACCCCGCAGCGAGCGGCGCCGCGATCGGAGATACGAGCCATCGCGACTTTCGCCGTCTGGCGGCTTCGCTGCCATCGCTGCACGAGGGTGGCGTGGTGCTGAACCTGGGGAGCGCGGTGATCATGCCCGAAGTGTTCCTCAAGGCGCTCACGGTGGCGCGCAACCTCAGCGGCGGAAAGCCTACCGGCTTCACCGCCGCCGATCTCGACATGCTTCGCCACTATCGCCCGCACATGAACGTGGTGCAGCGCCCGACCGTCGAGGGCGGAAAGGGCTACGAGATCACGGGGCACCACGAGCTCATGGTGCCGCTCCTGGCGTGGAGCGTGTTTTCGATGATCGAAGAAAGGGGGTAGTGAGGAGCACCTGATAGGATACGAATTTGTAAAGCAAAAATAGACGAATCGAATCCGGCGCTGAGAAGAGGATTACGCGCGGTTCGAGCGACGCGGTCGGACGCGGGAGATCGACCAATAAAAAGAACCCGATGCTCGAAGGTGCGCATTGGCACTCCCCTCGCGTCGGGTTCGATTCGTCGCTTTGTGTTTTAAAATTCGTTGATCCTTCAACTCTCTGACTGCTACGCGCCGGACCATTTCTGCCGGATGCGCCGCGCTGTGTCGGGGCTCAAAATTCGGATGACGAGATACACCAGAAATCCCACGACCGCGATCTTCAGTGCGAGCATCAGCAGAACGAAGAGCACGGCGAACAGGAATCCGAAAATCCCGAAGATGAACTTCAGGGCAATGAGACCAAGAATGGCCATGAGGCCGACTGCGAAAATAGTGCGAAGCATGACCCTGTTCTCCACGTCGAGACGAATGCTCTTCTCTTCCACCTACCATACGCGTATCCGGCCCCAGGGGTTTCAGGGCGCCACTGCTACTCCGCCACGCCTGTGAAGACGGCGGATGTACTCGTGCTGGGCGGTGGGCTCATCGGCCTTGCGGTGGCAGCGGAAGCCGCGGGGCGAGGCGCGTCGGTGCTGCTGGCGGGCGAAGAGCGCCCGGGCGAGGCCTCGCCCGCAGGCGCTGGGATGCTCGCCCCGGGTGCCGAGAGCAACGAGCTTCCGAACGATCCCGTACGAAACTTTGCAGTGGCTGGGCGCGACCTCTATCCGGCGTTTCTCGGCGCGCTGCGCGACGAAACGGGCATCGATGTCCCGTTCGATCGCCGGGGTATTCTGGAGTTGGTGGACGATGGCGCCGAGCCACACACGCGCCCGGTCGGCAGCGAGTGGGTCGACGCGCACGCGCTTCGCGAGCTCGAGCCGCAACTCGGCAACTTCTCTGGAGCCGTGCTGCATCCGGACGACGGCTCCGTCGACAATCTCGTGCTCTTCACCGCGATGCAGCGCCGTGCGGAGATGAGGCGAGCGATCACGATCGTTCGCGCCGGCATTCGCTCCATCAACGCGACACTCGCCAGGCCTCGCGTCATTCTCGACGATGGCGACGTCCTCGAGGGCGGCACGCTCGTCATCGCCACGGGTGCATGGGCCGCGCAGCTCGAGGGACTTCCGCGACCGCTTCCGGTTCGACCCGTCCGCGGGCAGCTCATCATGCTCGAGGGAGCTCTCTCGCGCCACGTGCTCTACGGCGGCGGCGGATACATCGTCCCTCGGCGATTCGCACTCGCGCGGGAAGCGGGAGATCGCACGATCATCGGGGCCACGATGGAGGAGGCGGGGTTCGTGGTCGAAACGACCCCGGAAGCGCTCGCCGAGCTCTCTTCGATCGCCCGGCGCGTCTTCCCCGCCGCCGCTTCGGTGACAGTGGTGGCCCACTGGGCCGGGCTGCGCCCAATCACCCCCGACCGGTTGCCGATCCTGGGGCCCGATCCGGACGCGCCGCGACTTCTCTACGCCTGTGGCCACGGTCGCAACGGCATCCTGCTGGCGCCGATCACGGGCGAGGCGATAGGCGCCTTGGCGGTGGGTGCGCAAAGCGCGCATGACCTCTCACCATTCTCGATCGAACGCTTCGCTGAGTCGAAGTAACCGACTATATTTTGTTAGCCGGTCAGGTCGACTACCCGGCGCTGGGTCATGCACATAGCTTGGGCCAGAGGGCGTGCGGCACCGCCGCATGCCGCGTTTTGCGACCAGAGGCGCATGCACGATTCGTTGTATCAGATCATGGGTAAGCACGCTGCAGCCCCGCTCCCCGAACTAAAGCCGGCCTGGCTGAAGGTGAGGGCCCCCGGCGGTCCTAATTATCTCCGCATGCAGCAGCTCATGCAGGACCTCAACCTGCATTCCGTCTGCGCCGAGGCTCACTGCCCCAACATCGGCGAATGCTGGGAGC
>JBDTXN010000057.1:0-16820 GCA_040006175.1 Gemmatimonadota bacterium | reverse complement strand
CGAAGTCGATGTCGCCAGCGATGGAGCGAAGCTCGACTTTCGGGTGTTGGCGAAGACCACCTGATCGGGCGATCGCACGTAGCACTACCGGCCGAATGGCTCGCCGTATGGGCCATTCGGCCGTTTCATGTGTACATTACCCGGAATGTCTCGACTTTTTTTCCTGCCGCTCGCGCTCAGTCTCGCGAGCGTAACCGCGCATGCACAGGGCGCAGCGCAAGGCGCTGGTCTTGGCTGCGTTCTTCCTGATTCGGTAGCGGTCCGCGGCAACAAGCGCGTGACGGCCGAGAAGATTCGCGCGGACGCCGGCCTCACACCCGGCGACTCGCTGAACTATCGCGTGCTCCAGCGCACCCTTCGCAATCTGTTCGCGACGGGCGCCTTCGACGACGTCCAGGCGAGTTGCGAGGTGACCGGCGGACACTCGGTACTCACGCTGAACGTCGTGGAGCGCCCGCAGCTCAAGAGCTTCACGATCAAGGGCGCGAACGTGATTTCGGAAAGCACGCTCCGCGGCAAGGTGGAGCTGGCCGTCAACCGCTCGCTCGATCCCTCGGCAGTCAGCAATGCCGTGACGCGAATGGACTCGATGTACCAGGCGAAGGGGTACTACCTCGCCAGGATCACCCCGGTCGTCGACAGCACCTCAGGGGGCGATGCGAACGTCACGTTCAACATCGATGAGGGACGACGCCTCGCGATCTCCGGCGTCGACATCAAGGGGAACACGGAGCTCAAGGACAAACAGATCGTCGGCGCAATGAAGGTGAAGCCCGAGGCCTTCTGGTTCTGGCGCAAGGGCGAGTTCGACGACGAGAAATTTCAAGGTGATTTGAGTGAGCGCATTCCGAAGCTCTACGAGCAGCACGGGCTGATCGACGCGCAGATCGTGAAGGACACGCTCCTCGTGAATCACAGCAACGGCAAAGGGATGCTCGAGATCACGGTGGACGAGGGAAACCGCTACAAGGTCGGAACGATGGAGATCGTCGGGAATCACCACTTCACGACCGATGAGCTCATGCGCTACTTCCCGTTCCAGACGCGCGTCCCCACGATCACGCAGCGCTTGCGAGGAATGCTGGGTCACAGGGATCGCGACGTCGGCTCGTTCGACCAATCGGCTTGGGAAGAGGCGACCACCAGCATCCGCAACGCGTACAGCAACGAGGGCTATATCTACGCGCAGGTGCGGCCGGTGGTCGAACGCTCGTCCCGCGACACCGGCGCCGTGGTGAATCTGCGCTGGGAGATCGACGAGAAGACGCCCGCCACGGTCAACCGGATCGACATCCTCGGTAACGACTACACGAGCGAAGCCTGCATTCGCGAGCAGCTCGTGATTCTTCCGGGCGACGTGTTCAACCAGGATCGCCTGATCCGCAGCTACCAGAACATCCAGAATCTGAACTTCTTCGAGTCACCGCTGCCACCGCCGGACACCAAGCCGGCCAACGACCAGGGCGACGTCGACATCGTGTTCCGGATGAAGGAAAAGCGTACCGGGAGCATCAACTTCGGCGCCTCCGTGGGACAGGGAACCGGCGTCGGAGGGTTCATCGGCCTCACGCAGCCCAATCTGTTCGGCGCCTGCAAGAGTGCTTCGCTGCAGTGGCAGTTCGGTCAGTTCATCAACGACTTCCAGTTGAGCTACACGGACCCGTCCGTGAAGCAGACACGGATCTCGGCCACCGTCACGGCGTACCACACCCAGTCGCGCTACACGATCGCCGACCTCGGGCAGAGCACGAGCTCAGGCGGATCGCTCCAGTTCGGATTCCCGGTCCGTGGATCTCCGTTCACCCGGTTCTTCGTGTCTTACGGGGGTGAAGCCGTGAAATTCAGCGGCGGACTCGCCACGAGAGACACCTCGATCAATCAGGGGTATAACTTTAGGTCGACCCTCGGCTTCACCCTGACGCACGACAACAGAATCGATCTGCCGTTCGCGTCTGCGGGATCCGAGCGCTCGATCACGGCGCAGTTCAACGGCGGACCGCTGGGCGGCACGGCGAGCTTTCAGCGCTACACGACGGAGCTCCGGAACTACACGACGCTCGGAACGCTGGGCGGCGAGGCGCCGGGCTCGCAGCCGATGAAGCTCATTCTCGGATTGACGGCGCGAGCGGGCGCGGTGTTCGGAAGCCCGGGACCGTTCTTCTTTTCGCAGAGCTTTGCACTTGGCGGCACGCAGTACGGCGAGCAGCTGCGCGGATACGAGGAGTTCTCGATCACGCCGGCGGGCTATGTCGGTTCGACGAACAGCAACGCAACACGCAGCTCGTTCGGCAACGCGTTCTTCACGTCGACGGTGGAGCTCGGACTTCGCTTCAACCAGATGCTGTACACGGACGTGTTTTACGACGCGGGCAACATCTGGAACAAGCCAAGTGAGTTCGACCCGACGCGCCTGTTCCGCGGCGTCGGTGTGGGAGTGGCAATCGTAACACCACTCGGGCCGCTCGGGCTCGACTATGCGTACGGTCTCGATCGTATCGATCAACTCGGAAACAAGAAGCCCGCGTGGCAGTTACACTTCAAGCTCGGGCAACTCTTCTAATCGGAGCTTTTATGCGTTCCTATACACGCGTTGCGGCGGCGGTCGTGGCGCTCACAATGACGACGACAGGGATCCTCGCCGCGCAGGCTGCAGCGCCGAAGATCGTATACGTGAATTCCCAGAAGATCATTTCGCAGGCTCCTGGCCGCGCAGATGCGGAAACGCAGTTCCAGAAGGAGATGGACCAGTACAAGGCGCAGGTCCAGAAGATGGGGGACTCGCTCCAGACGATGGTTGCCGACTACCAGAAGGCTGAGCCGACGCTGTCGGCGCCCGTGAAGGCCACGCGCACGAAGGATCTGCGTGAGCGCCAGCAGGCGTACCAGCAGCACGTGCAGCAACTCGAGCAGACCGCGCAGCAGCGCGAGGCGGAGCTCGTTCGCCCGATCATGGAGCAGATCAACAAGATCATCGAGCAGCTCCGCGCCGAGAATGGCTACGCGTTCATTCTCGATGCTGGCAGTCAGGCGGGTGTGGTCGTCGCGGCGGATTCGTCGCTCGACATCACGGACCAGGTGATCAAGCGGCTGCAGGCCGCCGGGCCAGTCGCCATGAAGGCCGCGCCGATGGCGCCGCCCTCGAGCACCACGAAGCCGGCAGGCGCCGCTGCGCAGAAGCCGACCGGTGTGTCGCGCCCGAAGTCGACGCCCAACTGACATTGATCATTTCGTTCGGTACCTCAACAGCCTCGGTGGCGTGAGCGAGTCGGCTCTCACCGCCGAGGCTGTTGCTCATCTGGTGAAGGGAAGGCTCGACGGCGAGCCGTCCGTGCGAGTGGTCCGCGTGGCGGCGCTCGACCGAGCGTCGCCGGAGGAGCTCAGCTTTTACGCCAATCCGCGCTACGCAAGCGAGTTCGCGGCTTCGCGCGCCGGCGTCGTGCTCGTTTCGCCGGAGCTGGCGGATCATGCGAGCGGATCGCCAGTCCGCATCATCGTCGAGAAGCCGCAGGAGGCGATGCTGCTCGTCCTTCCGGCGCTGTATCCTCCGCCGCCTCGCGCGTCCGGCATCGCGCCATCGGCGGTGATCGGGAAGGGCGCAAAGCTCGGGAAGGATGTCGCCATTGGCGCGCACTCGGTGATCGGCGAGAACGCGTTGCTCGCGGACGGTGTGGTGATCGGTCCGCTCTGCGACGTCGGTCGCGGCGTGACCATCGGGCGGGATTCGCATCTCGTGAGCGCGGTGACGCTCTATCCGGGCACGATCCTGGGGGAGCGCGTGCGGCTGCACGCGGGAGTGCGCGCGGGGAGCGATGGCTTTGGTTACGTCCCGTCCAAGGACGGTATTCAGAAAATACCCCACGTGGGCCGGTGCATCATCGAGGATGATGTGGAGGTCGGCGCGAACACGACCATCGACCGCGGCAGCATTGCGGACACGATCATCGGCGCGGGTACCAAGCTCGACAATCTCGTAATGATCGCGCACAACGTACGGCTCGGCCGGATGTGCCTCGTCGCCGCCCAGTCAGGGATCGCCGGCTCGACGAAGCTGGGCGATGGCTGCATGATTGGCGGCCAGGTAGGAGTCACCGGACATCTCGAGCTCGGCAACGGCGTAAAGATCGGAGCAGGGTCAGGCGTGATGGACAACATTCCGGATGGCCAGATGTGGAGCGGCGCTCCGGCGCGCCCGCAGCGTGACTGGCTGAAGGCGACGTCGGCGTTCTACAAACTCGCTGACCGGTTACGGGAGATCGAGCGGCAGCTCGGCGAGCGCGAGTCGTGACCGCGCGCCGACACTCGATCGGCAGCCCCGTCTCGCTTCAGGGGATCGGTCTCCATCTCGGTCGCGACTGCACGCTCACCTTTCATCCCGCGCCGGCCGGAAGCGGCATCATCTTCCGTCGCACTGATCTGCCGGACACGCCAACCGTGCGCGCGCGTGCGGAGCTCGCGGTGCTCACGGAGCGTCACACGCAGCTCGGTGTCGATCCGGCCGCGGTGCACACCGTCGAGCACGTGCTCGCGGCCGTCGCGGGGCTCGAGATCGATGACATTCGAATCGATCTCGACGCAGCGGAGCCGCCGATCCTCGACGGCAGCGCGCAGCCGTTCCACGAGGCGTTGGTGAGTGCCGGCGTGGTCGACGTCGCGGGCGAGGTCGAGTACCTTCGGCTGCGATCGCCCCTGTCGGTGCGAGACGGCAGCTCGACGTACACTGTGGAGCCGGCGGACACGCTCTCGCTGGAGGTCACGATCGACTTCCCGCATCGCCTCATCGGTCGGCAGTCGTGCCAACTCCCACTCACGCCGTCGACGTTCGCGACGGATCTGGCGGGAGCGCGTACCTTCGGCTTCCTTCGTGAGGCCGATGCGCTGCGGGCGAAGGGTTTGATCCAGGGTGCCTCGACTGCCAACACCGTGGTGCTGGACGATGATGGTCCGGTGGACACGGAGCTGCGTTGGCATGATGAGTTCGTGCGTCACAAGACAATGGATTTCGTAGGCGATCTTGCACTCGCGGGAAAGCGGGTACGCGGGAGGATCGTCGCGGATCGACCGAGCCACCGCGGAACGGTGACGCTCGTTCGCGAGATGCTGAAACGTGCCGCAGAGGAGACGCGGATGGATGGAGCAGACGACATCATCAAGGCGTTGCCGCATCGATACCCATTTCTGCTCGTGGACCGGATCCTCGAGCACGACATTGGCAAACGCATCGTGGGACTCAAGAACGTCACGATCAACGAGCCGTTCTTCCAGGGGCATTTCCCCGGACATCCGGTGATGCCGGGAGTGCTGATCGTCGAGTGCATGGCGCAGGTTGGCGGCCTCATGATGCTCGCGACGGGCGGCGATCCGTCGGAGAATCAGCTCATCATGTACTTCACCTCGCTCGACAACGTGAAGTGGCGGCGACCCGTGAAACCCGGTGATCAGCTGCGCATAGAGGTCGAGATGGTTCAGCGCCGCGGGCGCATGTGCAAGATTCACGGTGTCGCGCGCGTGGATGGCGAGATCGTGTGCGAGGCGGACATGGGCGCGATGGTTCGCGACCGATGAGCGTACGCATCCATCCGACTGCGCTCGTTTCGGCGGATGCGCAGATCGGCGAGAATGTCGAGATCGGCGCATTCGCCATTGTCGGTCCGGAGTGCGTGATCGGGGATGGATGCGTCATTGCGCCGCGTGCGACGCTCGAGACGCTGGTGACGCTCGCACCCAACGTGAAGGTGGGAAACGGCTCGGTCGTGGGCGGAGATCCTCAGGATCTGAAATTCCGCGGCGAGCGCACCTTCGTCGAGATCGGCGAGGGGACCGTGATTCGCGAGTTCGCGACGATCAATCGCGGCACTGCGCACTCCGAGCGGACGGTCGTCGGGAGCGGATGCCTGCTCATGTCCTACGTGCATCTCGCGCACGATTGCCAGGTCGGGAACAACGTCATCATCTCGAACGGATCGCAGGTCGCCGGACACGTGATCATGGAGGATCGGGTCACGATCTCGGGACTGGTGACCGTTCACCAGTTCGTAAAGCTCGGTGCCTACTCGTTCGTCGGAGGCTCATCGAAGGTGACGCAGGACGTGCCACCGTACATCAAGGCGGTGGGAAATCCAGTGAAGCTGTACGGGCTGAACTCCGTGGGCCTCACGCGGAGCAACTTCGATCCCGCTGTGATTCGCGAGCTGAAGCGCGCGTACCGATTGTTCTTCCGGTCCGATCTGCTGCTCTCGCGCGCCATGGAGCGCGCGCGCGAAGAGTTGCAGCCGTTCCCCGAAGTGGAGCACTTTCTCTCTTTCGTATCCAAGAGCGAGCGCGGGCTGGCAGTATGAGCGCGCACGTCGCGGGATGCCGCGTTGCGTGAGGTGTTGGTGGTCGCCGGTGAGGCTTCCGGTGACCTGCACGCCGCGCAGGTGATCGCCGCGTTGCGCCGCGCCGCTCCGGCGCTCTCGATCACGGCGGTGGGAGGCGCGCGCATGAAGGCCGCGGGAGCGACGCTGCTGCAGGACATCACGGCGCACGCGGTGATGGGCTTCGCCGGCGTGATGCGCCAATTCCCGGCGCATGTACGACTGCTCCGACTCCTGCGCGCGCGCATGCGGAGCGGGAATGTCGGACTACTGATCCTCGTCGACTATCCGGGATTCAATCTGCGCGTGGCGAGTGCCGCGCGGGCTGCGGGCGTTCCGGTGTTGTACTACATCACGCCCAAGGTGTGGGCTTGGCGAGCCGGCCGGCTTGCGCAGATGCGGGAGACGATCACGCGGGCCGCGGTGATCCTTCCGTTCGAGGAGCGCTATCTTCGCGAGAATGGCGTCCCGGCGACGTACGTGGGCAACCCGCTACTCGACGGTGCGGGTGAGATTCCGACGCGCGCAGAGGCACGCGCGAGACTCCATCTGCCGGATCAGGCGCGCGTGCTCGCGCTCTTTCCCGGGAGCCGCCGCGGTGAGCTCGTACATCATCTCGAGGCATTCACGGCCACCGCACGGGAGCTGCAGCGCCGCATCCCCGATCTTCGCGTGATCGTGAGCGTAGCACCCGGCATGCGAATCGACGCCACACGTTCGCCCTTCCCGCACGTCGAGGGAGACTCGTATGCAGTTTGGCGCGCGGCCGATGCCGCGCTCGTGAAGAGCGGCACCTCGACACTGGAGGCGGCGATCGCGAATTGTCCGTTGATCGTCGCGTACCGCGTTGGGCGCGCAAATTACGAGATCGCGCGACGGCTGATTCGAGGCATATCGTACATCGGGCTGGTGAACCTGGTGGTGGGCAAAAGCGTCGCGCCGGAATTCATCCAGAATGCGATGCAGCCGATTGCAATGGCGAATGCGCTCGAGCCGCTGCTCGTGCACGGGTCCGCCGAGCGGAAGGCAATGCTGGCCTCGCTGGCCGAGGTGCGCACGGCACTCGGCGAGGCAGGTGCGAGCGAGCGTGTGGCGCGACTGGCACTCGAGATGCTCGCGTGAGCGACGCACCCGCGAGCGACGCAACGGTGCAGAGCGCGGAGGCCCGTGCGCGCAAACGCCAGCGTCGTGCGCGCTGGGGCGCACGCATCGCCGCTGCGGGGATGCGTGTTCTCGCGCGCACGTGGCGGGTCCGCGAGCTCCACCAGGGAACGGGCGACATCGTTCGACAGCACGAGCATCCCGCGATCTTTTGCCTCTGGCACTGCGAACTGCTCTGCCACATGTGGAATTTCCGCGAGCTCGGCATCGTGGTGCTGATCAGCGAGCACGGCGACGGCGAGATTGCCGCGCGCGCGGCGGAGTCGTTGGGCTACCGAACGATTCGCGGCTCGTCACGTCGCGGAGCGGAGCGCGCACTGCTGTCGCTCGCGCGCGAGGCCGAGGGCGGGGCGCACGTGGCGGTCACGCCCGATGGGCCGCGCGGCCCCGCCGAGAGCTTCGCACCCGGCGCGCTGATCGCGGCGCAGCGATCGGGTGCACCGATCGTGCTTCTGCGCGCGGTCGTCGACCGCGCGTGGCGCCTGAGGAGCTGGGACCGGTTCATCATCCCCAAACCATTCGCGCGACTCACGATCTACGTGAGTGAGCCGCTGGCGGTGCACGCGGCATCGCTTCGTGCTGCGGCGGGCGAGGCGCCGCGCTTTCAAGCGCTCATGCGCGCACTCCCGAACGCCATCGATGGCTGACGCGCGCGAAGACGAGGCGCGCGACGAAGCGCACACGCGCGTCGAGTGGCTGTGGTGGGACCCGGGTGCGGGCGCGCGCACCGCGCGTGCGCTGCTCGCTCCGGCGTCCGCGCTGTTCGGAGCGGTGGTGACCTTGCGCAATGCGCTCTACGATCGGCACGTACTCCCAGTTAATACATCGCGCATACCGGCGCTGAGTATAGGCAATCTCACTGTCGGTGGAACGGGGAAGACGCCGGTCTCGTCATGGCTCGCGCTGAAGCTCGAGGCACGCGGCGCGAAACCGGCGATCGTGATGCGCGGGTACGGCGACGATGAGCCGATCGTGCACGCGCGCCTCGCACCGACGATTCCCGTGGTCGTGAACGCCAATCGATACGAGGCGATCGAGCTTGCCGCTGCTCAAGGTGCGGACGTCGTGGTGCTCGATGATGGCTTTCAGCATCGCGCGGTGGCGCGCGTGGCGGACGTGGTGCTCATAGGCGCGGACGCCCCGGACGCCGCGGACCGGTTGCTGCCGGCGGGACCATTTCGCGAGCGGGCTTCGGCATTGCGGCGCGCCTCCCTCATCATCGTCACGCGCAAGGCGGCGCCGCTCGAGCGTGCGCGATCCGTCGGTTCGCGCGCGTCGCTCGCGGCTCCCCGAGTGCCGGTGGCCATCGTGCAGCTCGCACTCCACGCGGTGCACGTTGGAGCCGAACCCCCGGCGCCGCTCGCGTCCCTCCGGGCGCGCCGCGTGCTCGCGATTGCGGGAGTCGGCAACGCGGCTGCATTCGGCGCACAGCTCGCCCAGACCGGCGCAATCGTGCGCCTGCGCGCATTTCCAGACCACCATCCTTTTACGGAATCGGATGCGCGGTCACTCGCACGATCGCTGGCAGGGGATGAGATTCCGATCTGCACGCTGAAGGATGCCGTCAAGCTCGCGCCACTCTGGCCTCGCGAAGCGGCGGCCATTGGCTATGTTTCCCAGGCCGTAATCGTCGACGAGCACGGGACCGCGATCGATGCGATCCTCGACCTCGTGAGCCGCGCACGCCTACGCCAACGCTGACCCTGCACGGGTCCACGGTACTCAATCGTCTATGACCGCTGACTTCCGACTCTCCACGCAGAAAATGATCGGCCCCGACAAGGATACGTTCCTCAACGAGGACAATCCTTTCGAGGACATGATGTCGCGTTTCGACCGGGCTGCCGAGCTGCTGGACCTCGAGCCCGGTTTGTACAAAATCCTGCGGAGTCCCGAAAAACAGATCATCGTGTCGATTCCCGTGCTGATGGACAACGGCGAGATCGAGGTATACACAGGCTACCGCGTGTTGCACAACACGTCCCGCGGACCGGCCAAGGGCGGCATTCGTTTCGACCTCAACGTCACGATCGACGAGGTGAAGGCGCTCGCCGCATGGATGACGTGGAAGTGCGCGGTAGTCGACATTCCGTTCGGCGGCTCGAAGGGCGGCGTGATCTGTGACCCGTCGAAGCTGAGCGTGGGAGAGCTCGAGCGGCTGACGCGCCGCTATACCGCCGGAATCATCAACACACTCGGTCCGGACTCGGACGTGCCGGCGCCGGACGTCAACACGAATGAGCGCGTGATGGCGTGGGTGATGGACACGTACTCGATGCACGCGCGGCACACGGTCACTGCCGTCGTCACCGGCAAGCCCGTGGAGATGGGTGGTTCGCTCGGACGGCGCGAGGCGACGGGGCGCGGCTGCATGATGGTCACGCGCGCGGCGCTCGCGCACCTCGGCATGCCGATCGCAGGTGCGACGGTCGCGGTGCAGGGCTTCGGAAACGTCGGCTCCGTCACGGCGAAGCTGTTGAAGGACGAGGGCTGTCGCATCGTTGCGATCGGTGACCGCGCGGGTGCGGTGTACGACGCGAAGGGCATCGATGTCGATTCCGCAATTGCGCACGTGAAGAAGCACAAGTCGCTCGATGGCTTCGACGGCGGCGACCGGCTCTCGAACGAAGATCTGCTCACGCTCAACATCGACGTGCTCGTGCCGGCAGCGCTCGAGAACGTGGTTACGAGCAAGAACGCGCCGAACATTCGGGCGCGCATCATCTGCGAGGGTGCGAACGGTCCGACGACTGCACCTGCGGATGCGATTCTCGAGGAGAAGGGAATCTTCGTGATTCCGGACATTCTCGCGAACGCCGGCGGTGTCACGGTTTCGTACTTCGAGTGGGTGCAGGATCGCGGCGGCTATTTCTGGACCGAGGAGGTCGTGAACCAGCGGCTCGGCCAGATCATGGAGCGCAGCTTCGATGCCGTGCTCGAGCTCTCGGTGCGGCACAAGGTGAACATGCGCACGGCGGCGTACATGCTGTCGATCTCGCGCGTCGCGACGGTACACCGGCTGCGCGGCATCTACGCGTGAGTCGCGCGTGCGCGGCAGCGGTGCGGGTGCCGGCGGCGCGTGATGCGTGACGTCGCCGGGTGAAGTTCCGGATCGTCGCGGTGGGAAAGCCGCGCGCGCAGAGTCTTGCCGCGGCGATTCAGGACTACGAAATGCGCGCGGCCCGCTACTGGCCGTTGGACGTTCGCGAGGTGCGCGAAGAGGCCGCGCGCACTGCGACGCCGGAGCAGGTGCGCGAGCGGGAAGGCGAGCGCCTGCTCGCGGCGGCAGGTGCGAACGCACTCATCGTCGCGTGCGATGCGGAGGGCGAGTCGCGCACATCCGCCGAGCTGGCGGCGTGGATGCTCGCGGAGCGGGAACGCGCGCGTGGCGACGTGGCGTTCGTCATCGGCGGTGCGTACGGGCTGTCGCCGGCTGTGCGCAGCGCCGCGACGCAGCGGCTGTCGTTCTCGCGCTTCACCTTTCCTCACGAGCTCGCGCGACTGCTCCTCGCGGAGCAGCTCTACCGCGCGGGCACCATCGTGCGGGGCGAGCCGTATCACAAGTGAGCGCCGTTTTCGCGAACGTGGGGAGAATCGGTGACATCAGCGCGCGCGTCCGCAGAGTGAACATGTCGACTCCGAGCTGCGGACGCGCGTGAGCGAGCCACTCGTCGTCACGATGCCGTTCGGAGGCGCGCGGCTCACGCGCGCGGCGCTGGCGGGCACGGTGCCGCCCCAGTGGTGCGCGCAGGCGCCGCACGGCGCGAACGGATGGGGCGCGCGAGCACGCGAGGTGATGGCCGACGCGAAGGTCCGCGACTGGGCAGGCGTGCTCGCGCCCGCGCTGGCAGCAACGGGTGCGGCGGCGGAGCGGCTCGCGCGGAGTGCAGGGGGCAAGGGAGTGGTCGTGACGACGGGGCAGCAGCCGGGGCTCTTCGGCGGTCCCGTGTACACGTGGAGCAAGGCACTGAGCGCGCTGACGCTGGCCGATGCACTCGAGCGCGAGACGGGGATCCCGACGGCGCCGGTGTTCTGGGCAGCGACGTACGACGCCGATTTCGCCGAGGCTAGCGCCAGTTATGTCATACTGAACGGTAATCTTCTGCGTCTGCAACAGCCTCCGCCCGAGAAGGCCGATTTCTCGATGCGCGACACACCTCTCGGCGACGTGTCCGCGCTCATTCGCTCGCTGGAGCAGGCCAGCGGCTCCGCCGTCGCACACGGGCCGCTCGAGGCGGTGCGCGAGGCGTACGGATCCCACCAGACCGTCGGGCTCGCCTACGTGCGCCTGCTGCGCACCATCCTCGAGCCGCTCGGCATCGCCGTCCTCGACGCCGGACATGCTGCAGTGCGACGCGCGTCGCACGACTTCCTCCGCCAGGGTTTGCGCCGCGCGTCCGACATCGACGCCGCGCTCACCGCCCGGGAGCAGGAGTTGCGCGATCGAGGATTCGAGCCGCCCGTTGCACACGTCCGCGGACTGTCGACGGTATTCCGCTACAGCGATCGCACGCGCTCGCGCATTCCGATCGCAGATGCGCTCACCATCGACGAGGATGTCGAGCTCGAGGCGAACGTCGTGATGCGTCCCGTAGCGGAGCGCGCGATTCTGCCGACGGTTGCGTACGTGGGAGGGCCGGGAGAGGTCGCCTACTTCGCGCAGGCCACCGCGATCGCACAGGCACTCGGCGCCGACGTCCCGCTGGTCGTTCCGCGGTGGTCAGGAATGGTTATCGAGCCGCACGTGCAGCGGCTGCTCGGGCGTCACTCGCTCACGCCCGATGAGCTCAGAGACCCACACGCGGCGGAGTCGCGGCTCGCGCGCGCGCAGCTCTCGCCCTCCGTGCGCGACGTCCTCGCGCGGTACGCGAAAGAAGCGGACGCACTCAACGATTCGCTTCACGAGGCCGTCGCTACCGACTCGCGCGGGCCGCTGGTTCCCGATGCTGTGCTCGACGGTGCACGCCACCACATCGCGCATCGCATCGAGCGGCTCGAGCGCCGGATCGTCGCCGCGGCGAAGCGACGCGAGTCCGCGACCATGCGCGACATCGAGATCGCGCGCACGTCGCTGTTCCCGCTTGGCAAGCCGCAGGAGCGCGTGCTCAACTTCATCCCCATGCTCGCTCGGCACGGCGAGCCGCTGCTCGCGCAGATGCGCGCGCGCGCCGGCGAGCTTGCGGACGTCATTCTCACGGGAGAGCCCAGCACCACATCGGATGAGCGGGTCGGCGCGCACCGCTAGCGCCGAAGCGCCGGCTGCGAGCGAGCGCTCGGGTCGCGCGGCGACGCTCGTCGCGACGGGAATTCTGCTGAGCCGCATCGCAGGCCTCGTGCGCCAGCACTTTCTCGCGCGCTATCTGGGCCTGAGTGACGCGGCGGACGCGTTCAACGCAGCGTTCCGCATTCCGAATTTCCTGCAGAATCTCTTCGGCGAAGGCGTGCTCTCCGCGTCCTTCATTCCCGTGTACGCGCGGCTGCGCGCGGACGGTGATGAGGAGGAAGCCTCGCGCGTCGCGAGCGCCGTTCTATCATTGCTCGCCTTCGCCACGGCGATCCTCGTCATCATCGGAATCGCTGCTACGCCGGTGCTCATCGCGGTGATCGCGCCGGGATTCACCGGAGCGAAGCGCGAGCTCACGATCACGCTGGTGCGCATTCTCTTTCCCGGTGCCGGGCTGCTCGTGCTGTCTGCCTGGTGCTTGGGAGTTCTGAACAGCCACCGGCGTTTCCTGCTGTCGTACTCGGCGCCCATTGTGTGGAACCTCGCCATCATTGCGGCGCTCGTGTGGCGGGGTGGACGCGTCGCAGAATTCGAGCTCGCGACCGTCGCCGCATGGGCGTCCGTCGTGGGCAGCGCAGCGCAGCTGCTCGTGCAGGTGCCCACCGTGATGTCGTTGCTGCGACACTTCCGCCCGCGCTGGGACACGGGGTCGGCGAACGTGCGCACCGTGGTGACGAACTTCGCACCGGTGTTCGTGGGCCGCGGCGTTGTGCAGATCAGCGGATACATCGATGCGGTGATCGCGAGTCTCCTCGGCACGGGCGCGCTGGCGGCACTCACGAACGCGCAGGCGCTCTACATGCTTCCGGTGAGCCTCTTCGGCATGAGCGTCTCGGCGGCAGAGCTACCGGCCATGTCGAGCGCGGTCGGGGAGAAGGCGGAGGTGGCGGAGTATCTGCGCTCGCGGCTCGACGCGGGGCTGCGTCGCATCGCGTTTCTCGTGGTGCCGTCGGCCATGGCATTCCTGGCGCTCGGAGATGTGCTCGCAGGCGCGCTGTTCAAGTCCGGGCGATTCACGCAGGCGGATGCGGTGTACGTATGGAGCATCCTCGCAGGCTCCGCTGTCGGCCTGCTCGCGTCGACCCTCGGGCGCCTTTACGCGTCCACATTCTATGCGCTTCGCGACACGCGCACGCCGCTGCGCTACGCGATCGTGCGAGTCGTGCTCACGAGCGGATTGGGATATCTCTTCGCAATTCCCCTTCCACACCTCCTCGGGATCGATGCGCACTGGGGTGTGGCGGGGCTCACCGCTTCCGCGGGAATTGCCGGGTGGGTCGAGTTCCTGCTGCTGCGCCGCACACTGAACGCGCGGATCGGTCGCACGGGGCTGCCGGCCTCATTCGTCGCACGACTCTGGCTGTCGGCAATATTGGCGGCCGCTGCCGCGTGGGGCGTGAAAGAGCTCGTGGGCCTGCGTCCCGCGATTCTCCTCGCGGTGCTCACCATCGCACCGTACGGTGCCGTGTATTTCGGTGCCACCGCCGTGCTCGGGATTCCAGAGGTGCGCACCGTGCTCGGACGGCTGATCCGACCCCTGCGCGGCTGAGATCCTGCACGAGATCGGAACGTGCAAACACTGTAAGCGGTTATATTTACACTGTGCCTACAGAGCTCGCAGAGCAAATCGCGCTCAAGCTTCCGCATCTCCCCGAGTCACCCGGCGTGTACCTGTTCAAGGACGCCAGCGGGCAGGTTCTGTACGTGGGAAAGGCGAAGCGGCTGCGCTCGCGAGTGCGGAGCTATTTCGGCGCGGATCCGCTCGCGAACGCGAAGACTCGCGTGCTCGTTCGCCAGATCGCGGACGTCGAGACCATCGTGCTGCCGACGGAAGCGCACGCGCTCGTGCTCGAGGCGAATCTCATCAAGGAATACCGTCCGCGCTTCAACATCGCGCTGCGCGACGACAAGTCGTATCCGTACATCAAGGTCACGATCCACGAGCCGTTCCCGCGCGTGTACGTCACGCGCCGGCTGATCGACGACGGCAGCAGGTATTTCGGACCGTACACCGATGTCGGCGCGATGCGACGTGCGCTCAACGTCGTCAAGCGGATCTTCACGGTTCGCTCCTGCAACTACGACATGCCGTCGGACATGCCGGAGCGTGCGTGTCTCGATTACCACATCGGTCGGTGCAAGGCTCCGTGTATACTGCTCCAATCGCAGATCGAGTACCGCGAGATGATCGACGAGGTCGTACTGTATCTCGAGGGCAAGACGGCCGAGGTGACTCGTCGTGTGCGCCAGCGAATGGACGAGGCGGCGTCGAACATGGATTTCGAGCGCGCGGGCGAGCTGCGCGATGCGCTGGTGCATCTGCAGAGACTCGAGGAGCCCACGGTGGTGGTGGAGCTCGAGGGCGGCGATCGCGATGTGCTCGGCTACGCGCGCGACGGCGAGGCCGCAGTCGTGACGATGCTGCGCATCAGGGCGGGGAAGCTGCTCGCGCGCGAGCACCAGTTCGTCGAGAACATCGAGGACGAAGGTGACGACGCGGTGGTCGCCGCCTACCTGGCGCGCACGTATATCCCGCTCGCCGAGCACGCGCGCGAGCTGTTGATCCCATTCGAGATCTGCGATCGCGAGCTGATCGAGGAGACGCTTCCGCGCACGACGATCTGGATGCCGCAGCGCGGCCCGCGCAGGCAGCTCATCGAGCTCGCGGACCAGAATGCGCGCCACCTGCTCGAGGAGCAGAAGACGGCGACCTTCGAGACCGACGAGCGCGCGGTGGATCCCGTGTACGAGCTGCAGCGCGAGCTCGGATTGCAAACCGTGCCGCGCGCGATGGTCTGCTTCGACATCTCGACCGCGCAGGGCACGGACACGGTGGCGTCGTGCGTGTGGTTCGAGAATGGGCGGCCCAAGCGCGCCGAGTATCGCAAGTTCAAAATCAAGACGGTGGAAGGTACGGACGATTTCGCGTCGATGCGCGAAGTCGTCACGCGCTACTTCGCGAGGCGTCTCGATGAGCAGAAGCCACTGCCCGATCTCGTCGTGATCGACGGCGGGAAGGGACAGCTGAGCTCCGCGCGCGAGGCGCTCGACGCGGTGAATCTGTCGCGGCTTCCCACGATCTCCCTCGCGAAGCGCGAGGAGGAGATTTTCATGCCCGGACGGAGCGAGTCGATCCGCCTGTCGAAGCGATCACCGGGACTGCGCATGCTGCAGCGCATGCGCGACGAGGCGCACCGCTTCGCGATCACCTACAATCGCAAGCGCCGCTCGATGCGCACCGTCACGTCGGAGTTGCTCAAGATCAAGGGTGTGGGTCCGGAGAAACGTCGCGCGCTGCTCAACGCCTTCGGAAGCGTGCAGGGTGTGCGCGATGCTGGCGCCGATGCGATCGCGCAGCTTCCGGGATTCAGTAAAGCGAGCGCTGCGCGGCTGCTCGCGGCGCTGGCACCGCGGAGCGCGTCCGCCGCGAGCGCAGAGAGCTCAGACACGCAGCCAGGCGAGTCCGCACCTCCCGTGAATAGCGCTCCCGATGTGACGAATGACCTATCGGCTTCGAGCGAAATGCAGTCCGCTCCCGAGATCGTAGAGCAAGGGTAGCCCACGCTGAGCGACGGCGAGTAACTTTCTTCGCATGTCCCCAATTGCCATCATCGATCCGTTCTCCGGCATCGCCGGAGACATGATGCTCGGTGCGCTCCTCGAGGTCGGACTCGACCCCGAATGGCTGCGCGCGCTCCCCGCGCGACTCGCGCTCGACGGCGTGGAGGTGCGCATTCAGCGCGTGCTGCGCGCGGGAATCGCGTGCACGAAGGTGGACTTCGACATTCCGCCGCAGCCACATGGGCGTCACATAAAAAAGATCCGTGAAATGGTCGCGGCCGCGGGTGTGCCCGACGCGGTGCGCGAGCGCGCCGATGCGGCGTTCACGTCGATCGCCGAGGCGGAGGGAGAGATTCATGGAGTCGGTCCCGAGAAGGTGCACCTCCACGAGGTCGGTGCCGTGGACGCGATTCTCGACGTCGTCGGCTCGGTGTGGGGGCTCTCGCTGCTCGGCGTCGACC
>JBDTXN010000056.1:0-17011 GCA_040006175.1 Gemmatimonadota bacterium | reverse complement strand
GATTGCCCCTTGCAGCCCCCGGTGCGTTCGCGCTCCGGGGGCTGTGTCGTATTCACCCTTCCTCGCAGTGATCATTCATGACCGAGTCATCGGGGCGCGAGCTCCCAGTCGTGCGCAAAGGGCAGGGAAGCGTCAAGCTGTCGCGCCAGGAGTTCGAGCGCCGCTATCGCGAGCGCTTCTACGATCCGTCGTTCGAGCGTGTGCAGGCCGAACTCGATCGCATCGTCGACGTCGCCTGGACCAACTACGACGAATATCACAAGAGCCCGCGCACGCGGAAGGCCGGTGCCGAATTCGCCGATCCGAGCTTCGATCTTCCCATCGAGTGGCTGGACACGCGAGCAAGGATTCAGGACGCACAGCGGACGCACGATGATTCCGAATCGGCTCGGCGAGTGCTCATCATCTGCGGCTCCTCGCGCAACGACGAAACCTGTCCTGGCGAAATGTCCAAGAGCTGGCGCCTGACCGAGCTCGCACGCGAGGTCGTAGCGGAGAGCGACGGATTCGAATGCGATGTGCTCGACTTGAGCCACGAAGCGGCAGAATACGGACGTCAGATTCTACCGTGCAAAGCGTGCGTCGCGACCGCGATGCCGCTATGCAACTGGCCGTGCTCCTGCTATCCGAATCATGCGCTGGGCCAGGTCAACGACTGGATGAACGACCTCTATCCACGTTGGGTGGCCGCGCACGGCGTCATCATCGTGACGCCCGTGAACTGGTATCAGGCGCCGAGCGTGTTGAAGCTGATGATCGATCGCCTGGTGTGCGCCGACGGCGGGAACGACGACCCGACGAAGACGCATGGAAAACGGCCCGAGGAAGCAAAGGCGCTCGAGCTCGCGGGTTGGGACTTTCCGAAGCACCTCTCCGGGCGCGCGTTCGGCATCGTCGTGCACGGCGACGCGGCGGGGACGGAAACGCTGCGCCGCATCCTCACGGACTGGCTGCTCGATATGGACCTCGTTCGCGCCGGAACCGCCGCGACACTCGATCGATACATCGGGTACTACGAGCCGTACGCTACCAGTCACGAGGCGCTCGACCGCGATACCGCGCTTCAGGATGAAGTGCGGAATGTTGCTCGCAGCGTCGTGGAGACCATTCGCCTGCAGCGTGAGGGCAAGTATCAGCGGCCAGACGAGAATTTGCCGGAGGTCCGACCGAAATAGTCGAGCGTGCGGCCCGCCGACGGAACGAGTGGCGCGCGTGCGCGCGTCAGGCGCGCGCGGCGCCGGCCCTCCCCAGACTGCGCACGTGCCGCAGCCACGCCTCCATCCCCTCGCCCGTTCGCGCCGACGTCTCGAGGATCTCGAGGCCTGGACTGACCTCGCGGATGTTGCGATGCATCTCTTCGCGGTCGAAGCCGACCGCATCCGCGAGATCGATTTTCGTGATCATCGCCAGATCCGCGCTGTTGAAAATCGTCGGGTACTTGAGCGGCTTGTCCTCGCCCTCGGTCACCGACAACAGCACCACGCGTAGGTTCTCGCCGAGATCGTAGCTGGCCGGACAGACGAGATTCCCTACGTTCTCGACAAAGAGAAAATCGAGCGCGTTTAGATCCCATCCGTCGAGCGCCGTCGTCAGCATCTCGGCGTCCAGGTGGCACACGGTGCCCGTGACGATCTGCCGAACCGGTGCGCCCGAATTGCCGAGCCGCCGCGCGTCGCGATCCGTTGCGAGATCGCCGACCAGCGCGGCCACTCGATGGTCGCTCCCCAAATCCGTCAGCGTCCTCTCGAGAAACGTCGTCTTCCCCGCGCCTGGACTCGAGACCAGGCTGAGCACGTACACGCCTGCCGACGAAAAGCGTGCGCGCAGCTCGCGCGCGAGCAGGTCGTTCTTCTTCAGGATGTCCTTCCGAACCTCAACTATGCGTGGCGACATCGTCGTGTACCTCCAGAGCGAACAGCTCGAGATCCTTCCCGCGAACGATATCAGCTGTCGGCGCATCGCATACCGGACATCGTAAATGCTGAATGCTCCGCGGATGACGTGTTGTCGCGCATTGCATGCAATACACGGTCAGCGGCACGTGCTCGATCTCCAGTCTGCTGCCGTCAATCGCTGTTCCTTGCGACACCAATCCGAACGAAAATCGCAGCGACTCCTCGACGACGCCCGACAGCGGCCCCAGCCGAACGTGCACCGCGTCGATGCGAACGTCTCCGAGTCGCGACGCCTCTTCCGTAGCTATCTCGACGAGACTCATCGCAATTGAAAGCTCGTGCATGGCAACTCCTGAGACCGCATTCGCGGCAATGCGGCGATTGTCTGTTCACTCTCGCTGTTTATCTTCCGCTCCAAATCAGCGGCCTTGACTGACCGTGTTCGGGTGATACTATAACGGGGAAATCGAAGAGTACAGCGTAGTGCAATTTGATTTCGTGGCGGTTTGCTCGGGAAAATCCTGCACGATCGAGCACGATCCGGAAACAACGAAATGTTTGGCAGCTCGTAATCAGTATGCACCGCGGCGAAATCGATCACCGGCTCTGGACTATGTGCACTGTGCGGTGATCATTGGAAATTGATCGACGGTGCAGGGAGTACGCCGTGCCGAATTCTGATGCACCGAATTGAAAGGAAGCGCCAGCTCGTTGAGCGCGCCCCGACCCCCCGCGAAATCTGCGGCCGGCCAGGGCGCGCTTCGTTCTATGGCATGCGACGGAAGTGGAGTTGATGCGGGTCACGAACGACGCTCGTTGATGTTTTGATGTCCGACGGTCTTCCGGGGGGAGATATGGCCGGAGCAAATGCGCCAAGCAAGAAGGACGAAACAGTCGTGCATGTGCTGTGGATCAATGCCGGATTGAGTTGCGACGGAGACTCCGTCGCGCTCACCGCTGCCACGCAGCCGAGCATCGAAGAGATCGCGTTGCAGGCGATCCCCGGACTGCCGAAGGTCGCATTCCACTGGCCACTCATCGACTACTCACTGGGCGGTTCGGAGTTCATGGAGTGGTGGTGGAAGGCCGATCGCGGTGAGCTCGAGCCGTTCGTGCTCGTGATCGAGGGATCGATTCCCAACGAGTCGATCAAGTCGGAAGGCTACTGGTGCGGATTCGGCAACGATCCGAAAACCATGCAGCCGATCACCACGAGCGCATGGCTCGACAAGCTCGCGCCCAAGGCGTGGGCCATTCTCGCAGTCGGTACGTGCGCGACCTACGGCGGCATTCACGCGATGGCCGGGAATCCCACTGGCGCCATGGGCGTGCCCGACTACCTCGGCTGGAATTTTCGGTCGAAGGCTGGACTGCCGATCGTCTGCGTTCCCGGATGTCCGATTCAGCCAGACAATCTCTCGGAAACGATTCTCTATCTCCTTCATCAGGCCGCCGGACAGGCGCCGATGATTCCACTGGACGATGCGCTCCGCCCCACGTGGCTCTTCGGCCAGACGGTGCACGAGGGCTGCGATCGCGCCGGCTATTATGAGCAGGGCGACTTCGCCACCGAATACGGGTCGCCGAAGTGCATCGTCAAGCTCGGATGCTGGGGACCCGTCGTGAAGTGTAACGTGCCCAAGCGCGGATGGATGAACGGCGTCGGCGGATGCCCGAACGTCGGCGGCATCTGCATCGGATGCACGATGCCGGGCTTTCCGGACAAGTTCATGCCCTTCATGGATGAGCCGCCGGGTGCGCACATCTCCAGCGTTGCGAGTGGCATCTACGGCCGTGTGATTCGCAGCCTGCGAACGGTCACGGCACGAACGCTCGACAAGGAACCGAAGTGGCGTCACCGCGGCACCGCGCTCACGACAGGCTACCAGAAGGTTTGGTGAGAGGAGTTCTCAATGACCGACAAGAACAAGCAGCAGAAAAAGGAGCGTAACAGCGTCACGCTCGATGAGCCCGGCGATCCGAAGAACGTCGGCAAGAGTCTCGGCCGTCACGGCGAAACCGTCGCAAAAGAGGATCACGAACACGGCAAGGGAGCGTCCGGACCGAAAGGGAACACGGGTCGCACCGCGGGCACGTCAACGGCGCGCGACTCCACGGGAGTAGATCCGCAGGAGCCGATCGATCCCGAGAGCCCGAACGTGAAACGCGGAGGAGGATGAGCGAGAGCTCGAACACCGGCACGCAGCGCGCTCGACCTCACTACCACGGGAGATAGCACAATGGCCACGGCCACCGTTCCTTCACAGAGCACCGGTACGCAAAAGAGTCGGCTCGTCGACATGTCGTGGGATCCGATCACGCGCATCGTCGGAAGCCTTGGCATCTACACGAAGATCGACTTCGACCAGCGCGTCGTCGCCGAGTGCAAGAGCACGTCGTCCGTCTTCCGCGGATACAGCATCTTCATGAAGGGAAAGGATCCTCGAGACGCGCACTTCATCACGAGCCGTATCTGCGGCATCTGCGGCGACAATCACGCCACGTGCTCGTGCTACGCGCAGAATATGGCGTACAAGGTGAAGCCACCGCATCTCGGCGAATGGATCGTGAACCTAGGCGAGGCGGCCGAGTACATGTTCGATCACAACATCTTCCAGGAGAATCTGGTAGGCGTCGATTTCTGCGAGAAGATGGTAAAGGAGACCAACCCTAGCGTGTGGGAGAAGGCCGCGCGTACCGCCGCGCCGCACGCCGACGCGCACGGCTACAAGACCATCGGCGACATCATGAAGTCGCTGAATCCGTTCGAGGGCGAGTTCTATCGCGAGGCGCTGCAAGTGAGCCGCATGACGCGCGAAATGTTCTGCCTCATGGAAGGACGTCACGTGCATCCGTCCACGCTTTATCCCGGCGGCGTCGGCACGGTCGCGACGATTCAGCTCTTCACGGACTATCTCAGCCGCTTGATGCGCTACGTGGAGTTCATGAAGCGTGTCGTCCCGATGCACGACGATCTCTTCGATTTCTTCTACGAAGCGATTCCGGGCTACGAGATGGTCGGGAACCGGCGCATCCTTCTTGGCTGTTGGGGGAGCTTTCAGGATCCCGACTACTGCAATTTCGAATACAAGGACATGACTACGTGGGGCGAGCGCATGTTCGTCACTCCCGGCATCGTCGTGGACGGCAAGCTCGTCACCACCGACCTCGTAAAGATCAACCTTGGCATCCGCATTCTCCTCGGGAGTTCGTACTACGAGGATTGGAAGGGAAAGGAGATGTTCGTCGAGAAGGATCCGCTGGGAAATCCGGTGGATGCGCGCCATCCGTGGAATCAGCACACGCTCCCCCATCCGCAGAAGCGCGACTTCGACGACAAGTACAGCTGGGTGATGTCCCCGCGGTGGTTCGACGGGAAGGATTACCTCGCGCTCGATACGGGCGGTGGGCCGCTGGCGCGTCTGTGGGCAACCGCGCTCGCGAAGAAGGTGGACATCGGCTACGTCCAGTCGACCGGCACTAGCGTGAAGATCAACCTGCCGAAAACGGCATTGAAGCCCGAGGCATCGTTCGAGTGGAAGATTCCGAAGTGGAGCAACACCATCGAGCGCAACCGCGCGCGCACCTACTTCCAGGCGTACGCCGCCGGCTGCGCCCTGCATTTCATGGAGAAGGCACTCGCCGAGGTGCGCGCCGGACACACGAAGACGTGGGAGACCTTCAAGGTGCCGAAGGACGCCATCGGCTGCGGATTCACGGAGGCCGTGCGCGGCGTGCTGTCGCACCACATGGTGATCCGCGACGGCAAGATCGCCAACTACCATCCGTATCCGCCCACGCCGTGGAATGCGAATCCGCGCGACATCTACGGAACGCCCGGACCGTACGAGGATGCGGTGCAGGGCTCCCCGATCTTCGAAGAGAATGGCCCGGACAAGTTCAAGGGCATCGACATCATGCGTACCGTGCGGAGCTTCGATCCTTGTCTGCCGTGCGGCGTGCACATGTATCTCGGCGATGGAAAAGTACTCGAGATGCGGCATTCACCCACGATGCTTAATGAGCTGTGAGGCATGCACCTGACGGCTCGTTGAGGCTGATGGAGGAACACGCACGTGACAGATGACGCCGATCTCAGAACCGTCGGCGAGCGCATCGAGGCGCTCGTCGGCGAGTTGGCGGTGCTCGCCGATCCCGTCGCACGCCGAAAGGCCGAGGACCTGTTGCAGGCCGTGGTGCGATTCTACGGGGCCGGGCTGGAACGGATGCTCGAGATCGTGGATCAGCAACCGGACGACGTAGCGAATCAGCTGTTCGGTCGTTTCTCCGACGATTCGCTCGTCGCGAGTCTGCTCCTGCTGCACGGATTGCATCCGCAGGATGCCGAATCGCGCATTCGCAATGCGCTCGCGAAGGTGCGGGCGCATGGCGTCGACGTCGCGCTGATCGAGCTGCAAGGGGAGGTGGCGCGCGTTCGGGTGACGAAGAACGCAGATGGGCGTGGTCCGTCCGCGGCGACCGTACGCCACGCAATCGAAGAGGCGATCGCGGCGGCGGCGCCGGAGGTGGCGGATCTCGACATCGAGGGACTCGAGGGCGATGCGATTCCGCTCGTGCAGCTCTCGATGGGCCTGGGCGCTCCTCGCGCGACGCGCGCGCTCGAGTCGCAGATCGCGACATGAACAACGGCCGGATCGAGGGCGCTGGAGACCCATCCAGTGGTCGCGGGTTCGGAGGCGCTGCATCCAGCCTCCGGCGTTACCTCGAGCCTAAGGCGAAGCCGCGTCCCGGCGAGCGCTGCGAGTTCTGCGGCGAGGCACTCGCCGAATCACACGGGCACGTCGCGCATCTCGAGACGCGCGGCATGGCGTGCGCGTGCCGGCCGTGCTATCTGCTGTTCACCACGCGGGGCGCGGCGGGCGGAAAATACGTCGCCATCCCCGACCGATATCTCGCAGCGCGCGACATCGGGATCACGGACGCGCAGTGGGATACGCTGCAGATTCCGGTGGGCATCGCGTTCCTCTTCTTCAACAGTGCGCAGGGACGCACCGTGGCGTTCTATCCGAGCCCCGCTGGCGCGACGGAGTCGCTGCTGCCGCTGGACACGTGGGTCGAGCTGTCGCACCAGTCGCCGCTCCTCGCGACGCTCGAGCCCGATGTCGAGGCATTGCTCGCCCGCAAGACGCGTGACGGCATCGCCGAGTGTTACGTCGTGCCGATCGACGCGTGCTACGAGCTCGTCGGTCGCATGCGCCGCGTGTGGAGAGGATTTGACGGCGGCGAGGACGCGTGGACGGAGATCGATGCGTTTTTCGCGGGCGTTCGCGAGCGCTGCGGTGAGGACTCCGTGTTCGAGACGTCGCCGTGAGCGACCTCCAGTTCAGCGTGGTGAGCGCGCGTGCGGAGCCGTACGCCGCGGTTCCAACGCTGCTCTTTCGCCTGCGCATCGAGGAGCGCAGCGAACAGCAGATTCACTTCATTGCGCTACGCTGTCAGATCCAGATCGAGGCGCGCCGGCGACGCTACTCGCCCGCAGAGCAGGCGCGCCTCTTCGAGCTGTTCGGCGAGCCGCATCGCTGGGGCGACACGCTGCGCACAATGTTGTGGACGCATGTGCCGCTCATCGTCGGCGGATTCGAAGGAGCCACCGAGGTCGATGTGCCGCTTCCGTGCTCGTACGATCTCGAGGTCGCGTCCACGCGGTACTTCGGCTCGCTCGACGACGGCGAGATTCCGATGGTGCTGCAGTTCAGCGGGACCGTATACACGAAGGGCGATGCCGGCTTCAACGTCGAGCAGCTGTCGTGGACGAAGGAGACGAGCTACCGGCTGCCGGTGCAGGTCTGGCGCGACCTTCGCCTCTTGTACTTTGCGGAGTCGGGATGGATCCGCCTGCGCCGGGACAGCATCGATGCCCTGGTTGATCTGAAGGTGCGTCGGGGATTCACGACGTGGGACGACGTGGTCGTCTCGCTCCTGGCGGTGGAGTCGGAACTCATCGAGCCGGCGGAGCCGCTATGACGTTCGAGGTGGCAGAGAAGATCGCCGACGCCGTGCTCTACGAAGGCTACGTGCTCTATCCGTATCGCGCCTCGGCCGCGAAGAACCAGCTGCGATGGCAGTTCGGCATCGTCACGCCGCGCGGTTACAGCGAGCGCGGAGGGTCGGAGCCGTGGATGATGCAGACCGAATGTCTCGTCGAAGTCGACACGGATGCCGCACTCGACATTCGCATCCGATTTCTCCAGGCGCAGGTACGCTCGGTGGAGAAAGTGGCAGATGCAGAGCGCGATGAGTATCGCGCGGTCGCGACGCTCGAGGTCGACGGACGCTCCTTTGCGACGTGGGATGAAGGCATCGAGGGTCGTCTCGACCTGAAGGGGCTCTCGGTCGCCGAGCTGATCGAGGGCGAACAGCGCTTTCCGCTCGAAACCAGCGTGGGACGCGAGATCGAGCTCATTCGCGATCGCGCGGGCGCGATCGCCGGACGCATCGTGCGCGAGCGGTGGCGGATCGATGCGGAGGTGCGGGTCAGCGCCGTCGTGCTGGGCAGCGTCGTGCGGGTTCGCATACAAATCGAGAATCGCACCGCGTGGCCCTTCCCGGACGACGCCGAGCGGGACGTCGCGATGCGCCGCTCGCTCCTCGGCGCGCACACACTGGTCTTGGTGCGCGATGGCGCGTTCGTCTCGCTGCTCGAGCCGCCGGAGTGGGCGAAGGCGTCCGCCGCCTCGTGCAGCAATCAGCACACGTGGCCCGTGCTCGTCGGCGCGGCGGGCGCACGCGACCTCATGCTCTCGTCGCCGATCATTCTATACGACTATCCGGCGATTGCGCCCGAAAGCACCGGAGACTTGTGCGACGGCACGGAGATCGATGAGATCCTGATGCTGCGCGTGATGACGCTCACCGAAGACGAGAAGCGCGAGGCGTGCGCGACCGACGATCGTGCGCGACAGATCGTCGAGCGGTCGGACACGATTCCGCCGGAGATCTTCGCGCGGCTACACGGCGTGATGCGCTCGCTGGAGTCGTCGGATCCGGCGACACCGGACGCGACGCCCGCTCCCTCGAGCATGGATGCGTGGGATGCGTTCGCGACGGCGGAAGGAAGCATTCCGCGCGAGGAGCTGGAATCGGTCGAGGCGCTGGGCGGCACCGTCTCGCGCGGCTCGCGCGTGCTCTTGCGTCCCACGCGGCGCGCCGATGCGATGGACATGTTTCTGGCCGGACGCTCCGCGCGCGTCGAGACCCTCGTGGCCGACGTCGATGGCGCTACCTACGTCGCCGTCACGGTCGAGGATGATCCCTCGGCGGAGTTGCACGACTCGTACGGCAGATTCTTCTACTTCTATCCGGAAGAGGTCGAGCTACTCGATCCGGCGATCGAATCGACGATGGTTCACGAACGGAGGACATGAACATGGCCACATGGGTCTGGATCGTCATAGCGGTCGTAGTGCTGATTGGGCTCTGGCTGTTCTTCAGCATGTTGCCGGATATCATCCGATACATGCGCATGCGCAAGATGTGACTCGTGAGTGGGCATCAAGGCTCGACCGAGGCGGATCGTCGCGTGTTGGTGGCGTGCGTCGGCAACATCTTCTTCAGCGATGACGGCTTTGGCGTCGAGGTGGCGCGTCGGCTCGCGGAATGCGAGCTGCCGCCGCAGGCGAAGGTGGCGGACTACGGAATCCGCGGAATGCATCTCGCCTACGAGTTGCTCGATGGCGCCTACGACACCACTGTGCTCGTCGACGCCACGCCGCGCGGGAACGCGCCAGGCACGGTCTACCTGATCGAGCCCGATCTGCAGTCGCTGGGCCGTTCGCCGGACACAGGCTGTGGAGACGCGCACGGAATGAATCCCGGGGCCATCTTCGCGATGCTCGCATCGCTCGGAGGCACGCCGGGGCGGGTGCTGATTGTCGGCTGCGAACCGCTGAGCACGGAAGAGGGGATGGGCTTGAGCGACGTCGTTGCGCAGGGCGTAGCACAAGCGGTAAGTCTGATCGTGGATGTGGTGACTCGAGAGTGCGACGCGATATCACACTCGGCCGCGTGAGCGCGAGCGCGGCGTCGAGTCATCGATTCTTGCGGAGGTATTTCCGGTGTGTCTAGCAATTCCAGGACGGATCGTCGAGTTCGTGCCGGGCGAGGCTCACATGGCAGTCGTCGAGGTCGCGAAGGTGCGCCGCCGCGTCAACATTGACCTGCTGCGCGAAAACGGCCTGTCGATCGACGACTGGGTGCTGATCCACGTCGGCTTCGCGATGAGCAAGATCGGCGTCGTCGAGGCCGAAGAGCAGATGCGCCTGCTGGCGATGCTCGGCGAGGACCAGCAGGCCATGGACGAGCTGATCGGCTATCGCTTTGAATGACCAGCCGGCGCGCTCGCGCGCCGATGCTCGCACGCTTGCCGTGGAGGCAGGATGAAGTTCGTCGACGAGTTCCGCGACCCGAAGCTCATTCGGCAGGCGGCACAGGAAATCCGGCGCCTGGCGAAGCCGGAGCGCCACTATCGCTTCATGGAAGTGTGCGGCGGGCACACGCACGCCATCTACAGATTCGCGCTGCAGGATGTGCTGCCCGACAATATCGAGCTCGTGCACGGCCCCGGCTGCCCGGTGTGCGTGCTGCCGATGGGGCGCGTCGATGACGGCTTGTCGCTCGCGAATGAGCACAACGTCATCCTCACCGCGTTCGGCGACATGATGCGCGTGCCTGGCCGCACCGGCAGCCCGCTCGAGCACAAGGCGAGGGGCGCGGACATCCGGATGGTGTACTCGCCGTTGGATGCCCTCAAGCTCGCGCGTGAGCATCCGGACCGCGAGGTAGTGTTCTTCGCCATTGGCTTCGAGACCACTGCGCCGTCGACGGCGCTCACACTCCGCACGGCGCGCAAGCTCGGCCTGAAGAACTTCTCCGTCTTCTGCAATCACGTCACGATCATCCCCGCCATCCGCGCGATTCTCGATTCGCCGGACATGCGCGTGGAGGCCTTCATCGGACCCGGACACGTGTCGACGGTGATCGGCTGCCGCGCCTACGAGTTCATCTGCCGCGACTACGGGAAGCCGCTCGTGACGTCGGGTTTCGAGCCCCTCGACGTGCTGCAGTCGATCGTCATGATCCTCCGGCAGCTTGAGGAGGGCACGGCACGCGTGGAGAATCAGTACGCGCGCGTGGTGCCGTGGGAGGGAAATCGTCCGGCACTGCAGGCGATGGCGGAGGTCTTCGATCTCCGTCCGTTCTTCGAGTGGCGCGGGCTGGGATTCATCTCACAGTCGGCGCTGCGCATCCGCGACTCCTACGCCGAGTTCGACGCGGAGGCGCGGTTCAGCATTCCGGGGATTCGCGTGACGGATCCGAAGGCGGCGCAATGCGGCGAGGTGCTCAAGGGCGTGCTCAAGCCGCAGCAGTGCAAGCTCTTCGGACGCGAGTGCACGCCCGAGCATCCCGTCGGCGCACTGATGGTGTCCTCGGAAGGGGCGTGTGCCGCGTACTTCAATTATGCGCTGCGCAAGTCCGACGCGGTGGCTGTCTAGATGGTCGCGATAATGTCGGTACCCAATAATGCTCCTCCCCCGGTCCGTTTCCGCGATCCGCAGATCGAGATGGCGCATGGCGCGGGCGGCAAGGCGACGCGCCGTCTCATCGAAGGGCTCGTCGCGCCCGTCCTCGGCGGACCGCTGCTCGAGTCGCTCGGCGATGCCGCACTCCTCGAGATAGGCGGTGCCGGCATCGCGTTGACGGCGGATAGCTTCGTGGTGCGCCCGCTGCGCTTTCCGGGTGGCTCGATCGGCGATCTCGCGGTGAACGGCACCGTGAACGACCTCGCCGTTGGTGGATCGAAGCCGATTGCGCTCGTGCTGACGCTCATTCTCGAAGCGGGACTTTCGACGGAGGTGCTCGAGGTCGAGCTGCGCGCCGTCGCTGCGGCAGCGGAGCGGGCAGGCGTCGCAATCGTCGGCGGCGACACGAAGGTCGTTGAGCACGGCAAGGCCGACGGCATGTACATCACGACGGCGGGCATTGGGCTCGCGGACCGGCGCGTGCGCTGCGCGCCGTCGCTGGTAAAGCCGGGCGACCGGATTTTGCTGTCGGGTCCCATCGGGGACCACGGTATCACCATCCTGCTGGCGCGCGGAGAGATCGATCTCGAGGCCGACCTCTGCTCCGATACGCGCTCAGTGTATCCACTGGTCGAGGCGATGATCGCGCGCGTCGGCGACGCGGTGCACTGGATGCGCGATCCGACGCGCGGCGGCGTGGCGAGCGCGCTCAACGAGCTCGCGGCAGACGCGCGCGTGGGCATCGTTGTGGCCGAGGATCGAATTCCGGTGCGCGACGAGGTGCGCGGCGCGTGCGAGCTGCTCGGACTCGAGCCCATGCACATCGCGAACGAGGGACAGTTTCTCGCGGTGATTGCGGCCGAGCACGCGGACGCGGCACTCGCGGCCGTTCGCGGGGTCTCGGGTGGCGAGGGTGCTGTGATCATCGGCGAGGTCCGCGAGCAGCCCACGCGTACGGTTCTCGCGGCATCCGCGTACGGCAGCAGCCGTGTAGTGGATATGCTCGTCGGGGATCCGCTACCGAGAATCTGCTGACGTGCCGGAGGATCGGGGCACGACCACGCTGGCGGGCGTGGAGGCGATCGCGCGTCACGTGCACGAGGGTCTCCTCGCGCGCAACGATGTTTCCGACGCGATGTTCGAGCGCGAAGCCGCGCAGCTCGCGCGCGTCTGCCAGGAGATGGCGGAGCGATTCCTTCGCGGCGGGCGCCTCCTCGCCTTCGGACGCGGGCCGTACGCCACCGACGCGCAGCACGTGTCCGTCGAGTTCGTGCATCCGGTGATCGTCGGCAAGCGCGCACTTCCCGCGCTCGATCTATCAATGGCGTTCGCGCAGTGGGCGCCGGCGATCTGCCAGCCGGACGACATCGCGATGGGCTTCGGTCCGCCGGAGGGGGATCCGGACGTGAGTGTCGTGCTCGCGGAGCTGCGGGCGAGGGGTGCTTTGACGCTCGCGCTGTCCGGCCGCGATGCGGACTACTCGCTCGACGCGCCGTCCGGCGATCCGTTCATCCATCAGGAGCTGGTGGAGATCCTGTACCACACGCTCTGGGAAACTGTGCACGTATTCTTCGAGCATCATGCGCTCGGCCACGACGTGGGCGACGCCGGCTTTCTCTATCCCTTTCTCGGCCAGAGCAAGCAGGACACGACCTCCGTGCTCGACGACGTCGCGCGCTCGATCCGGATGAAGGCGCACGACGTCGCGCTCCTGCGTGAGGAGATTGCGCGCACCCAATCGGAGCGGATCGCGCACTCGGCAATCGCGATCCGCGAACGATTGGCCCTCGGCGGAAAGCTCATTTTGTTCGGCAACGGCGGCTCGGGCACCGATGCGAACGATTGGGCGATCGACTGTGTCGCGCCTCCTGCCGGAATGCGTCCGATCCCGGCGCTGTCGCTGTCGATGGAGCCTGCGAACATCAGCGCGATCGCCAACGATGTGGGGACAGAAGTGATCTTCCTGCGGCAGCTGATCGCGCACGCGCGAGGCGAGGATGTGGCGGTGGCGCTCTCGACAAGCGGCGGCTCCGCCAACATTATCGCCGCGATGGTGGAGGCGAAGAAGCGCGGAATGCTGACCGTTGCGGTGCTGGGCTATGACGGCGGCGAGTTGCTGCGTCGCGGGCTTGCCGATTTTGCGCTCGTGGTGCCGTCGGACTACATCCCGCGCATTCAGGAGGTGCAGGCATCGATGTATCACGTGCTGCGCGAGGCAATCGAGGAGGTGGGCCGTGCCTGAGAAGGTGGAATTGTTCGGCAGTCGCGCGTGTCAGTTTACGTCCGAGGTGCGCGAGCAGGCCGAGCGCGAGCGCGAGACGTTCGTCGAGTACGACGTCGAGGCCGACGCCGGGGCGCTGGGTCGGATGCTCGAGCTCACGGGTGGCGGCTGCACGGTCCCCGTGCTGGTGCGCGACGGGCGTGTGGTGCAGGTGGGAGTTCAGGGTCGCGGATGCGTGGTCTCCGCGCACCCGGCCGATGCGCCCATCTCCCCGCCGCTCCCCTGACCGGTGCAACGATGATCGACGCGCGCCTCGTTCGCGTGCGCGGCGTAGTACAGGGGGTGGGATTTCGTCCCTTCGTCTACCGGCTCGCTCGCGCGCACGGCGTCACCGGCTGGGTGCTGAATGGAACGGACGGCGTCCGCATTCACGCGGAGGGCGCGGAGGATGCGTTGCGCGGATTCCTTCGCGAGCTCGAGGCGAGCCCGCCGCGCGCGGCGAGTATCGACGCCATCGAGGTAGCGGTCGCGGATGTCGGCGGCTTCACCGACTTCCTGATTCGAGCCAGCGATGCACAGGGCACGACGAGTGCGCGTATCTCGCCGGATCTGCCCGTCTGCGACCGCTGTGTCGCCGAGCTGCTCGACCCGGCCGACCGGCGCGCGGGCTATCCGTACATCAACTGCACCGATTGCGGACCGCGCTTCTCCATCATTCACGAGCTGCCGTACGATCGCGCCCAGACCACGATGTCCGCATGGACGATGTGCGAGGCGTGTGCGCGCGAGTACGACGATCCGCACGACCGGCGGTTCCATGCGCAGCCGATAGCCTGCGCGGAGTGCGGCCCGCACTACGCGTTCGTCGATGGCGAGCAAACGCTGGCCGGCGATACGGGTTCGGTCCATGGCGCCATTGACGCCGCAATACGCGCGCTTCGCGAGGGGAGCATCGTCGCGATGAAGGGAATTGGCGGATATCACCTCGTGTGCGATGCGCGAGCGCCCGAGAGCGTGCGTGCGCTGCGCGAGCGCAAGTTCCGCAAAGACCGGCCGTTCGCGATCATGGCGCGGGACCTCGAGACGGCCAGCGCGACGGTGCATCTCTCGACGGCATCTGAAACACTTCTCACCTCCGTCGCGCGTCCGATCGTGCTCGCGCCGTCGCGCGTCATGCTTCCGTTCGTGGCGCCGGGCACACGTGAGCTCGGGATCATGCTGCCGTACACACCGCTGCAGCATCTTCTCTTCGCGAGGGGCGCTCCCGCGCTGCTCGTGGTGACGAGCGCCAATCGCTCCAGCGAGCCGATCGCCTATCGAGACGACGAGGCGCACGAACAGCTCTCGGGGATTGCCAGTGCGTTCCTCGTGGGAGCACGGCCGATCGCGAGACGAGTCGACGATTCCGTTGCGAGAGCCGGCGTGCTCGGCCCGGTCATTCTGCGTCGTGCGCGCGGCTACGCGCCGGCGGCTGCGGCTCGCCTTGCATCCGGGCGGCCAATCCTCGCCGTCGGCTCGGATCTCAAGAACGCCGTCACGCTCGTCGTTGATGGCGAGGCATTCGTCAGCCAGCACCTCGGCGACCTCGTCCATCATGCTTCCTATCTGGCGTTCGAGGAGGCGGTGCACGATCTCACGCGCATGTATCGCGTGCAGTGGACTGACCTCGTGCTGGTGCACGACCTGCATCCGCAGTTCGCATCGACAGCCTTCGCGTTGAAGCTGCCGTGCGCGGAACGACGCGCCGTGCAACACCACCGCGCGCACATCGCGAGTGTGCTGGCGGAGCACGGCGCTCTCGAAGCGCACGTGATCGGCGCCGCGTTCGACGGCACTGGCTACGGCGACGATGGTACGATCTGGGGTGGCGAATTTTTCGCGGGCAGTGTCGCGACGGGCCTTCGCCGCGTGGCGCACCTGCGTCCGGCCTCATTGCCGGGCGGCGACGCGGCGGCGCGTTGGCCCGTCCAGGCGGCGGCGGGTTTCCTGTCTTGCCTGAACGACTTACCCGTTCTCGCGAGTGCGCCATTCTCCTTTCCGGAGCGCTACCGGAACGCGCAACGGCTGATCGAATGCGGAGTTCGAACCTTCACGACGACATCGGTGGGGCGCCTCTTCGATGCGATGGCTGCAATTGCGGGCTATACGGGTGAGGTGACGTACGAGGGGCAGGCAGCGATCTGGCTCGAGCAGTCGGGTCGAGATGCCGGGCCGCAGACGGCCTATTCCTTCCCGTTTGTCGACGGTGTTCTCGACTTTCGGCCCGCGCTCGTTGAGGCGATCGACGATCGGGTGTGTGGACGCACGGCGCCGGAGATCGCGCGCGCATTTCACGCCGGGCTCGCGCTGGGCATTGCCGATGCCCTGGAAGCGCTGTGTGCGACCGAGCGCACGCTCGACGTCGTGCTCTCGGGGGGCGTGTTCCAGAACGAGCTACTTCTGGAAGATCTGGTCGCCCGTCTGTCCTCCACGCCCCTCCGCCTCCGTATGAATCGCATCGTTCCGCCGAACGATGGAGGCATTAGCCTGGGCCAGGCGGCGCTGGCGCTGAATTGAGGGCGCAGAGATCCCATTGTGTTTCAACCGTGCGCGCCTAGATGATGCGTCCGCAATGGCGGCGCCGGGGACGGCGCCACGATTGGCGGCCGGTTGTCGAAATTTCCGTGTCGAGAATAGGAAGAGCGGTAGCGTCGCCGTTTCCGTGGCGTTTTTGCAAAGCGTCGGCGTGGCTTCGGGTAGTGTACGTCGCTAACACGTCGACGTATGTGCTTCGCGCGCCGATGCGCCGCGTCGCGTCTGCGCATCACCGTCGTGTTCGCGCTGCTCGCCGATGCCATGTGGCCAGGTACGCCCGCGCATGAATTTCGGCGCGCGCCGCCATGCTCCTGCTCGCGAACCTGCATTGCTACGGCACAATACGCCATCCGCAGGCCGCCGCGATCATCGTGCTCCGGATTGTGATCCTGACATCATCCGGAGCCGAGCGGTCGGTCTATGCGATGTGCGAATGCGTGGCCGAGAGTCGAGCGCGGGGGAGATTCGTACGTACTGTGGCCGCTAGTGCCGCTCATTTATGCGCCGAGCTTCTGCATGCGCGGGACGAGGATTTATGCCTGGGTGGTGTTCCATCGCGCGTGACACCTGTGCGAGGGCGATTCGTGCGCGGTGCACGGTTTAGCGGACGGCGGCGCCGCAGTGCAAGTAGTGATTGATTTCGGAGGGAGCGTGTCTTAACCTTTAAGGCTGTCGGTAAAGCGCGAATGTACTGGCGGAGCAAGCAGTTAGCGCGAAGGCAGTCGATAGGAAACGCAGGGCCAGTAGCTCAGGTGGTTAGAGCGCACGCCTGATAAGCGTGA
>JBDTXN010000055.1:0-17502 GCA_040006175.1 Gemmatimonadota bacterium | reverse complement strand
CCACCCTCGATGAAATCCGCGGGCGAGGGCGGACGGGTCATGTACGGCACTATCGACCAGGGCGGCTTCGCCACGGCGAACAGGCTCGACAATCGCTACGGCCTCGTGGCCGAGCTTCGGAACTCGAGCGGCGACCGTACGATCAGCGCCTCGGCACAACTGCGAAAGCGGATCGCGGGCGCGGCGGAAGTGAGCGTCGCCTACACTTTCACCGATGCGCGCGACCGCATGTCGGCAGATTGTTTCAATGTGACCTGCAATCTCGATTTTACGCCCCTGGATGGAACTCTCGACGACCGGCGGATCACTACCTCCCGCTTCGAAGCCAGGCACAAGGTCACGCTCAGTGCAGTGACGAGCCTCCCCCTACGCTTCCAGTTCGGCGTTTTCTACAATGGTTACTCGGGGCAGCCATATACATATCTCGTCAGCGGCGACGCGAATGCCGACGAGATCAATGCATTCGATGGCAACGACATCGTGTACGTTCCGAAGAATGCCGCCGACATCACACTGTCAGATCCCAGCCAGTATGCCCGTCTCGACAGCACCATTCAGAAGGACCCGTGCCTGCGCTCGCAGCGTGGGCGGATCATGCAACGGAACAGTTGCCAGAATTATTGGATCACGCTGCTGAACGCGCGCTTGTCAAAGCCATTCACCCTGCGGCGCGGCCAGTCCCTCGAGCTGATCGCCGACCTGTTCAACGTGACGAACCTGATCGACTCCCATTGGGGAATACGGCGCGCGGGTTCGCTCAGTGGGGATGTTTCTCTGCTGAAACTGAGTGGCTATGATCCGGTACACCAACGCGGGATCTACGATGTGTTGCCCGTGGATCGAGCGGCGCGCGACAATGACGCCACCCGTTGGCGAGTGCAGCTGGGCGCGCGAGTTGCGTTCTGATAAAGGGCGACCTCTCGGATTAGCGCGGATCGTGGCTCGTGCAGTTGCCGGTCCAGCAAGAGCGTCACCTGGGACGCGGCACCGCCCCGCGCCTCAGAATGCCACCCAGGTGAACAAATAGAGCGTGTTGTTGTCGGCCGCACTACGTCCAGATCCGTCGTACGAATGTGTCGCACCGTTGAACTTCGCGTACGCCACATACTGTGCTCCGAGGCGGACGTTCTGCCACGCATTGAAATCCGCTTCGCCGAGAGCGCCTGACGAGCCCGGAGTGCCATTCGCGCTCCCGGTGAGCGGCTCCGCGGGATAGAGGAGCGCGTCGCGGCTGCCGCTCGTGTTGAAGTAGCCCAGCGAGAAGTTGTATCGCGTGGTCGGCATGTACGAGGCGTTCGCGCGGAACACGTTTAGCGAGTTGCGAAGGTTTGCCGCTCCCGGTTCGTCTCCCGTTGCGAGCGCGTCGAGCAGTTGCGACTCGTGGATGAAGGTGGACCGGACTACGAGCGCACCCGACTGAATCTGCCGCTCGAACTGAAGATCACCAGCGACATCGGTATAGCGATCGGTGAGACCACTCACGCCAGCCGGATAGAGATGTGCGGCGAGTCCGTACGTGCCGACCATGATGTAGTTCCGCCCGAACTGGTGCTGCAGCGCTACGCGCCAATACGGAATCACATTGTGCGCGACGTTGCTCGCATCTGACCCGGGCGGCACCGACGCACCCTGCTGGGCGGAGCGATAGGCGGTGAACTCCGTGTAGACGAGGTTGTTCCAGAGCCCGTAGGCACCAAGCCCGACCACCTGCTGGCCAAGGGCACCATCGATGATCGATCCGGCCGTAGGCGACGGCGCTGCCGACGAGCCTACGAAGGGGAAGCCCCAGGCAGGTACGGTGTTCCATACATCCTGCATGGTCGGATTGTTGTGCAGGGTGACGCCGTAAAGCAACTCGCTCGAGAAGACATGCGCGCGATTGGCGAATCGGAACTCTGTGTTGTCGAGACCGATGCTGCCATCCGGCGCCGCATAGGTCAGCTGCACGAACGCGCCGAACCTGGGCGCGACTTGGCCCGCCAGAAATACGCTGAGTTGATCGGGGAACACCGCCGCGTTGTTTTGCGTCTCGGGTTGCGCCTTCGCAGTGTTCGTCAGCGACACGATTGCCATTGCGGAGAGTGGCGGCAGCGGCGCGAGTTGCAACGACGGTTTGGCGGAATCCCCTGCATTTATCGTGGTAAGTCCCGTGAGCGTGTAGCCGTTCAGCTTGAACATCCGGCCAAAAGGCGTCAGCTGCGGGAATCCGTAGTGACACGCGCTGCACGCGAGCTTCGTCTGTCGTGAGAACGAGGGTATACGTCGCGCTCGTAGCGCGCGCAGTTCGGCGCTGACGGGCAGGACGATCTTGCGCGCATCCAGGTACGGGATGAGAGAGTCGCGCGGCACTGTATCGGCGCGCGCGGATGCAAATGGCGCACTCCCCAGCGTCATCAACATCGTGGCCAGCGTGAGCAGCACACTCCGTGGCGATGGCCACCTCATCGTGCACTTCATGGACAAGCCTCTGCGTGAAAGGAGTGTGCGCTACTTGGTGCTCGAGCCAACGGTCAACGTCCCATGCATGCCGGCGCCTTCGTGGGGATCACATACGAAATCGTAGACCCCCTCGGCGAAGCGGCCATCGACAACGAGATCGTAGGTCTGGCCCACACTCACGAGATACGGTCCGGTCGCCGCCGCACCGAGCTTTGCGGCTTTCGGGCGTTTCCGAAACGCCACATCGTGCGGGGCGGCGCTTGCCTGAACGAATCGGAGGGTGTCGCCAGGGTGTGCGTCGATGTTGGAAGGCTGGAAGGCGAACTGCGCGTTAGGCGCGTCCACCATTTTCACCATGATCATGTGCGGCTTGCCCTGCGCCGCCAGCGGCAGCGCCAGGAGTAGCATGCTCGTACCAATGCATGCGGCTGAGGATCGATTCAGAAATGACATTGAGGTCTCCCTTGTTGGTTGTTGAACGTGTACGTCGATGGCGGCACGGTCTGAACCTCTGCCCGCCTGCATCCACTCCGGTTGCTCGATCAGTTCTCGAGAAGGAGTGCGCTCGCGTCTTGGCTCCAGCCGCCCATGACTTCCGAGACACTCGATCCGAATGAGAAGGCGAACTGTTCGACTTGCTCCCAGTCCGTGAAACAGTGTTCTCGCGATGTGTCGGAGGAGCGCCGGTGAGGGCGGCGATTCGCCGCGAAATCAACGAGAAAGCGCTGATGGCGATTGCGCTGGATGGAGCCTCCGATCGCCACGCCGTCGGAGCCTCGGGGTGAGAGGGTGCGCGTCATGTAACGACCGTTTATCACGGTCAGCGCCCCGCCCGTCGATCGAATTACCTCCGCGATCTGCTCGGCTATCTGCGCAGTCTGACCGTAGTGCGTTCCGTGAACGATGAGAAAACGCATGGTAGACATGAACGCTCCGTCATGAAGAGCCGCGATGCGCGTGCGTGCTTCATGAAGCTCGTTCGCCGTGGCGGCTCCGACTGTCGGAGAATGTCTGAAATGCTGTAGGCAGCGCCCTTACATGGGCCCGAATGATTACTCGAGCGGCGAACGAGCTCCGGCCCCCCGGGGTGAAGGCGCTGCGGTGCTGGACTCGCGTCGGATCAGGGTGTCTGGGCGATCTGTGGCGGGGGCTCTCGCAGGGTCAGCGGCTTCGATGAGGCGCCAGTCGTTGCGCGCCGCAGGAGAATGGAAAAGCGCGACCCTACTCCAAGCGTGCTTTCGACCCGGATGTCACTGCCCATTCCGCGAATCATCTGCCGGCTCACTGCCAGTCCGAGCCCAACGCCCTCATTCGTTCTCGTCAGCGCAGTGTCGACCTGCGTAAACGGATCGAAGATGTGAGGCAGACGATCAGCCGGGATGCCGCGGCCGGAGTCGGCAACGGTGACTTGAACTTCGCCATGATGCGGCTGCACAGCGATGGTGACTTCGCTTCCCGGGTACCCGAATTTGATGGCATTCGCGAGAAGATTGATCAGCGCCTGTCGCAGCTTCTGCGCATCCGCGAGCACATACGGCGGCTCCCCCTGTTCCTGAGTGGAACCATCTTCAGCGAGCCACCCGAGCTGCACGAGCCGAACACCCTTGCTCGCAGCCATTGACTGAACGGCGCTCGAGGCGCCCTGCACGACTTCTCGAAGGGCGACCGGTGCGATCTCGTATTTGTACTGCCCCCGCTCGACCGAGGCGAAGTCGAGAATGTCGGCGATGATCCCCAGGAGGTGTTCTTCGTTTCGCCTGATGCGTGCGAGATCCAGCCGTTGTTCTTCGGTCACCGGTCCGCGTACGCCCAGTTCGAGGAGCTGCGTATATCCGCGTATCGCATTCAAGGGCGTGCGCAGCTCGTGACTCATCATGGTGAGAAACTCCCCCTTTCCTCGATTCGCGTCTTCCGCTCGCATTCGCGCCGTCTCCGCAGTTGCCAGTGCATATCTGCGCTCCTGGTCCAGCGTCCCGACTGAACGTGCGCTATGAAACAGGAAGGCGGTGTAGATGCCGGCGATGGCGACGACCACCAGTGCAACGCCCGTCTCTCGACCGAACAGCTCCGCTCTGCGTCCAAGCACCCAGGCGAGTCCCAGCAGAAAGGGAACTACGAGCGTGATCGGCAACATCCTTCTCGTGAATATTCCGCCCGCATCCTCGGTGATGAGCAACGCGCCGAGTCCCAGTTGCGGTTTGGACAAAATCAGCCCAACGCCGATCCAGACGAAGCATGCGGCTGTCGAAACGGCCATGGCTGCATGCTGGTCAAAGCTGTACAAGGCGTGTGCGCCGTATGCATGCCCGACCAGAGCGACCGCCGATAGTATGATCGCGCCAAGCGTGAGACCATTCCTGACGTATCGTGAGGAAAGACGAGCGTTTGGGAAGCTGAGTGCTCCACCCAGTAACGCGAACGCAACGGCGCTGTTCCCAGCCATCAGCCCCAGCGGGCGATATGGGTATCGACTGAGCGCATTGGCGAAAAGCAGTGTGTTGACGCCGAGCTCGAATCCGCCCAGGCGTTCCGCCACCATGACGAGTCCCAGCAGGAACACGAGACCGGAGAGGACTCGTCCGCACCACCGCCAGCGATCGCTCCGGGGGTTGATGGTCTGAATTGCCAGTGCAGCTGCCGCACAGAGGAAGCCTAGTGCCGTCAGCGGAATCATGACGACCGAACCGAGCGCGAATCGCCTCATGGTATCCGAGCCGATCGCCCAGCCAACGAGGACGGAGGCACCGACCAGTCCGACGGCTGCACAACAGTACAGTGCGAGTCGGCGACACAATCGCTTCCGGGCGTGCACGAGCGCCATGCGCTCCCCGGTCGTCACTCAGCCCCGTCTAGGTGAAGTTGGGAGATCACCCAAGGCTATTCCCCGCAGATGTGGTGTGCTACGCTAATCGCGCTGTACGCGAGGGAGCGTCAACATGAACGTGCTACCCACGCCCGGTGTACTTTCAACGGAAAGTTCGGCGCCCATGCCCCGCGCCAGATCACGGCTGATCGCCAAGCCCAGTCCGACACCGTCATTGGTTCGCGTCGGTCGCTGATCCACCTGCACGAAAGGCTCGAAGATCGCATGCAGCTTTTCAGGCGCAATGCCGATGCCAGTATCTCGAACGTGGATCGTCACGGTCGAATCGTCGGCCACGCACTCCATCCCAATCCGCCCACCGGGGCCCGTGAATTTGAGCGCATTCGTCAGCAGATTCACTAGAATTTGTATTAGCTTCTCGCGATCGGCTTGCACGAACAACGATGAATCCGAACGAGCCGGATCCAGAAAAACCTCTTTCGCGAGGAGTTGCGGGCCGATGAGGACTTCCACCGATGACACGATCTCCGCGATCGCCACCGGGTGGAGCGCATACTCGAGACGTCCAGTTTCGATTCTCACGAGATGTAGCACGTCCGTCACGAGACCCATGAGGTGACGCTGCGATGCTTTGATGCGCTGGAGATCGACGAGTTGCTCCTGTGTGACCGGCCCGCGAATACCGAGCTCGATCAGCTCGACGTATCCGCCAATGGCATTGAGTGGCGTTCGTAACTCATGGCTCATCACGGCTAGAAATTCACTCTTTGCGCGGTTTGCGGCCGCAACGTCACCGTAGGCCCGTTCGACCGCGGCATGCGCCTTCAATTCCACTTGAAATAACCGCTCGCGTTCCGCCTCTGCGGCCTTACGCTCGTTCACATCCTGAACGATTCCCATGACGCGCGCGGGTGCGCCATCCGCGCCCGGCAGCATGTGTCCGAGCGCGGCCACCCACGACGTAGTGCCATCCGCCCGGATGACGCGGTATTCGACCTCGTATCGCCCATCGCCGGCAAGGGCGGCGTCGAGCGCCGCGCGCACGCGAGGCCGATCGCTCTCTTCCAGGCAGCCCAGAAATTCGGCGAACGTTATCGGACCGGGAGTCGCAGGTCGGCCAAGCACGGCATTCGATCGCGCGGAGTTCCATGCATGCTCAGAACCGAGCTCATAGCTCCACGTCCCCAGACTCGCGGCCTCGAGGGCGACACGAAGCTGCGCGGCAGATTCGCGCTCGGCGCGCTCCGCAGTCTCGGCGGTGCGCACGAGCTTCTCGTGATCCGCTTCGTATGCACGCGCACGCACGCGATCGCTGCTCTCGAACAGTATGCTGAGCGAGCCGCCGATCTCTCCCGTCCCTAGTGGCACCGGGATGAACGTCGCGTCGAACCAGGCGTCTTCGAGCTCCCCGCTATCGAACCGGTCCAGGGAGTACTGCGCCTCTGAGAGCTGAACCGCCTCCCCGCGAAAGACGCGTGCGAAGTAGCGCTCCTGCACGTCTCGGATCTCCGGCCAGCACGCGTGCGTCGGGAGACCCAGTGCGCGAGGATGCTTCGCACCGATCAGGGGGACATATGCGTCGTTGTAGATCTGAATGAGCTGCGGCCCCCAGACAAGAATCGCGGGAAAGCCACAGCCGAGGACGATGTCGACCGCATGTCGCAGGCTCGCGGGCCACTCCCCGGAGCAGCCCAGCGGCGTCGCGGCCCAATCGAAGTCGCGGACGCGTGCGCGCATCTCGCCGGCGCACGAGTAGAGCTCCGCCACACTGTCGCCATCCGCCCCGTTGCTCATGATTGTCAGCCTGATGTTCGTCTCACGCTAGACCATGCGAGTCCAACGCCTCACTGTCAACATGCTTGGGGGTGGCGTCGCTACCGCGGCACCACCGGCAACACTACCTCCGACGGATGCGCCGGATCGTGCACGAGCCGCTGATGCGCGACCACGAAGGAACTATCTCGCTCGTTGTTGCCGCCCGTGTTCAAATTGCGATCGTACTTCGGGAAGAGTGAAGACGACACACTCACACGAATCCGGTGCCCCGGCTCGAACACCCGCGACGTGAACCAGAGATCGATGTCGTACTTCTCGACACTTCCCGGCGTGAGCAGCACCTCCTTGTCGAACCCCTTCCGGAATCTCGCGCGCATGACACCGTCCTGCACGCGCTGCGCGTGGCCATCGGGAAAGACGTCGAGCAGCATCACATTCCAGTCGGTGTCCTTCGCATCGGTCGCCGCCCAGAGACTCGCCGACATCTGTCCCGTCACCTCGACAGCTTTCGTGAGTGGCTTCGACGTAAATACGAGCGCATCGCGCCGCGACGCGTTGATCGCGGTGAAATCCTCGTTGAGCGAGGTCTCGAGCTCCCTCGAATCGATGAGGAACGGGGTGGGTTTCGCGGGATCGTAGGTGAACGTGTCCATCGGCGCGCCACTCGGCGGCACCGTGTCGAGCACACCGTCGCCAGCGCTTGTGTTCGCCTTTCCACCGGATGACATGTACCACTTGGTAGCCACCGCGCGCGCGAGCGGCCACGCTGCTTCCTTACGCCACACGTTGTCTCCGAACACGAAGATGTCCACTGGCTCTTCGCGATCGACACCGTTGTCCTTGCCGAGCAGATAGTGATCGAACCAGCGGAGCTGCAGTCGGCGTGTCTCTACGCGTGATTGTGAACCAAACTCGCCCGCCACGTAGTCCACGCCCTTGTGCGCGCCGGGCCCCATGACGAGCCGGATGAGGGGATGGCCCGGCACCGCATTGAGCGCGTTCGTGTAGTCGATCGGACCACGCGAGTCGTCGTACCAGCCCGAGATCTGCAGCACCGGCGCCTTCACCTTCGCGATGTTGGTCGTCACTGCGTGCGTGCGCCAATACGCGTCGAGCGTGGGATGCGCGATCCACCGGTTCCACAGCGCCACGTCACCGCAACCGAGCCGCTGCGGCAGGTCGCTGAGCGGCAGATGCTCCAGCGCCGGACCGATGTCGAGCTCGCTGGTGTTCTGCAACGTTCGCGCGCGCATGAGGCACGCCCAGTCCACGTTGATGGGCGAGAACACCATGTCTTCGTACGGCACGATGCGCCACGGATCGCTCGACGCCGCGGATGGCGCCATCGCCGCGAGGTGCGGCGGCGCACTGACCGCGGCGTACCACGCGAGCCGTCCCTCGTCGGAGTGTCCGATCAACCCCACACGACCATTCGCGCCGGGGAGACGCGCCGCCCACTCGACGGCGTCGTACCCGTCGGTCACGTCCGTGTCGTAGTCGCCGAAGTCGTTTCCGTCCGACACGTCGCGGCCGCGCACGTGCTGCGCGACGAAGATGTATCCCCGCGATGCCCAGTAGTGGCCCGCCGGACGCAGGATCCTCGTGTACGGCGTGCGCTGCAACACGACGCCGAATGGTCCCTTGCCCACCGGGCGCGCAATGTACGCGGCGAGCTTCGCGCCGTCGCGCGTGCGCATGAACACAAGGGTGTCTTCGGTTACCGCATATGCAGAATCGGACACGGGTCCGGGCCACAGTAGATACGGCTGCTCGACCGCGAACGGCGTCGCGCGGCGCACGAGTCGAACACGCCGGCCAGCCGGTTTGCCGCGGGCGAACAGCTCGCCGGTGAGCGTGTCGCCGTGCCACGCGGCGCTCAGCGATGCAGTGTCGCCCGTGAGCACGACGGAGTCGGCGCGAGCGGCCACATGCGCGACGTCCAAAATGGTCTCCCCGGTGCGCCTGCGAATCGACCCGGTTGCGCTCGAGTCGTGCGCATCGAAGTGTGCGAAGCCCATGCGCCGCCATCCCTCGAAGCCGCCGCGCGCGGTCGAACCGAGTGCTACGTAGGCATCCCAATCGCCCGCGAGTGCAGGCGAGTGCTCGCGAGGCGTGCAAGCGAGCGCGGGAGCGATCAGGGAGATGGCGATGCAGGTGCGTGCGCAGAACAGGATCGGCAGACGAAAACGGATCATGGGAGGGAGCTTGGAGATGAGGGAGCGTGCGCCAGGTGTTCGAATGGGAGGATGCGTCGTGCCGCGCGTGCGCGCCAGCGTCCTTCCGTGGACCACACGTGGTGCCGAAGGCGTGACGAACGCGTAAGTTGTCGCGGACCTGCCACTCGAGCGGAGATCGCCGTGCGCATCAGCGACATGAACTGGATGCAAGTCGAAGAATATCTGCGGCATGACGACCGCGCCGTGCTGCCACTCGGCAGTACCGAGCAGCACAGTCACTTGCGACTGACCGTCGACTGCATTCTCCCCGAGCGGGTGGCAGTCGAGGCGGCCGAGCCGCTCGGCGTGCCCGTGTTCCCCGTGCTGCCGTACGGCGTCACCCCCTACTTTCGCGAGTTTCCCGGATCGATATCGCTTCGGGTCGAGACACATCTCCACGTGGTACGCGACATTCTCGACGGCATGGCGCACAGTGGATTTCGCCGCATCCTCATCGTCAACGGACACGGGGGGAACGGCGCGGTGCAGCAATACTCGCAGGAGTGGGTCGCGGATCACCCCGAGTGCCAGGTGATTTTCCAGAACTGGTGGAATGCGCCGCTCACATGGGCGAAGGTGCAGGCTACGGATCCGGTTGCCTCGCACGGATCGTGGATGGAGAACTTCCCGTGGACGCGCCTGCCCGGAGTCGAGCTTCCCGCGGCGCCGCGTGCCATGGTGGATCTCGAGCGCGTGCGCGCGCTCGATCCGGTTGCGCTGCGCGAGTATCTGGGCGACGGCAACTTCGGCGGCCTGCATCAGCGGCCGGACGAGGACATGCTCGCGATCTGGAAAGTCGCAGTCGAGGAGACCCGCAGTGTGCTGGACGGCTCCTGGGGCGACCTCTAGCAATCGGAGATACGATGCGATTTCTCATCTGGGGTGCCGGCGCCATCGGCGGCACCATGGGCGCGCACCTCGCGCGCGAAGGACACGATGTCACGCTCGTCGACAACGTCGCCGAGCATGTGAGTGCCATTGATCGCGCGGGGATCCACATCACCGGCCCGATCGCGGACTTCACCCACCGCATTCCGGCTTTCACGCCGGACGGCGTACGGGGCGAGTGGGATACGATCGTGCTCGCTACCAAGGCGCAGCACACGGAAAACGCGTCGCGCGAGCTCCTTCCCCATCTGAGCGCGCACGGATGCGTGGTCTCCGCGCAAAATGGGCTCAACGAGCTCACGATCGCCGACATCGTAGGAGCCGAGCGGACGGTGGGCGCCTTCGTGAACTTCGGTGCGGACTACATCGAGCCCGGCGTGATTCTCTACGGTGGCCGCGGCGCCGTGGTGGTCGGCGAGATCGATGGGAATGTCACACCGCGCGCCGAGTCGATCCGCCGGGCCTGGGCAGACTTCGATACCCGCGCAAGCGTGACGCCGAACATCTGGGGATATCTCTGGGGCAAGGAGGCGTACGGCGCCATGCTGTTCGCCACCGCGCTCACCAACGAGTCGATCGCCGATGCACTCGAGAGCCCGAAGTATCGCGAGCTCTACATCGCGCTCGCCCGCGAGATTCTCGCGGTGGCGGAGGCGCGCGGCGTAAGCCCCGCGGGGTTCGACGGCTTCGATCCGGCATCGTACCTGCCATCGGCGCCCGATGGCGCGGCCGAGCGCTCGCTCGATCAGCTGGTGGCACACAACCGGAAATCGGTGAAGACGCACAGCGGAATCTGGCGCGATCTCGCCGTACGCAAGCGCCGCACCGAGATCGATGCGCAGCTCGGGATCATCGTTTCGCTCGGTGAGCAGGCCGGCGTGCGCGCGCCGCTCACGGCGCGGCTGGTCGAGCTGATTCACGACGTGGAAAACGGCACGCGCGCCCAATCACTCGAGACGCTGGACGCGCTCGCGGCGGCCATCCCGCACGCCGCTCGCGAATGAACATCGATTTCAGCGGCAAGAGCGCGATCGTCACGGGCGCGGCGCACGGATTCGGCCGCGCCATCAGCGAAGCCTTCTCGCGGCTCGGCGCCAAGGTGTGGGCATGCGATGTGATCGAGCAGGAGCTCCTCGAAACACGACGTCTGTGCGAAAGCGCGGGAGGCGTGTGTGCAACGCGCGTGGTCGATGTGCGCGACAAGATGGCCGCGGCAGAGCTGGTGGACGACGTGATGTCGGCAACGGGCCGCGTCGACATCCTCGTGAACAACGCCGGGGGGGTGCTCGGGCAAGTTGGGCGGCCCCTGGAGGAAGTGTCGCCTGCAGAGTGGCAGAGCATCTTCGATGTGAACGTGAGCGGCGCATTCTTTCTCTCGCAGGCGGTCGCCCCTGCCATGAAGAGCGCGCGCAGCGGTCGCATCATCAACATCTCGAGCGGTGCGGGGCTCGGCATCAGTCTCACCGGAATTCAGGCGTACGCATCCGCCAAGGCGGCGCAGATTGGACTCACGCGGCAGCTCGCACACGAGCTGGGTCCGTGGGGCATCACGGTCAACAACGTCGCACCCGGCTTCGTTCGCTCCAACGCAGCTACCGAGCGGCAATGGGAGTCGTACGGCGAACAAGGTCAGCGCGCCCTTGTCGAAGGCATCGCGCTCAAGCGACTCGGCACTGCCGACGACATCGCGCACGCGGTGCTCTTCTTTGCATCTGACTACGCGCGCTGGATCACCGGGCAGGTGCTTTCGGTGGACGGCGGCAAATAATGTCGAATCAGGGGGTGCTCGACCATCTCGCCTCGCGACACGAAGCCATTCTCGAGGAGCTGATCGACTTCGCGTCGATCCCGAGCGTGAGCACCGATCCGGCGCACGCGGCCGATATGTGCACTGCCGCGGGGTGGGTCTCGCACGCACTCGGGCGCGCAGGACCGTTCACCGTTCGCACGATCGCCACGCCGGGAAATCCCATTGTCTACGGCGAGTGGCTCGGCGCACCCGGAAAGCTCACGGTGCTCGTCTACGGTCACTACGACGTACAGCCGGCCGATCCGCTGGAGAAATGGACTAGCCCGCCCTTCACGCCCACCCTTCGCAATGGGCGACTCTACGCGCGCGGCGTATCCGACGATAAAGGCCCGATGCTGATCCCGATCAAGGTGGCCGAGTCTTTCTTCGCGATCGCAAAGGAGCTGCCGGTGAACGTGAAGTGCATGTTCGAGGGAGAGGAGGAGATCGGCAGCGCGAATCTCGACGCCTTCATCCGCGACAACGCGAAGATGCTGGCGGCCGACGTCGTCCTCTCTGCGGACGGCGCGATGTGGCGCATCGACGAGCCCTCGCTCACCGTTTCGAGCCGGGGTCTCGCGGGGCTCGAGCTCACACTCACCGCCGCCTCGAAGGACCTTCATTCGGGGCGGCACGGCGGCGGCGTGGCGAATCCGCTGCACGCGATGGCGGAGTTGATCGCATCGCTGCACGAGCCGAGTGGTCGCGTCGCGGTCGCGGGCTTCTACGATCGCGTGCGCGAGCTCACGCCGGCCGAGCGCACGGACATCGCCGCCCTCCCCTTCGACGAAACGACATATCTCGCTCAGGTGGGCGCGCCCGAAGCATTTGGCGAGCCCGGATACACGACGCTCGAGCGGCAGTGGACGCGGCCCACGCTCGAGGTGAACGGCATGTGGGGCGGATATTCCGGTCCGGGACAGAAGACCGTGATCCCATCCGAAGCACACGCCAAGATCACCTCCCGTCTCGTCCCCGATCAGGATCCCGCCGAGATAGTTGCCTTGGTGAAGCGTCATCTCGAAAGCCACGTGCCTCGTGGCGTGCGACTCTCGATCACACCCGAGGATCACGGCGCGCGAGCGGCGCACATTAAGACGAGTCATTTTGCGCTCGCCGCGGCCGACACGGCGCTCCACGCGGTGTACGGCGTGCGCCCGCTGACGGTGCGCATGGGCGGCACCGTCCCCATCTCCGAGCTCTTCCAACGACACATGGGACTGGACACCGTGTTCTTCTCCTTCTCGACGGCCGACGAAGACTATCACGCACCCAACGAGTTCTTCCGCGTGCATCGGCTGCACGAGGGGCTCGAAGCGTGGGCGCACTACTGGGAGATTCTCGGCGAGGTGCCACGATGACGGAACCGGTGTCTGCGTCGACGGAGCTCGCGCAGGCGGAAGCGCGCATCGAAGCGCACAGCGCATCGCTCAAGAAGGAGCTTGGCGTTCGGGATCTCGCGCTGACGCAGATCCTCTTCATCGTCGGACTGACCTGGATAGGCGTCGCCGGTAAGCTCGGGCCGCCACACGTGGTCTTCTGGCTGCTCGCGTTGGTGCTGTTCTACCTACCTTCCGCCGTCGTCGTGATGTATCTGAGCCGTCTCATGCCTCTCGAGGGCGGGCTGTATCAATGGGCAAAGCTCGGGCTCAACGGTACGATCGGCTTTCTCCTGGCGTGGAACCTGTGGCTGTACGTGATCGTGCTCACGTCAGAGATCGGGCTCACGTGCGCGACTTATCTGTCATACGCACTGGGGCCAAGCGCGTCGTGGATGACCACGAGCAGTTGGTTCGTCGCGCTGGCGACGGCGGTGCTGATGTCGCTCATGGTTCTCGCATCCGTGATCGGATTATCGGTGGGAAAATGGGTACACAACGCTGGCGGCGTCGTGATGCTCGTGGTGTTCGCAGCGCTGCTCGTAATGCCGCTGATCGGCCTGTGGACGGGGCATCTGCGCGAGTACCATCCGCTGCGCACCGCTGTTCCATCCTTCTCGCTGCTTAACCTCAACATCCTCGGCAAGATGGGATTTGGCGCGCTCGGAGGATTCGAGTATGTCGCGATTCTCGCCGGCGAGACGCGAGCGCCGGAACGGGCGGTCCGGCGCTCGGTGATCATCGCGGCGCCGATCATCGCGCTCATGTTCGTGCTCGGGACGAGCACGGTGGTTGCCTACATTCCGCCCGAGCAGATCGATCTCATCGGCCCGCTGCCGCAAGTGCTTCGCGCCGGGTTCGGCCCGATCGGCATTGCGGGAACTCTCGTGACGATAGCCATCGTCCTGTCGCTCGGCATGCGCGTCGCGCAGAGCAACGTGTCGTTCACCGCCGTGGCCCGCCTTCCGATGGTGGCCGGATGGGACAAGCTGCTGCCCCCCTGGTTCAGCCGCCTGCACCCGCGCTATCGCACACCGGCGAACTCCATCTACCTGGTCGGTGCATGCGCCATCATCATCTCGCTCGTGAGTCTGCTGGGCGTGGGCCAGGCAGAGGCGTTCCAACTGCTCTTCAATGCGAGCGGCATATTCTACGCGCTCACCTACGTCGTGATGTTCGCGATTCCGATCATCGGTTTGCGCGGTGTCACGCCACGCCCGCCGATCTGGCTGCGCCTCGCATCCGCTTCCGGCCTCGCCATGACGGTGCTCTACGTGGCGCTGTCGGTATTCCCAATCATCAAGGTCGAGAGCGTCGGGCTGTTCGCCGCGAAGATCTCACTGGTAATCGTGATCGCGAATCTGGTGGGTGTGGCCATTCTGGTGACTGCGCGAAGAAAGCTCCGGGTGTGATAGCCGAGCTCACTGCCTCTTGCTGGAGGGAGGGACCATGCCGTTGAGCCTGAGGTAGGTGATGATGTTGCCGTAGTGTTCCGCATCGTGCGTCGCGTTGATCATGAGCGCGTACAGGCGCGTGCGATCCTGGCCGAACATCTTCACCTTGCCGGCGGACGCCTCATCGGTCTGCTGGTAAGCGCGGGCACAGTAGTCGTTCGACGCCTTCATTGCAGCGACCAGCTCCGCCTTGCTCGTCTTCTTTTGCTTTTCGATGTCGTCCTCGGCGCGCGCACTGTCGCCGAGCGCTGTGGCGCAGAATGAGTACTGCGATCCGGCGACGTGTGCGATCAGCTCGCCGAACGTGCGGACATCCTTCGTGGGCCTGTAGCCGTACTTGTTCTCCGGCATGTCCTGCGCGGCCTCGGTGACGAAGCCGCTCAGCTGCTGCCAGAGCGTTCTCGACGTCCCCACGGCCTGGTCTGGCGACGTGGCGGAATTCTGTGCATGCAGCGTGGATGCGGGCAATGCGAGCAGGAGTGTGACGCAGACCGATCGTAGCATGCGAGCCTCTCGTTGTGGGCGGGCAGAGTATGCGTGCGGAGCGCACATCGCGCAACGCGTCTGTTCACCTCCTTTCGCATCCGCGTGAAGTATGTGGCTGCTCGGGCTGGCATCTCTCTTCCGGCTTCCTAGATTCCACGACACAATGAATCCGCTTCGCCCTCTGTGAGCGTACTCCATACGAGCGCCCGTGCCGCACGACACTGACTCCGATGCCGCCCTGGTGGGGCGCATGGCAGCCGGCGACGAGCACGCGCTCGGTGTGTTGTACGATCGGTGGAATACGACCGTGCACACCCTCGCGTACTATTTGCTTGGGCAGGCTGACGAAGCGGAGGATGCGGTGGAAGAGACGTTCTGGCAGGCGTGGCGGGAGGCGGGTCGGTACGATGCCTCACGCGGCGCCGTATCGACGTGGCTGTCGACGATCGCGCGAAGCCGCGCGCTCGATCGCCAGCGCGCCCGCCGGCGTCGCGCTGAAGAGCCGCTCGACGGTGTCGTACCATCATCCGATGGCAGCGGCGGCATCGCAGGGTCGCGGCCGCCAGCCGCCAACCCGCAGCAGGAGGCCGAGGCCTCCGAGCGCGCGCGCGACATCTCGGCGGCGCTCGCGAAGCTTCCGGCAGAACAGCGTGAGGTGATCGAGCTCGCGTACTTCGGAGGCTTGAGTCAGAGCGAGATCGCAACGCGAACGTCGCTCCCGCTCGGCACCGTGAAAACTCGTGCGCGGCTCGCGCTCGAGAAGCTGCGCGCTCCGCTGTCGCAGCATCGGGAGGGCGCGCCTTGAGCAATCTCGCCGGACACGACATCGTGCGCGAGATGCTCGCGCTGGACGCGCTCGATGCGCTCTCGCCATCGGAGCGTGCGGAGCTCGACCGGCATCTGACGACGTGTGACGAATGCGCGCGCGAGCTTGCGTCGCTGCGCGATGCGGCGGCGTCGATCGGGAAGTCGCTGCCGCCCCGGCCACTTCCCACCGAGCGCGAGGCGGCGATGCGCGCGCGGCTGATGTCGCGCGCGCTCGACGATCGCGCGGGCGTCACTCCGATCCGTGGAGGATCGTTCGGGAGCGCGTCGACGCCACCGCGAACCGCGGCGGCCGGGCGCTCCGGGGCGGCGCGTCCGACGTTTGCGCGGTGGCTCGCGGCCGCGGCGCTTCTGCTTGCGGTCGGTGCGCTTGCGTACGGCGTCACGCAGCGATCAGCGGTCGAGCGCCTCTCAGTGGCGCGCGCGGAGCTGCGCGACAGCACGACTATCCTGTCGCGGCGGCTCATGGATCAGCAAGCGATCCTCGATGGGCTCACCGGTCCTGGCGTGCGCGTAATGGACGCTGGAGCGACCAACGCGCGGCGGCCCTTCGGCCGGATGTTCTGGGACCAGCCGACGAACAGATGGACGTTCGTCGCCTACAACCTCCCGAAGACGGGTCCAGGCCGCACCTACCAGCTGTGGCTCGTCACTCGTGACCAGAAGAAGGTGAGCGCGGGGACATTCGAGCCCACGGCAGCGGGCTCTGCAATCGTGCGCGCGACCTATGCGCTCGCACCGGATTCGCTTGCCGCGATCGCCGTGACTGCCGAGCCCGCCGGGGGCTCTGCACAGCCGACCAGCGCGCCACTCCTGGTTGGCCCGACGGCGAAGACCGACTGAGAACGGGCTTTTAGGCCACCGCGAAAGCCGTCACGCGTGAGCCTCTGTTCGTTTTCTTTGCACAGATCCAATCCGGAGATCCCAGCGTAGAGAGCCAGGTATCGCGCCCGATGCCTCAGTCGCACCTGCGACTCGTTCTCACCCGTTGGGAGGAAGCCATGCATTGGCACAACAACCTCAGAACCCGATCGCGCATGTGGATCGCGGTACTGGCCGTGGCGGTCACGGCAACCGGATTGCTCGTTAAGCGTTCCCTGGCCTCGGATCACCAGGACACCGCAGACGTCGAGCTCAATCCGTCGATGGACATGACCGACGTTTACGCGTTTCCGGGCTCGTCGCCCGATCGCATCGCGTTGGTACTCAACAGCTGGGCGCTCCTTACGCCGGCGGAAGCACAGCCTGGCGTCACGAGCTTCGACGACAACCTGCTCTACCAGTTCAAGGTCGACAACACCGGCGACGCGAAGGAAGACAAGGTCATTCAGGTGACCTTCCACGGCTCCGGCGCCGATCAGACCGTCGAAGTGCGCGGCCCGATGGCGCCACCGGTCCTCGGCGCAATGCGCAACACGGTTTCCAC
>JBDTXN010000054.1:0-17651 GCA_040006175.1 Gemmatimonadota bacterium | reverse complement strand
CGCCGTACGCACCGCGCATCGTGACGCTGCAGATCAGCCCCGAGAAGATCGGCGATCTGATTGGACCGAAGGGAAAGACCATCCGCGGCATCCAGGACGAGACGGGCGCAGAGCTCACCGTGGACGATACGGGTCTCGTCACGATCGCGGCGGTTGGCGGCGAGGCGATGGAGCGCGCGCGTCAGATGATCAAGGCGCTCACCGTGGAACCGGAAATCGGCGCCGAGTACGAGGGCACGGTGAAGAGCACGACGGCGTTCGGCGCGTTCGTCGAGATTCTGCCGGGCACGGAAGGGCTCGTGCACATCTCCGAGCTCGCGCATGGTCGCACCGACAAGACCGAAGATGTGGTCAAGAAGGGCGAGCGCGTTCGCGTCAAGCTCATCGATCGCGATGAGCGTGGACGGCTTCGCTTGTCGATGAAGGCGCTCGTGCCGAAGCCGGAGGGAACGCCGGACGATTCGAACGGCGCTCGCGGCCCGCGTCGCGAAGAGAGCGGTGCGGTGGCTGTGGCGAGCGGTGTCGCACCGGGTGAGAGCACGGACGCGCCGGCGCCCAGCGGCGGCGAGGATCGTGGCCGTCGTGGTGGGTCGGGTTCGCGTGGCGGAGGTCGTTCGCGCAGGTGACCGCCGTCTCGTCGCCGCCCGAGTCCGGGCTGCGCAGCACTGAGCTTTCGAATGGACTGACCGTACTCTCGGAGCACATGCCGGGAGTGCGGTCGGTTGCTTTCGGTGCCTGGGTGCGGGCCGCGTCGGTCCATGAAACGCCCGAGCGGATGGGTGTGTCGCATCTGCTCGAGCACATGGTGTTCAAGGGAACGAAGAACCGTTCCGCGAGGGAGATCGCGCTTTCGCTCGAGATTCTGGGCGGCTCGCTCGACGCCTATACCGCGCGCGAGCATACGTCGTATCAGGCGCGCGTGCTCGACGAGCATCTCATCGACGCCGTCGACGTCATCGGCGACCTGATCTTCCGGCCGCTGCTGCGGCGCGAAGATCTGTTGCTCGAGCGGAAGGTCGTGCTCGAGGAGATCGGGATGGTGGACGACACGCCGGACGATCTCGTGTTCGAGCTGCACAACGAGCTGCTCTGGGGCTCGCATCCGTACGGGTACTCGATCCTCGGCACGCGCGAGACGGTCACCGCGCTCGGCGTACGCGAGCTCAAGGAGATGCACGCGCGTGCGTACCATCCGTCTCAGATCGTGGTCGCGTGCTCGGGGAACGTCTCGCACGAGCAGCTGCTCGAGGCGTTGGAGCAAACCGGGTGGGGCGAGGTTGCGAGAGGCGATGCGGCGCCGCTCGTGGTTCCTCCCGCGAGCCCGGCCGCGCCCTCACGAAGTCATGTCGAGCGCGAGAGCGCGCAGACGCACATCGTGTTTGGCGCGACATCGGTGGCGCACCACGACCCGCGTCGCTATGCAGTCGCGCTCGTCGACACGATCTTCGGCGGTGGCATGAGCTCGCGGCTCTTTCAGCGCATTCGCGAGGAGCTCGGGCTCGCGTATGCGGTGCACACGTTCCAGAGCTTCCACCCCGACACCGGCGTGGCGGGTGTCTACGTCGGCACGTCGCCGGAGACGGCAGCGCAGGCCACAGCGGCGATCGAGGAGGAGCTCGACAAGCTGGCGGCGCAGTCGCTGACTGAGGAAGAGATCCGCGCCGGGAAAAGCCAGTTGAAGGGACAGGTGACGCTCTCGCTCGAGAGCGTGACGTCGCGGATGTACCGCGCGGCTGGCGTTGCGCTGTACCGCGAGCCATATCGTTCGCTCGAGGAGACGCTCGCGCTGATCGATGGCATCACCGCGGAGACTATCGCACAGGTGTGCGCCGAATTTTATCCTTCCCGCCGGCAAACCGTTTTGAGTCTCGGCCCTGCATCGTAATCACCGCGCGCGAGCGCGTAACCACTTGACCATCTGGAGTCGTGCATGCGTATCGGTGTCCCCAAGGAAATCAAGACGAATGAAAATCGTGTCGCGCTGGTCCCCGCGGGTTGCGAGGCGTTGGTAGGCGAAGGACACACCGTCCTGGTCGAGAGGGGTGCGGGCGAGGGAAGCGGTTTCACGGATGACGTCTATGTGAAGGCCGGGGGGACGATCGCGCCGGATGCCGACGCGACGTGGAAGGACGCCGACATGATCCTCAAGGTGAAAGAGCCGATCAAGGTCGAGTGGCCGCGAATGAAGCCGGGGCAGACGATCTTCACCTACTTCCACTTCGCTGCGGACGAGGTGCTCACGAAGGCGCACGTGGACAGCGGCGCGACGTGCATCGCGTACGAGACGGTGCAGCTTCCGCACGGCGAGCTCCCGCTCCTGACGCCGATGTCGGAAGTGGCGGGACGGATGGCGGTGCAGGAGGGCGCCAAGTACCTCGAGAAGCTGCACGGCGGCCGCGGCGTGCTGCTCGGTGGCGTGCCCGGAGTGCCGCCTGGAAAGGTCGTGATTCTCGGTGGGGGCGTGGTGGGCACCAACGCGGCGAAGATGGCTGCGGGGCTCGGTGCGCAGGTGACGATCCTCGATCTCTCGCTGGAGCGGTTGCGTTACCTCTCCGACGTGATGCCGGCAAACGTGACGCTCGTGTATTCGAATCGCTTCACGATCCTCGAGCAGATTGCGACGGCGGATCTCGTCGTAGGGGCGGTGCTGGTGACGGGAGCGAAGGCGCCGCGGCTCGTACGGCGCGAGGATCTCAAGACAATGCAGCCCGGCGCGGTGATCGTCGACGTCGCGATCGACCAGGGTGGATGCATCGAGACCATTCACGCGACCACGCACGACGATCCCGTGTACACGATCGACGGCATCATCCACTACGGCGTGGCGAACATGCCGGGCGGAGTGCCGCGCACATCGACGCTGGCGCTCACGAACGCGACGTTCCCGTATGTGATGCAGCTCGCGAAGAAGGGTTGGAAGCAGGCGCTTCGCGAGAACGATGCGCTCGCGAAGGGCCTCAACGTGGTCGACAGGAAGGTCGTGTACAAGGCGGTGGCTGACGCGTTCGGGATGCCGTTCGCCGACCCGGCGAGCTATCTCAAGGCGTAATGGTGCACGCGTGACGCTCCCTCCGGTGCTCGCCTATCACAAGGTGGAGCGCCGGCACGAGCTGGGCGTGACGCGGATCTCGCCGAAGCGATTCGCGAGGCAGATCGAGCGGCTGGCGAGGGCGGGGTGGAGAACAATCGGATTGGATGAAGTGATCGCGTGCGCGGTCGGCGAGCGAGTTGCTGCGCCGAACGAGCTCGCGATCACGTTTGACGATGGGTATCGCGGATTGCGCGAGCACGCGTTCCCCGTACTGGAGGCACACGGCTTTCGCTCAACGTGCTTCGTGATCACGGAGTACGCGGGGAGGCTGAATCGCTGGGATGTGGCGTACGGAGGGAGGAGGTTCGCGCATCTCGCGTGGCGTGACATGCGCGCGTGGCAGGGGCGAGGGGTCGAGTTCGCCTCGCACACCGCCACGCATCCGAGGCTCACACAGCTGAGCGATGCGACCGTGCGCGATGAGCTGGCGCACTCGCGGCGCGCCATCGCCGCCGCCCTCGGCGTGGAGACGCCGGCCGTGAGTTATCCGTTCGGTGCGGCCGGTCCAAGGGAGGAGAGAATGGCCCGCGAAGCGGGGTATGCAGCGGGCTATGGGATCGCGCGTCGATGGGTGGGAAGCGCAATGTCTATTGCGCGGGCGCCGGTATACGTGTGGGCGCCGATGCTGCCGGTGGTGGGGGCACTGTGCGCCGTCGAGCGTGTCGCCGCAATCCTCGCAAACAGGTGCGCGATCGGCACCACACTGATCCGGTCGCGACAGGGCACCCAGCTTTGCTCACCCCTGGCGCTCGAATCCTGAAGATCCTGCCAGGCCGAAAAGGCATTAACTTTGCTTTGAATTAAACGTGTGTTTCGGAAATCGCGCCGTGCGATTTTTTCATTGGTCGAGCAATCGGAATGTTCAGTGGGCTACATCGTTAACCGCCATGTACCAAACCGCACCCTGCTCAAGTGGGGATTCGGATTTCTTCTCGTGCTCTTCGGACTTTGGGTAGCCGCGGGTAGGCACGGGCAGGGAAAGATTCCTCGTGCCGGTCAGAATGGGGGCCCGATAACCGCGAATGGAGCAATCGCTCCTCTGCCACCTCCGCGCCCTTCGAAGCCCTAGCCTCACTCGTGGTGGCGGCTGGAGCCGCAATTCACACAAAATACTTCGCCACCACCGGCAGCAGCGTCGGATGACGCAGGAGCGCGCTCCCGAAAATCCGCCTCAGCGTGCGCTTCTCGTACGCGATGTTGTTCACCGTCCGCGCGAGATCGTCGAAGAACGCATCGTCGAACTTCGACAGCGCATCCTTGAGCCGGTGAAATCGAATGTGATCGTCGCCGAGCATGCGCATCCACTCCTCGTGGTACCGCTGCAAACGCGCCGCACTCGTGTCGCCGGCTGCCAGCGCTTCCGCTCCCACCGCGGCGGCGAGTCTTCCCGCTTTCATCGCGTTCACGATGCCACCACCCGACAGCGGATTGATCATGTGCGCCGCATCGCCGACGGTGATGAGCCCGTCCGTCACCGTTCGCTTGATCGTGGGATGCACGATGACACCGCCCACCGTGTAGCTCACGCGGATGCCGGTCGGGAAGTAGCTCTGAGTGTACTCGTCCAGCCACTGCCGCGCATTGCGTCCGCCCGCATGCAGCGCGACGACGCCCAGTCCGATGTTGGCGCTGTCGTTTCCCTTTGGGAATACCCACGCATAGCCGCCCGGCGCGACATTATCACCAAAGTGCAAATAAATCGCATCCTGGTCGACGTTCACGTTCGTCACGAGGTACTGCGCGCAGCTCTCCATGTCGCGCGCCGGCACGCGCGTGTCGAGTCCCGCCCATCGGGCCACCAACCCGTCCACGCCATCCGCCGCGATGATCAGCCGCGCGCGCACGACGTACTCGCGCGATGCACCTCGCACCGCAACGAGCCACCCGTCGCCATCTCGTCTGAGCCCCGTCGCCTCGGTGCCGATGAGGATCTCGGCGCCCGCTCCACCCGCCTGCGACGCAAGGGCAGGCTCGAAACGTGTGCGATCGAGCACGTAGCCCACGTCTCCCTCGGCCACCCGCACTTCGGTGCCGTCCGGCGCCCAGAAAATCACTTTGGTGATCCTTCGCGACACCCACGGTGCGTCGGCGGGATCGATGAACTCCGAGAGGCCGCCGCTGCCAACACCTTCGCCGCATCGCACCGGCGCGCCAATCGCGCGGTCGCGCTCGAGGAGCATCACGGTGAACCCGTGGTCGAGCGCCATGAGCTCGCGCGCGGCAATCAGCCCACCGGGCCCGCCTCCCACGATGAGCACATCGCACCGACGGCTCGGCGCCGGCCACTCCGCGCCCCGCGCGAGGCCGGTCGCGCGCACTCCGCTCATGCATACTCCACGCTGGCGCTCACGACAGGACGCGCGATCGCGCCACCATCGCGAGGGCGCTCACCGGACACGGCGCAATGCACTTCCGACACCCTGTGCAAATTGAATCGTCTATCAACAGACCCTCCCGTCGCATGCCGATGGCGCCCGGCGGACACAGGGGGATGCAGAGGCCGCACGCGTCACACGTATTCAGCTCAACGATCGCAATCTCGAGCGATTCCCGCATCCGTCCTCGCAACTGGGATTGTGATGCTTGACACGCCCTAGGTTATGTCCAGCCAACGTCTTGCCGCAACTCAGCAGTGCGGCTAGCTTAACCCCCGACCGTGTCGTTTCCTACCCGCCGCCTACTGCGTTCCGCCTGGAACGCGAGATTGATCTCCTAGATGCGTTGGCCCTTCAAACCGGGATCTCTTTTTCCCGCGAACGCGATTGCCGTAGACCTCGGCACCGCTAACACGCTCATCTACGTCAAAGGCGAAGGGATTGTGCTCAATGAGCCGTCCGTCGTCGCCATCGACCGTGCTACGGGAAAGATCAAGGGCGTAGGCCTAGAAGCGAAGCGGATGCTCGGGCGAACTCCTGAAGGAGTCATCGCCGTGCGACCGATGAAGGACGGCGTCATCGCGGACTTCGATGTCACGGAAAAGATGCTTCGGTACTTTCTGACGCTCATCATCGACAATCACGTGTTCAAGGTGAAGCCACGGGTGATCGTCTGCGTCCCGTCCGGTATCACCGAGGTCGAGAAGCGAGCCGTGCGTGACTCCGCCCTGGGTGCCGGCGCGAAGGAAGTCTTCATGGTGGCCGAGCCGATGGCGGCGGCGATCGGTGTCGGACTCCCAGTGGAGACGCCGACGGGGAACATGGTGATCGACATCGGCGGCGGCACGACGGAGATCGCGGTGATCGCGCTCTCCGGCATCGTGAGCGACACGTCCATTCGCACGGGCGGCGACGAGCTCGACACCGCGATCGTTCAGTTCATGCGCAAGAACTACAATTTGCTCATCGGCGAGCCCACCGCGGAGCAGATCAAGATTCAGATCGGCTCCGCCGCTCCCGTGGGCGAAGAGCGCGAGATGGAGGTCAAAGGTCGCGATCTCGTCTCCGGCATCCCGAAAACGGTTCGCGTGCATTCGAGCGAAATTCGCGAGGCGATTCAGGAGCCCATTCAGCAGATCGTCGACGCGGTGCGGCGTGCGCTGGAGATCACGCCGCCGGAGCTCGCGAGCGATATCGTCGATCGGGGCATCGTGATGACTGGCGGCGGTGCACTCATTCGCGGCCTCGATCTGCTGCTCAGCCAGGAAACGAATCTTCCGATCCACGTCGACGAGGATCCGCTGACGTGCGTCGTACGAGGAACCGGGCGCATTCTGGACGACGAGGATAAGTACTGGTCCGTTCTGCAGACCTGATCGCACGTGCCACCCGTCGCTCGCGCCTATAGCCGCCGGGACACGATCCTCTTCGTCTCGTGCCTCGTGGCTGCCTTCGCGGCCATCCAGCTCCCCGATCGCATTCGCGATCCCCTCGCCTCCGCACTTCGTCAGACGATCCTTGCCCCGCTCGTCTCGCTGCAGAGTGGGGCGGAGCAGAGCCGTCGCTCCTGGCTGACCCGAGAGTTGCGCGAGGCTCAGCGCGACAGCATCGCGCTCAGAGCCATGTCGCTCGACGCATCCCTCGCCGACAACGATCGCCTGCGCAAGCTTCTCGGCCTCGGCGAGGCGCTCCGCTGGGGCTTCGTCCCGGCGGAGGTGCTGCAGGGGCGCGGAGTGGGCGAGGAATACACCGTGGTGCTCTCGGCGGGGTCGAAGGCCGGCATTCTGCCCTTCAGCCCAGTCGTCGCGCCTGAGGGGCTCGTGGGCATGGTGAAGAGCGTCGATCCCACGATGAGCATCGCGATTGCCTGGGCGCACCCGGACTTTCGCGTGAGCGCGATGGCCGTGGACGGCGGCGCCTTCGGCATCGTCGGCGCGCATCTCGGCAACGAGCCCGAGCGCTATCTGCTCGAGATGCGCGGCGTACCCATGCGGAGCAATCTCAAGCCCGGCGCGCTGATCGTGAGCTCGGGACTGGGCGGCACCTTTCCGCGAGGAATTCCGGTCGGGACGGTGATCGCGGAGGTGAAGACGTCGGAGCTGTGGGCGCGGACGTACCTGCTGCGGCCCGCGGTCGCGCCGGCGGATGTCTCCGATGTGATGGTGCTGCTGCCCGCTCGCACGACCGCGGGAGTGCAAACGGTCTGGAAAACCGGACTGCACTCGGACTCCGCGGTGAAGAGCATCGTAGCCGCGGGGGATTCGCTCGCGCGCCTGGCTGCCAAACGCGACTCGGCATCGGCACCCCGCGATACCGCCGCAAAGCGCGACAGCACGGCTGTTACGGCGCCACCCGTCGTCCCGTCTCCGCAGCATGAGGCACGGCCAGCGAAAGCTCCCCCGCGCCCGCGCTCGCCGACGACGACCACTCCATGAGACCGACGGATTTTTTCCGCACGCTGATCGCGTTCATCATTCTCGTGATGCTGCATTACACGCTGCGCCCCTTGCTAGGATGGCGCGCCGGGCCTGACTTTCTAGTGATCGCGACCCTACTCGTGGCGATTCGCGTGCGACCGGGCGCGGCCGCACTGATGGGTTTGTGCGTGGGACTCGTTTCGGATTCGGTGGATGTGCATGTGTTCGGCGCAGGAGCGCTCGCGATGAGCGCGATCGCATTCACGGCATCGTGGCTCAAGGCCGTCTTTTTCGCGGACGACGTGCTGCTCAACGCACTCTTCTTCTTTCTCGGGAAGTGGGCGTTCGATGTGATCTTCGTGCTCGCCGGGCATCGCGGTGATGCGGGACAGGTCGCGATACAGATTTTCGTGTGGTCGCCGCTCACGGCTGCGGTTACGGCACTCTTTGGCCTCGTGACGCTGCTGATTCTGCGTCCCGTGCTTCGCGCGTCGCCTTCATGAGCTTTCATCCCAACGAGATCGCGCGGCGTGCGCGCGTTGCCTCCTGGGCGCTCGTGGGGATTTTCGTGCTGCTGCTCTCTGCGTTCTTCAAGACGCAGGTCGTCAACTACACGAAATACGCCCAGCAGTCGGAGACCAACCGGCTGCGCGAAGTGCCGCTCCCCGCGCCGCGCGGCATTATCTACGACCGCAACAACCAGATCATCGCTGAGAACGTTCCGGGGTACGCGGTCTCGATTCTTTCGCCGAGTGCGGACTCGCTGCGAGCGGCGCTCACGCGTTTGTCGGCAATCATTCCCATTTCGGCAGAGCAGATCGAGCTCTCGGTACGACGTTTCTCGCGCGCGCGGAATCGGCCCGTCGCCGTGCTCGCGGACGCGCCGTTCGATGAAGTGTCGGTGCTCGAGGAGCGCCGAATCGACTTTCCGGGACTCATCATCCAGTCCGCACCGAAGCGCTTTTACCCCGATGGCGCTGCGGTCTCCTCGTTCGTCGGTTACGTGGGTGAGGTCACCGAGGCCGAGCTCACGAATCCCAAATATCAGGGCTACAAGACCGGGCAGTCCGTGGGGAAAAATGGACTCGAGCGACAGTACGAGTCGCGACTGCGCGGGCGCGAAGGCGTACGCTTCGTCGAGGTGGACGCGATGGGACGCGTCGTGCGAGAGGCCGGCGCGCGCGAGGAAGTTGCCGCGGAGCCGGCAGATCCGCTCTACACGAACATCGACATGCCGCTTCAGCGATACATGGCGGGCATCTTCGCCGATTCGCTGCAGGGCGGCGCAATCGCGATCGATCCGAAATCGGGCGGCGTACTCGCGCTCTATTCCGCGCCGAGCTACGACCCGAATCGTTTCGTCGGCGGCATCCCGCCGGAGTTGTGGAAGTCGCTGAATACCGACCCGCGCCGCCCACTGTTCAACAAGGTCACGCAGGGACGCTATCCTCCCGGCTCCACGTGGAAGCTCGCCACGGCAGCGGTCGCGCTGCAGCGCGGGCTCGTGAAGCTCGACGATCGCATGCCCGTGTCGTGCACGGGCGGCTATCAGTTCGGCAATCGCTATTTCCGTTGCTGGGAGCCCAAAGGGCACGGCAATCTCACGCTCGCAGAAGCGATCGAGAAGTCGTGCGACGTGTACTTCTATCAGCTCGGACTAAAAGTCGGTCTTTCCTCTCTCGTGGCTGGTGGGCTGAAGCTGGGCGCCCGCGAAAGAACGTCGATCGATCTGCCCGACGAGGCGCGGCCCACCTTTCCATACGACGACGTCACCAACTATTACAACCGCAAGTACGGCAAGAGCGGTTGGAGCCAGGCCGTCGTGCTGAACCTTTCGATCGGCCAGGGCGAGAATGCGCAGACTGTCGTGAACATGGCGCGTTTCTACACGGCGCTCGCGACCGATGGAACGGCCGCCAAGCCCGAGATCGTGCGCGACAAGCCGGACCGCACGCAGATCCTTCAGCTCTCGCCCGAGCAGCTCGCGGGATTGCGATCCGCGCTTGCCGGCGTCGTCTCGAACGGAACGGCAGGGAGCGCGCGGATTGAAGGCGTGGTGCTCGCGGGAAAGACTGGCACCGCGCAAAACACGGAAGACCCATTGCATCACCACGCCTGGTTCGTCGGCTACGCGCCGGCGGGTGATCCGAAGATCGTCGTGGCAGTGATGCTGGAGTTCGGCGGACACGGTACGCGCGCGGCGCGAATCGCGTCCAAGATCATCCAGTCGTATCTGCACGTCGAACCAACAACGTTCATCAATACGGACGGCTGATGCGTCGCGTCGTGAACGACTGGCCGCTGATTTTCGTGGCGCTTCTCCTGTCGTGCTACGGGGTCGCGATGGTCTACTCCGCGGGCCAGACGGATATTCCCACCGTTGCGACTGCGGCGTGGATGGCGCAGGTTCGATGGGTCATCATCTCGATCGGACTCGCCTATACGGTAAGCAGAGCGTCGGTGCGCTTCTTCGAGTGGGCGGCGCTGCCGATCTACATTCTGACGTGTCTGCTGCTGCTCGCGCTCCTGAAGTTCGGCGGCGGTGCGGGCGATGCGGTGAGCTCGAAGAGCTGGCTGGTGATCGGAGGACATCGGCTGGGGCAACCCGCCGAGCTCGCGAAAGTCGCGGTAGTACTGATGCTCGCGCGCGAGCTCGGCACGCGCCGGGAAGCGCCTCGATCGCTGCTCGAGTTGTGGAGGCCCGCAGTCGTCGTGGGCATCCCGTGGCTGCTCGTCATGAAGCAGCCGGACCTCGGCACTGGCATGGTGCTGATCGGCATCTTCTTCGCAATGCTCTTCTGGTCCGGCGTTCCGCTGCCGCTCCTCGTGCTCATCGCGTCGCCGGCAGTGAGCCTCGTCCTTGCGTTCAACACGAGTCTCTGGGGCGCATGGTTTCTCGCGCTCCTCGCGCTCGTGCTCTGGTATCGTCCGTACATGTGGGAAGGCGTCACACTCATGCTCGCGAACGTGTTCATGGGAGTGCTGGCGCCGATTCTGTGGGAGAAGCTCGCGCCCTATCAGAAGCATCGGCTCGAGGTTTTCCTCAATCCCTCGATCGATCCCCGAAGCTCAGGGTGGCACGTCATCCAGTCGCAGGTGGCGATCGGTTCGGGTGGATGGATCGGCAAGGGATTTCTGCACGGCACGCAGAAGCGCCTGGCCTTCCTTCCCGAGCAGCACACGGATTTCATCTTCGCGGTGGTGGGTGAGGAGCTCGGTTTGCTCGGGGTGACGATAGCGCTGTCGCTCTTTCTGTACCTCGTGCTTCGCGCGATCCGCACGGCGTCGAACGCGAATGACTCGTTCGGCAGCCTCCTCGCGTTCGGTCTTGCGTCGACCTGGCTCGTGCACGTCGTCGTGAACGTCGGGATGACGCTGAACCTGATGCCGATCACAGGCATTCCGCTGCCATTTTTCAGCTACGGAGGCTCGTTCATGCTGGCGTGCTGGCTGTCGATCGGGTTCATGATGCGCGTCTCGAGCGAAGGCCGCGGCGGACGCTTCGGTGAGATGGCGGTTTGAGGCAAGCGGGGCAGGGCGTTATTGCTCGGCTTGCCGGAGGCTGACCGATCGGCCAAATTTCCCGGATGGCTGCTTGGTTCAAGAAGGAGCGGACGCCGCGGCAACCGCGGCGCGAAAAACTGGAAATTCCGCCCGACGCATGGGAAAAGTGTGAGGCGTGCGGACACACGGACCTGCGCGAGAAGTTCATCCGAAATCTCAACGTCTGCCCGTCGTGTGACTTTCACCGTCGCATTCGTGCGGTGGATTACGTAAATCTGTTGCTCGATGACAACAGTTACGATGAGCTCGATGTAGAGATCCGCTCCGTCGATCCGCTCCAATTCCCCGAATATCCCGCCCGACTCAAGAAGGCGCTCGCGAATGCGGGCGACTACGATGCGCTGATGTCCGTATCAGGAAACCTCGGTGGGATGCCTATCAACCTCGGAGTGATGGACTTTGCGTTCATGGGGGGCTCCATGGGCTCCGTTGTGGGCGCGAAGATCGCCAGACTCGGGCAGCGCTCCCTCGAGCGCAAATATCCGCTCGTGCTGATCTCCGCTTCGGGAGGAGCGCGCATGCAGGAGGGCGTGCTCTCGCTGATGCAAATGGCCAAGACGTCGGCCTTGCTCGCGCAGCTCGCCGAACGCCGGATCCCGTACGTCTCGGTGCTGACAAATCCGACCACTGGCGGCGTGAGCGCGAGCTTCGCAATGCTCGGCGACGCGATCGTGGCAGAGCCGGGGGCGGTGATCGGATTTGCGGGCCCGCGTGTGATCAAGCAGACCATCGGGCAGGACCTTCCCGAAGGCTTCCAGACTGCCGAATTTCTTCTGGATCACGGGATGCTCGATGTCGTATCGCACCGTCGCGATCTGAAGAGCACCGTTGGCGGACTGCTGCGACACATGAGCGGGCAGCCGGCGGCGACGAGCTGGGTGGCATCCTGATCGAAGCGGTCGGCACGGCGCCCACGCCGTGCTCGATCGTGCGGTGGGATCGCGAATGAACCAGCCATTGACGACATCCGCAACGCCATCCGCGTACTCCACGGCACTCGACTATCTCTTCGCGCGCGTCACCGGCGGATGGAAGATGGGTCTCGAGCGTACCACGGAGCTTCTCTCTCTTCTCGGCGATCCGCACACGCGCGTGCCCGCCTTTCACGTTGCGGGCACGAACGGAAAGGGAAGCGTCATCAGCACGCTCGAGGCACTGCTCCGCGCGCAGGGACTTCGCGTGGGCAAATACACGTCCCCGCATCTCATTGATTTTCGCGAGCGCATCGTCGTGAACGGCGCGCCGATGAGCGAGGACGACGTGGTGTCGTTCATCGAGCGTTGGACTCCGGACGTCGAGCGGCTCGGTGCGACGTTCTTCGAGGCCACGACGGCGATGGCGTTCGATCATTTCGTCAAGGAAAACGTGGATGTCACGGTTATCGAGGTCGGTCTGGGCGGTCGACTCGACAGCACGAACGTGATCACTCCGGTCTCGGCGGGCGTCTCCTCCATCGGGCTCGATCACGTACAGTACCTCGGCGACACGCTCGAGCTGATCGCGCGAGAGAAGGCGGGAATCTTCAAGCGCGGTGTGCCCGCCGTGATCGGTGAAGTCGATCCGCATCTTCGCACATTTCTGGCGACGCTCGCGCGCGACGCCGGCGCGACGCCGGTGCACGTCGTTGCGGAAGAATGGGGCGTGGCGGACGTAGAGGTTTCGCTCGAGGGCACGCGGTTCACGCTCAAAACGCGTGACGGATCGCGGCAATTGCGCACTCCGCTGATCGGGCGGCACCAGGCAGCGAACGCCGCTACCGCGCTCGCGATGCTCGAGTGTGCGGGCGGGTCGTATGCGGTGGCAGCGCGCGATCCGCAGCATGCGCTGGCGCGCGTACGCATCGCCGGACGCTTCCAGAGCGTGGGCTCGATCATCTTCGACGTCGCGCACAACCCGGCGGGATGCGCGGTGCTGTGCGAAACGCTGCAGGCCGTGCGACCCGCACGTCCGCTCACGTGCTTGATGACGGCGCTCCGGGACAAGGATTGGCAGGCGATGATGACGACGCTGGCGCCGCTGGTCGATCGCTTCGTGCTCGCTTCACCTCCAAGCGTGCCGGTGGATCGCGCGTGGAGTCTCGCGGAGGCGGTTGCGTTCGCGCGTGCGAGAGGCTGGCGGGCGACCGCGGAGCTCGACTTCGACGCCGCCCTCGCCGATGCGCGCGTGGGAGGCGGCACGACGTTGATCACGGGCTCGTTTCATACTGTGGGCGACGCGATGGCGCGCTTGCAGGTGTCTCCGCTCGCTGCGTAGATTCCCCTGATGGCACAAGGCGCACTACCTGGTTTTCGCGACTTCTATCCACTCGAGCTCGCGAATCGGTCGTACATCTTCCAGGGGTGGCGCGACGTCGCTCGTCGATACGGCTTCGTCGAATACGATGGACCTCCGCTCGAGCCGCTCGATCTCTACACGAAGAAGAGTGGACAGGAGATCGTCACTCAGCTCTACAACTTCGAGGACAAGAACGGGCGTCAGATCGCGCTTCGCCCGGAAATGACGCCGACGATCGCGCGCATGGTGGCCGCGCGCGCGAACACGCTCCGTAAACCAGTGCGCTGGTTCTCGATTCCACAGCTCTTCCGCTACGAGAAGCCACAGCGCGGCCGCCTGCGCGAGCACTTCCAGCTCAACATGGACATCGTGGGCGAGGCCGATGTGAGCGCCGATGCGGAACTGCTCGCTGCGGCGATCGACATGATGCGCGTGTTCGGGCTCACGAGTGAGGACGTGGTCGCCCGCGTGTCGGATCGCCGGCTGCTCAACGCGCTGCTGCGCGGCATCGGCATCGAGGACGCGCAGTTGCCCGCCGCATACGCCGTGCTCGACAAGCTGGATCGCGATCCCCGCAGCGTGCTGGAGCAGAGACTCGAAGCGGCCGGCGTGAGCGCGTCGACGGGTGCCCAGCTGTTCGACCTCGCCGGTGCGGCCGCGGATGAGGCGGCGTTCTCGCAGATCGTCGATGCTGCAGGAGCAACCGCCGAGTGGGAAAACCTCAAGCTCTTTCTCGCGCATGCCGAGTCGCTCGGTGTTCGCGACTGGGTGCGAATCGATCTCACGATCGTGCGCGGACTCGCGTACTACACCGGCATCGTCTTCGAGCTGTTCGACGCGAAGGGCGAGCTGCGTGCAATCTGCGGCGGCGGGCGCTACGATACGCTGCTCGAATCCCTCGGTGGTGTGAGCCTTCCGGCGCTCGGATTCGGTATGGGCGATGTCGTGCTCGGCGAGCTGCTCAAGGTGCGTGGCAGGATGCCTCAAACGGAGCCGATGGTCGATGTGTGGGTTGCGTATGGCGACTCGGGAACGGTCGAGGATGCGATGCGCGTAGCGACCAGACTTCGCGCCCGGGGGCGCAGTGTGGAGTACGCGCTCGGCAACCAGAAGCTCGCGCGGCAGCTCAAGGCCGCGCACGCGTCGCGCGCGCGAGAGACGGTAGTGATCGCGACGCCCGAGCTCACGACGGGCGAAGCGATGATTCGCAGCTTCGACGAAAAGGGCGAGCGCAAGGTGCAGCTCGATGCATGGATCCAGACGATATGAGCCAGCTCAACTCACACGGATGCAATGGCTGATGACAAGAAGCTGACCACCCGCAAGGCGGACTTCAGCGCGTGGTACAACGAAGTTGTGTTGCGCGCGGAGCTCGCGGACTACTCGCCCGTGCGCGGATGCATGGTGATCCGCCCGGACGGCTACGGCATCTGGGAGCGGATGCAGCGCACGCTCGACGACATGTTCAAGGAGACGGGACACCGCAATGCGTATTTCCCGCTCTTCATTCCGCAGAGCTTCCTGAACAAGGAGGCGGAGCACGTCGAGGGATTCGCTCCAGAGACGGCCGTCGTGACGCACGGGGGCGGCAAGCTGCTCGAGGAGCCGCTCGTCGTGCGTCCGACATCCGAGACGATCATCTACGCGATGTTCGCGAAATGGGTGCAGAGCTACCGCGACCTCCCGCTGCTCATCAATCAGTGGGCGAACGTCGTGCGGTGGGAGATGCGAACGCGCCTCTTCCTGCGCACCCTGGAGTTTCTGTGGCAGGAGGGTCATACGGCGCACGCGACGCACGACGAGGCCGAGGAAGAAGCGCGGAAGATGCTCGGCGTGTATCGCGACTTCATGGAAGGCTACATGGCGATGCCGGTCGTCACGGGGCAGAAGTCGAACTCCGAGCGTTTTGCCGGCGCCCTGCGCACTTTCTCGTGCGAGGCGATGATGCAGGACAACAAGGCGCTCCAGGCGGGTACGTCGCACAACCTCGGTCAGAATTTCGCCAAGGCATTCGAGCTCAAGTTCCAGACGGAGTCCGGTGACGAGGCGTTCGCCTGGAACACCAGCTGGGGAGTGTCGACACGACTGATCGGCGGCCTCGTGATGACGCACGGTGATGACAAGGGGCTGCGCGTGCCGCCGCTGCTCGCGCCGACGGAGATCGTCATCGTTCCGATCTGGCGCACGGATGAGGACAAGGCGCGTGTGCTCGAGGCCGCACATCGGTTGAAGGTCTCGCTCGCAGAGTGGGAGCGCCGCGAGCCGAATCGCCTCCGGGTGCATCTCGATGCGCGAGACAACATGAAGCCGGGTGCCAAGTACTACGAGTGGGAGCTGCGCGGCGTACCGCTTCGTCTCGAGCTCGGCCCGCGGGATGTGGATGCGAACCAGTGCGTGCTCGTGCGGCGCGACACTGGTGCGAAGGAGACTGTATCGCTGGACACCGTCGGGGAAGACGCGGAAGTGCTGCTGGAGAAGATGCAGGACGACATGCTCATATCCGCACGCGACCGTCGCGAGGCGAACAGCCTGCGCGGCGAGATCACCTGGGCGCGCTTCAAGGAAGTGATGGACGGCGAAGGTGCGTTCGTCTACGCGGGATGGTGCGGTGGCGCGGAGTGCGAGCAGCAGATCAAGGAGGAGACGAAGGCGACCATTCGCGTGCTCCCCGATGAGGAGTTTCGCTCGTCGGAGCCGATGCAGACGTGTCTCAAGTGCGGCAAGCCTTCCACCGGCGAGGCTCTGTGGGCCAAGGCGTACTGACTGCGCCGGGCTTTGCCCGTACGGGGGGCGGAGAGCTCATGTGTGAGGGGGTCTCCCTCGACGCGATCGCGAAGGCCGTGGGCACGCCCGTGTACGTGTACAGCGCGCGGGCGATTCGCGAGCAGTACGACGCGCTCGACCGCGTGCTGGCACCGGTGCCGCACCGGCTGCACTACAGCATGAAGGCGAATGCAAATCTCGCCATACTGCGGCTGCTGCAGGAGCGTGGAGCCGGCGTGGACATCGTCTCCGGCGGCGAGCTCTATCGCGCGCGTGAGGCAGGGTTCAGCGCGGACGCAATCGTGTTCAGCGGAGTCGGCAAGTCCGTGCAGGAGCTTCGCGAGGCACTCGGCGCAGGCATTCTCATGTTCAACGTCGAGTCCTTCTTCGAGCTCGACCAGCTGAACGACGTAGCAGGCACAATGGGATTGCGTGCGCCGATCGCCCTGCGTGTCAATCCGGAAGTTCAGGTGGAGACGCCGCACCACTACACGCGCACGGGCGAGCGCGGAAACAAATTCGGAATTCCCATCGACGAGGCACTCGAGGCGGCGAGGCGAGCCATCGCGCTGCCGAACATCGAGCTGCGCGGCCTGGATATGCACATCGGCTCGCAGATCTCCCAGCTCGAGCCATATCGCGACGCCCTCGATCGCCTGCTCGAGCTCTACACGCAGATGCGCACGCTCGGCGCATCCGAGATCCGTTACCTCGACATTGGCGGCGGATTCGCCGTCACGTACGAGGACGAGCAGGCGATGGACCTGGATGCGCTCGCCGCGGCGCTCCTTCCGAAAATCAAACAGTCCGAACTCTCGCTCATTGTGGAGCCAGGGCGATTCATCGTGGGCAACGCGGGCGTGCTGCTCGCTCGCGTGGTACACCGCAAGAAGGCGGGTGGAAAGGAATACATCATCACGGACGCAGGGATGAACGACCTCGTGCGCCCCTCTCACTACGATGCGTATCATGCGGTGGAGGCCGTGCAGGCGCGCCCCACGCGCTCCATCGTTGATGTCGTCGGCCCAGTGTGCGAGAGCGGAGACTTCTTCGCGCTGGATCGCGAGGTCGAGGACGTGGAAACCGGCGATCTCATCGTAGTGCGTACCACCGGCGCGTATGGGTACGTGATGTCGTTCAACTACAACGCGCGGCCGCGGGTGGCTG
>JBDTXN010000053.1:0-17922 GCA_040006175.1 Gemmatimonadota bacterium | reverse complement strand
CTGATGCGGCTCATGAACCAGATGGTCGGTGAGCTCAACGCGTCGCACTCCGGCGCACGCGCGCCCTCCCCCGGCTCACCCTTCACCGGGCGGCTCGGCATTCGGTGGGACGGCACGGAGTTCGAGCGCTCGGGCCGGCTTCGCGTATCGGAGATCATTCCGCTCGGGCCCGCGGCGCTCGCCGGAAAGATTTCGGTGGGAGACTTCATCGTCGCGATCAACGGGAAGCTGGTCACGACGCACACGAACGTCGACGAGATGCTCGCCTATCGGATCGGAAAGCAGACACCGCTCAGCATCGTCTCCGACGGCGACGGAAAGCAGCGGACGGTGACGGTGCTTCCGGTGAGCACCAACATCGAGAAGGGGCTGCTGTACCGCTCGTGGGTCGAGCAGTCGCGCGCGTACGTCGCGCGCGTGAGCGCCGGCCGGCTCGGCTACGTTCACATGCCTGACATGAGCGAGGAGTCGCTGCAGCGCCTGTACGCCGATCTCGACTCGCAGAATCAGGCGAACGATGGTGTGGTGATCGACATTCGAAACAACAATGGTGGTTTCGTAAATGCATACGCGCTGGACGTGCTCACGCGCGCGCCGTACCTCACGATGCAGATTCGCGGCATGGCGATCGCGCCCGCACGCACGTTGCTCGGACAGCGATCGCTCGAGCTTCCGACGGTGCTCGTGACCAACATGCATTCGCTCAGCGATGCCGAGGATTTCTCGGAGGGGTACCGGACGATGCGGCTCGGCAAAATCGTAGGTGAGCCGACTGCTGGCTGGATCATCTACACCTCCAACGATGTTCTTTTCGACGGCTCGGCCGTGCGCATTCCCTTCGTGCGCATTCGGGGTGCGGACAAGACCGACATGGAGATGCACCCGCGTCCGGTGGACGTCGCCGTCACGCGCCCCGTTGGCGAGAGCTACTCGGGCCGCGACTCGCAGCTCGACGCCGCCGTGAAGACGCTGCTCGATCAGATCGGCTCGGCGCGGAAGATCGGCGGCACACACTAGACTCGAGCGAACGAACGAATGGGTGCCGGGCAGCGCGCGACGCACACGGCTCGGCAACTCTTCGCGATCGGTGAAGGGGAGCTGGCCATCGGCCGCGGAGTGCGAACTGCCTTCGCGCTTCTGATCCCCGTCATCATTGGCGACATCCTGGTCCAACCGCTGTATTCCTGGGCGGCGCTCGGCGGATGGCTCGGGTCACTCGCGGACAAGGGCGGATCGTACCGCTCGCGCGCCACGACGATGGGGGCGTTTGCGATCCTGGGATTCGCCTGCGCCTACGCGGGCACGGACGCGGCGAAGATCGTTCCGCTCGCCGTCGTCTCGATGCTCATTGTGGGCCTCCTCGCCGGCCTCGCGCGCGTGTATGGCGACGAGGGCTCCACCGTCGGCCTCTTCATCGCCGTGATCTACGCCGTCGCCGTCGGCTCGCCGTCGCCAGTGCGGCACGCACCACTGCTGCGCGCCGAGATGCTCTTCGCAGGCGCGGCGTGGGCCATGGTGCTGTCGCTCCTTCTCTGGCCGCTGCACCCGTTCCGCCCGGCGAGGCGCGCCGTGGCAAATGCCTATCGCCTGCTCGCCGAGTTCGCAGCATCGCTGGAGCACGTGACGCGTGTGCTCGGGGATCCGGGCTCCGCGCAGCTTCGCGGCACCGCGCGAGCGCACCACGGCGACGTTCGGGGCGCACTCGAGGCGGCGCGCCTCGTGCTCGCGGGTACGCGGAGGCCGCGGCAGGGGCGAAGTCCGCGGGGCGAGCAGCTGCTCGTACTCACGGAAGGCGCCGAGCAGCTGTTCGGCACCCTGGTGGCGATCGATGCGGAGCTCGAGGCCGCGCACGAAAGCGGATCCACCAATGCGGATGAGGCGTTCGCGAAGGCGTTCGGCTCCCTGGCCTCGACGCTCGATCTCCTGTCGAACGCGATCGACGATACGGTGATCGCCCGCAAGCGCGACGCCCGTCGTCCAGCCGAGCTCAACGAATTCGCTGTCCCCCTGAACGAGCAGAATGTCCATCTTCGCGCGGCGGCAACGCTCCTTTCGCGAATGATGCGAGATGTGACCGTCCTTGCAGACACGGCTGCCAACATCGACGCGCGCGCTTCGATGGTCGTTCCGTACACCGCCGAACATGCGGCGGTCGTTCGGCCGACGCGCGATCCCTGGGCGTGGCTTCGCCCGTTGCGTGAAGCGCTGACCTCGCGCTCGCTGCCCGCTCGCCACGGACTTCGCATGGGAATCGCCGCCGCGCTCGCGGTGTGGCTCTCCTTCGCGCTCGACATTACGCGCGGCTACTGGGCCACGATCACCGTGCTGATCGTGCTGCAGCCGTATACGGGAGCCACCATGCGCAAGACGCTCCAGCGTGTCGGTGGCAGTGTGCTCGGCGGCATCATCGCCGCGGCACTCGCCATCGTTGCGCGCACGAAGCTCGCGATCGCGGGCGTGATGGTGCCGTTCACGGTCGCGGCCGTTGCCGTGCTTCCGCTCAACTACGGTGTCTTCGTGCTACTTCTCACACCCGTATTCGTTCTGCTCGCCGAGCCGCATCCGGGTGACTGGGGAATCGCCGGCCTGCGCGTCGCGAATACGCTGCTCGGCGGCCTCGTAGCGCTCGCGGCTGCGCAGCTGCTCTGGCCGGAGCACGAACTGGCCACGTACGCGGGACAGCTCGCTGGCCTGCTTCGCGAGCTACGCGAGATGCTCGGCAAGGCCACGGCCGCCGCGAACCCAGGCGCGCCTGAATGGAGGAAGTCGGTGGACGAATCGCGCCGGCGCTTCGGCGTCGCGGTGACGAACGCCGAGGCGACCATGCAGCGGCTCATCACCGAGGACTCGCCGAACCCGCATCGCGTCGAGGCAGCGATGACCATCACCACGTACGGCCGCCGCATGGCCTCCACGCTCTCGGCGCTAGCGGAGGCTCGGGCACGCGACTCCTCTACGGTCGCGCCGGAGAGCGCATCGGAGCTGAGCTCGAGGCTCGTCGCGATGGTCGCCTCATTGGATGGCGCGACACCGTCTGCGATCGCGGATGCGGCGGGACATGTGGACGCATCACGTGCGGACGCGATGAATCTGTCGCTCCCGGATGCACAGATCGAGCGGTTGCGCGCTCAGCTTGCCGTCATGGAGCGCGCGGTCGCGAGATACCAATCGACCTAGCAGATGCGCTGCGACGCTCACTAGTTTTTTTGAGCTTCGAAAGCGTCTCGAATCAACGGTAGGCATGCGGACTCGAGTGCCCTGTTCCTTTACGTGAACTCCCGCCGCGCGCTTCGCATCGCAGCGACCGTAGGTCCTGCGCTCGTCACTCTCGCGATCGGCGTTTTTTCTCTGCTCGCGCTCTCGCGTCTTGGCGCCGCACGAGACGCCGTCTCGCACTCTCGCGACATCACCGAGGAGCTGCACACGGTGCTGGCGCGGCTCACCGATGCGGAGACGTCGGAGCGCGGATACGTGCTCACGGGTTCGGAGGAGTATCTCGCGCCCGGTACCGGCGCGGCGGCGGATGTACACCGCGCGCTCGGATCGGCGCGCCGCCTGATCTCGGATCCGGTCGAGCAGCGCCGGGTCGACACGCTTTCTACGATCATATCCCAGAAGCTCGCGGAGCTGCAGCGCACCATCCATGCGTACGATTCCGGCGGATCGTCCGCCGCGGCAGGGGAGGTGCGATCCAATCGCGAGCAGGCCCTGATGGGCGAAGCGCGCACGCTCATCGCGGAGATCGAGGGCGACGAGCGTACGCGGCTCGCGAGGCGAGAGGAGCGCGAAGCGCAGCTCAGAATCCTCACTGGATCGGTGATCTTTGCCGGGATCCTTCTGTCCGGGCTGCTCTCGCTGATCGTGAACGCGATGCTCGGGCGCGCGCTCGCGGCGAGAGAGGTCGCGGACAAACGCCGGCAGAACACGCTGGCACAGCTCGAGTCGGTCAATCAGGAGCTCTTCACGCAGGCGCTCGAGATGAAAGCGCAGGCCGCGAAGCTCGAGCAGGCGAACGACGAGCTGCGAATCGTCAGCCAGGATCTCGAGCGGCAACGGTCGGCGGCGCAGCGCGCGAGCGCGCGTGTCGTGAACGTGCTCGACAGCATGAGCGACGCCTTCATCGCATTCGATCGCGACTGGACGATTCGCCAGCTCAATCGCGAAGGAGTTCGGCTGACGAACGGCGGCAATCCATCGATCCTCGGACGCAGCGTCTGGAATCTGTGGGGCTCGTGGATCGCGCCCGAGCTCGAAAAGAAACTGCGCGCCGCAATGGCGGGAGAGACGGTCGAGCCGTTCGAGTTCGAGGTCGCGCCCAACAAGTGGTTCGAGATCCGGATGAACGGCACGGCCGATGGTCTCGCCATCTTCTTTCGCGATGTCTCCGCTGAGCGCCGCGCGCGAATGGAGCGTGAACAGCTCATCGAGCAGGCGGAGGACGAGCATAGCCGCTTGATCACGGTGGTCGAGCAGTCGCCTCTTGCGATCTCGATCGTGGAGGCGCCGTCTGGCCGGCGAATCCTGAGCAATCGGGCCGCCGAAGAGGTGATGGGGATTCAGCTGGTGGATTCGGTCGCCGAGACGATGAATGTGGTGAAGTTGTTTACGGAGGATGGAAGACCGCTCGAACCGGAAGAGTCGCCGCTTGCGCGGGCAATCGGCGGGGGCAAGGTCGTGATCAACGAGATGCTTCAGGTGGAGCGACCGAACGGTGAGCGTCGGCACATCTGCGTAAACAGCGCGCCGGTGCGCGACGCACAGGGGAATGTGGACGCAGGCGTCGCGATTTTCTGGGACGTTACCGAGCAGCACAAGGCTGACCAGGAGCTGCGCCAGGCTCGGCACGAGGCGGAGTCCGCGAATCGCGCGAAGGGCGAGTTCCTCGCGGTGATGTCCCACGAGCTGCGAACACCACTGTCGGCCATCATCGGGTATGAGGAGCTTCTCTTCGATGGGATCACGGGGCCCGTCAACGAAGGACAGCGCACGCAACTCGCGCGCATCAAGGCGAGCGCGACGCATCTGCTGAGTCTCATCGACGAGGTGCTCACGCTGTCTCGTGTGGAGGCCGGTCGCGAGGTGTCGCACCCCGAGCGCGTCACGGTGTCCGAAGCGCTACGCGAGGCTTCGATGATCGCGGAGCCCCTCGCACTCGACAAGAGGCTCGCGATCGAGGTAGAGCGTGTGTCGAGGGAGCTCGAGGTCTGGGCCGACCCGACCAAGCTGCGCCAGATTCTGCTGAACCTGATCACGAATGCGATCAAGTTCACAGACGCGGGAGCTGTTACACTCGGGAGCCGGAGACTCGACGGCTGTGTCGAGATCATGGTGCGGGACACGGGAATCGGAGTCGCGCCGCAGGATCAGGACCGCATCTTCGACACGTTCTGGCAAGTCGAGCAGAAGTCGACACGCAAGGTGGGCGGCACGGGACTCGGCCTCAGCGTCTCGCGCAGGCTCGCGCGCCTGATGAACGGCGACCTCTCGGTGCACTCGAAGCTCGGGGAAGGAAGCACGTTCACGATTCGTCTTCCATCGGCGCGAAACGCGTGAGGAAGTTCTAATCGGAATAAACACACGTTCGCGCGGAGTGAGCGAACATCGGTATGTATTCTGCGAGATTGGCGCGAATGGAACGACCGGACGAGCCTCTCCCTGCAAGCAAACCTTCCCGCCTGTTCGTAATCGACGATGAGCAGACCATTCGGGCCGCGATCATTCGCTATTTCACCCGCCATGGCTGGGAGGTCGAAGAGGCGGAGGATGGCCGCGCCGCGCTGGACATCCTTCTTCGATCCGAGGCCGACCGCTTCGATGTCGTGATGTGCGATTTGCGGATGCCGCATCTCTCGGGAGTGGAGCTTCATCGAGAGCTTCGGGAGAAGCGTCCCGACCTCGTGAATCGACTCATTTTCTCCACCGGAGATGTCGCGTCGTCGGATGCGGCGAGCTTTCTCGCAAGCTCGCAGCGTCCTGTCGTCGAAAAACCGTTCGAGCTTGCGCGCCTGGAAGAGCTCATCGTGCAGGTGCGCGCAGCAGCTAACGAAGCCGAGCGACGCTGATCGGCGCCCTCGTGCGAGGGCGCAGGCATCTTTGTGATGCAAAGTACTTGTAAAACCCGATATTTCGTCGCATGATGCAGACATGTCGACCTCGACCCTCCACAATCGCGCCCTGGACGATCTCCGTTACATCCGGCAGACGATGGAGAGCGCCACTGCATTCACCGCAGTGTCGGGGTGGGGGCAGATCCTTACCGGAGTGATCGCGTTCGCCACGGCGATCGCGACCAGGGCGCTCAAGCCGGGGCCAGTGTGGCTGGGCGCATGGCTCGCTGCCGCAGCCATGGCCGTGGTGACCGGTGTCGCGTCGAGCATCTGGAAGGGCCGGCGCGCACGGGAGCCGTTCATCTTCGCGCCCATGCGCAAGTTCGTGCTTGGATTCGCGCCACCGATCACCGTCGGCGTCGTCCTCACCTTCTATTTCGCACGACTCGGCCTGTTCGATCTCCTCCCCGCGTGCTGGCTGCTCCTCTACGGCGCGGGGATCATGACGGGCGGCATGTTCTCCGTTCGCTCCGTTCCCGTCATGGGTATTTGCTTCATGGCGATCGGCTGCGTCGCGGTGCTCGCTCCCATCGGCTGGAGCGCGTGGCTGCTGGCCGGCGGCTTCGGCGTGCTGCCGATCGTATTCGGCGCACTCATCGCGTGGCGCTACGGTGGCTAGGTCGAGCGCCGCGGCACGACGTCGCACGGATGCGCCCGTCCCGCGCCCGCTCGACGCATCTCTGGGAAAAGATGCCGCCAAGGGCTCGCGTGAGCTCGACGAGCTCATTCACCACCGCCTGCGGCTCGGCATGGTGAGTGCACTCGCAGCGAACGAGGAGCTGTCGTTCAGCGAGCTCAAGTCATTGCTCCGAACCACAGATGGCAACCTGAGCGTACATGCCCGAAAGCTGGAGGATGCGAGCTACGTCACGGTCACGAAGACCTTCGAGGGGCGCAGGCCCCTCACGACGTACCGGCTCGCTCCCGCCGGCCGGCGAGCGCTCCAGCGCTATCTCTCGCACATGGAATCGATCATTCAGGTGACCCGCGACACGCTGGAGCGTTGATAGTGTACCTCGTCGTTCGCCCCGCTCGCTGGGCTCTCACCGCACACTGAGACCATGTCGCCACGACTCTTCACGGATCCGCAGTCCCTGCACGTCGCGATCATCATGGATGGGAACGGCCGGTGGGCCACGCAGCGCGCCATGCCGCGCGTCGCGGGACATCGCGTGGGGGTGGATGTCGTGCGCAAGGTGGTGGAGCACGCACCGTCAGTCGGGATCGCGACGCTGACGCTCTACGCGTTCAGCAGCGACAATTGGCGACGCCCCGCGGCAGAGGTGGCGACGCTCATGCGGCTGTTCCGCTCGCGGCTCGTGAGCGAGCTGCCGCGACTTCTCGACAACAACGTCCGCCTCACCGCCATCGGCCGGCGCGATCGCCTGCCGCTCGCGCTGGCGGACGCACTGGGCGAGGCGGAGGAGAAGACTGCGAACGGGACGACCCTCCACATGCGCCTCGCGATCGATTATTCCGCGCGCGATGAGATTTTGCGGGCCGCACAGCGCCTCTCGTCCGTGGGCGAGGCCACGCGCGAAGACTTCGGCCGGGCGCTCGGCGGCGAGCACGATTCGCGTCCGGCGCCGGATGTCGACCTCGTCATACGCACGGGCGGCGAGCGCCGGCTCAGCGATTTTCTGCTCTGGGAATGCGCGTACGCCGAGCTGTACTTCACGGACGTGATGTGGCCCGAGTTCGGCCCCACGGATCTCGAGTCCGCCGTGGAGTATTTCCACAAGCGTGACCGCCGGTTCGGCGCGCTCAGCGCCGCGGGGTAATGCTGCACGCCGAGAAGCCGAGCCGCACGGCGCAACGCGCGGCCGAGCGACGCGCGGCGCACCAGCTGCTCGACACGCCGCTCGTCTTCGACGATCCACTCGCGGTGCGCATCATCGGCGCGCGCGCCGAGGCGAATCTGCCCGAGCAGCCGAAGAACTTCGTGGCGGCGCGCTTCCGCGCCTTCATAGCGGCACGCAGCCGCTTCGCCGAGGATGAGCTTCGCGCTGCCGTGTCACGCGGCGTTCGGCAGTACGTCATCCTCGGCGCGGGTCTCGACACATTCGCGTACCGGAGTCCGTTCGCCGATCTGCGAGTGTTCGAGGTCGATCATCCCGCGACGCAGGAGTGGAAGCGCAAGCGTCTCTCGCATGCTGGAATTGCGGTGCCGTCCACGATGACCTTCGCTCCTGTGGATTTCGCGCGCGAGACCTTCGACGACGGACTCAAATCCGCCGGCTTCAACGAGAATGTACCGGCGTTCTTTTCGTGGCTAGGCGTGACGATGTATCTCGAACCGGAGATCGTGTACGGCGCGCTGCGCGCGATGCGGGAGATGAACCCGGCTAACGCCGTCGTTTTCGATTACGCGGTGCCGCGTGAAACGCTGGGGATTGTGGGCCGGCTCGCGTTGGATGCGGTGAGCAGGCGCGTGAAGAAGGCCGGAGAACCGTTCAAGGGGTTCTTCGCGCCGACCCTGCTAGTCGAGAGGATACGTGAGATGGGCTTCACACACATCGAGGATCTGGGGAGCGACGAGATCGATGCACGCTACTTCGCGGGTCGCACGGACAAGCTGCGCTCGGGAAGCCAGCTCGGGCGGCTGATGAGCGCGCGAGGATAGTCGAGCATCCGCCGCGCGGCACGCGTAAATTGCGCGCATGGCTGAAGACAAGAAGATCCATCCGCCGGAGACGCTCGAAGGGTGGTACGCGTTGCACCAGCTGCTCGCGCACCCCGTGGGGCTCATGCCCAACGAGAAGGAGCAGGCGAGCACCGCATCGCTCCTCACGAAGCTCGCGAAGCCCGACGGAGGAGGCTGGAGCGCGGTCGCTCGGGTGATCGGCTCGGTCACTGACACGATGATGGTTCACTTTCGGCCGACGCTCGATGCAATCGGCGAAGTACAGCGGCAGCTCAACGCCGATCCATACATCCAGCGGCTCGTGTCCACGTACACGTTCTTGAGCATCACCGAGGCAGGGCTTTATCACATCACCGCGGAGCTCGCGCGCGATGCGGTGGCGCGCGGAGGATCGGTTGGCGACGAGGAATACGCGAAGGCGGTGAAGGCACGCGTCGAAGCGGAACGAGGTGCGCCGATGGTCGCGCGGAGGCTCGAGCCACCATTCCCTGCGGACATGCCGTACGTCTGCTTTTACCCCATGTCGAAGAAACGCGAAGTGGGGCAGAACTGGTACGCGCTCACGCTCGACGAACGGAGTCGCATGATGTACGAGCACGGCACCACGGGCCGCAGATATCACGGCAGGGTGCAGCAGATCATCACCGGAGCGATCGGCTTCGACGCGTGGGAGTGGGGAGTGACGCTCTTCGCCAGGGATCCACTCGACTTCAAGAAGCTCGTGACGGAGATGCGCTTCGACGAGGCGTCCGCCCGCTACGTCGACTTCGGTGATTTCTGGGTGGGGAAGGTACTGCCAGCCGACGAGTGGGTTCGACCGTAGGCATGGAGATCGCGTGATCCCACACTGCGCGAAGGCAACGACTCACTCCATGCAAGACGAGGTCGACAGATGGCGGATCAGTCCGGAAGTGGAAGGGTAAAGCTGCGCTGGATCGGACACGCGGCGTTCGAGATCGAGTCGAGTAGCGGGACGAAAATTCTCATCGATCCGTTCATCAAGAACAATCCAGTTACGCCCGAGCCGCTAAAAGGACTCGACCGTTACCGGAGCGCCGACAAGCCCGCAGTCATTTGTGTCTCGCACTCGCACACCGACCACTCGGCGGACGCGAAGGAGATCGCGCAGTTGAGTGGTGCGCCCGTAGTCGGGATGATCGACTGGGTGTCGTCGCTCGGTTTGCCGGAGGACCAGTCGAAAGGCGCCAACATTGGGGGAGAGGTCCGAATCGGTGATGTGAGCGTGCACCTGGTGCCCGCAACTCACTCTACCGAGCGCGGCTCCCCGATCGGATTCGTACTCGAGTTCGCAGACGGGCGCACCTTGTATCACACCGGCGACACATGGATCATGAGCGACATGGCGCTGATTCAGGAAGTGCATCATCCAGACATTGTGCTCACCTGCGCGGGCGGCGGTCCGTACACGCAAAATCCGAAGGTCGCGCTGCTCGCAATGAACAAGTTCTTCACGCCGAGTGTGATCGTGCCGATGCACTACGCCACGTTTCCGGTGCTCGCGACGGAGGAAGAGGTGCGCGCGGCATTCTCGGGATACTCCCGGGCGGTGATCATGAAGCCGGGAGAAACACGCACAGTGTGACACTGATGTGATGGGGCGGTGACGACCGGGGCCGAGCCTTTCGCAGTTGAGGATCGGCCTCTACGTTCTTTCCGGCTGAGACATCTCTTACCCCACGCTGGAGAGACTCGCATGCAACCGCACAATGTGCTTGCGATCGTTGTTGCCGCCGTTGTCGCCTTCCTGATCGGTGGGCTGTGGTACTCGCCGCTACTTTTCGCGAAGCAGTGGATGGCCGCGCATGCCCACACGCCGGAGGACGTCGAGCGGATGAAGGCCGACGCCCCGCGCGCGTACGGAATTTCCTTCGTTGCGTTTCTCGTAATGGCGTTCGTTCTTCAGTTGCTCATCAACCACCTCGATGCGCACACGTGGCAAAAGGGCGCAGCGTGGGCGGCGCATCTGTGGCTTGGCTTCGCGGCAACGATCGGACTGATGGCGAATGTCTACAGCGGCGGGAAGTTCCCGGTGTTCCTCATCGATGCGGGTTATCAGCTCGTGTATCTCCTGGTGATGGGAGCGATCCTGGGCGCGTGGCACTGAGCGACTCTGGAACTGCCGCCTACCGCGCTTGTAGAATGCAGCATGACTGATCGCCGGCTCATTAAGCGCGCAGCAACGACGTGCGCCTCGCTGCTCGTATTCGCTCTCTCGACGGTGACATCCACGCAGGGTGCGCCGCGCGCGACGCAAAAGCCCGGAAGGCCGGGGCATATCTTCATCCTGATGCTCGAGAACGAGGCCTACGCGCGAAGCTTCGGCCCCAACTCTCCTGCGCCATATCTCGCTCGCGAGCTTCCGACGAAGGGAGTGCTGTTACGGAACTACTACGGCATTGGCCACAATAGTCTCGATAACTATATCGCGCTCGTAAGCGGGCAGGCACCCAACGTCGAGACGCAGCGCGACTGCAAGATCTTCACGGAGTTCAAGCTCGCGAAGCCCACTCTCGACGAGAACGGCCAGGCAATCGGACAGGGATGCGTGTACCCCGCGATCGTTCCGATGTTGGGCGATCAGCTCGAGTCGGCGCGCAAGAGCTGGCGCGGCTACATGGAAGATCTGGGGAACGACACGTCGAAGGCGGTGGAGGCGTGCGGTCACCCGCCGATCGGCCAGACCGATGTCACGATGCGGCGCGTTCCAGGCGATCAATACGCGACGAAGCACAATCCGTTTTACTATTTCCACAACTTCATCGACAACCGCGCCCGGTGTGTACAGCACGTCGTCAACCTCCGCCATCTCGAGGATGACCTGAAGTCCGTCGCGACGACGCCGAACTATTCCTTCATCACGCCCAATCAGTGCAACGACGGGCACGACGCGCCCTGCGTCGATCACGCGCCGGGGGGACTCGTTCAGGCAGATGGATTTCTGCGCAGATGGGTGCCAAAGATCATGGACTCTCCGGCGTTCAAGGCCGACGGCGTGCTGATCATCACGTTCGATGAGGCAAGTGGTCCGCCCGGCATGGACTCGACCGCGTGTTGCGGTGAGCAGGGGTTGCCCGGATCATCCACGCAACCCGGCGGCGACGGACCCGGAGGAGGGAGGATCGGTGCGGTGGTGCTCTCCCCGTTCGTGAAGCCGAACACCATCTCCGACGTGCCGTACAATCACTACGCGACGCTGCGTTGGGTGGAGGACAAATTCGGGCTGACCCATTTGGGCTATGCAGCTGCGAACGGGCTCGTCACCTTCGGCGAGGATGTATTCGGCGCCCCGTGACGCGCCCGGTGACGCGCTCGTGCGTTTCGCTCACTCCTTGGTCTTGAGTTTTCCCTCGTTCGCCGCGATGAACTGCCGGATCTCATCCGACATGTCGAGCAGTCGCGTCCACTGCTCCTTGTAGAGCGTCACGGGAAATCGGCCCAGTCCATAGATGGACAGCCCGCCCTTCTCGCTCACCTTCATTGAAACTCCACGAGCCGCGCCCTGTTTCAGCGCGGCGTTTTCCTGTTGCAACCGCGCCAGCTCGGCGCGCAGATCTTCTTCGGACATGTGAGCTCCTGCGATGTGGGATCGGCAGTGCGTTGACTCGAGAGCGAGCTCCGTGAATGTGACGACGTGCCAGCGTTATGACCAGCCATGCGCAGGAGCCCATGCGCTCCGAATATGCCCGTGCTGCCGGTATCGCCGATCCACTTTGCAGAACGTTCACATGATGGTCGGCGCCCGAGTCGCGGAGGGCGGTCAGTCTGAACAACGCGAGCAGCATTCGGTACGATCACGCGGCGAATCCGCGTACCAGAGTGCGACGCCAGTGCGGCAATCACGAAGGAGGTGATAGCCGTGCAGCTGAAACCGATCGTGCTGTCGCTGACCTCGCCACCCAGGATTGCGCGCGAGTGTCCCACGCTCACACGTGATTCATTCGGTCTTCACACTGAGGCAAGAATGTTCGTACACGTTGCGGGTACAGGGTATACGAATTGCCCCCTCCATGGTGATGCCGCAGAAAAAAGGGCCAGTCACAAGGTGAGATGGAGGAGACATGAGCAGCACATCAAACGCGAATGCGTTCAGGCAGTCACGAGGTGATAGGCAGGGCAACATGATGCCTGGATCCAATCGGCAATCGCCGATGCGCAACAGATCCTACGGAGGCAACGGACAGAGCGGCTCGCGGAAGCTTCAGCAGCCGCAGCAGGTCAAGAAAATTGCGACCGGCCTGGGCTGGTTCAGTATCGGCTTGGGAGTGGCCGAGCTCATCGCGCCGGACCGCGTGGCGCGCTTGGTTGGCGTGAAGCCCACGAGCACGACCCGCACGATGCTGAGAATGGCGGGTGCGCGGGAGTTGGCGGCCGGCATTGGCATCCTGTCGAACGAGCAGCCCACCGGGTGGGTCTGGTCCCGCGTTGCAGGCGACGCGCTCGATATCTCGATGATCGGGGCCGCGATGAACAAGGATGGCACCGATCGCTCCCGCCTCAACACGGCAGCCGTCGCGGTCATTGGCGTGACGGCGCTGGACATTCTGGCCGGCAAGGGGCTCTCGAGCCAGAGCTCACAGGCGAACGGGAGCCGCGCTGGTGGCATCCATGTCAAGCGCAGCATTACCATCATGCGTCCGCGAGAAGATGTTTACTCGTTCTGGCATGACTTTCAGAATCTCCCGCAATTCATGAAGCACCTGGAGTCCGTCACCTCGCTTGGCGACGGACGCACGCACTGGAAGGCGAAGGCACCGGCCGGCACATCTGTCGAGTGGGACGCTGAGGTGACTGCCGATCAGCCGAACGAGCTGATCGCATGGCACTCGCTCGGTAATTCGGACGTGAACAACAGCGGCATGGTGCGCTTCACGCAGGCACCTGGCGCGCGCGGCACCGAAGTGCACGTCGACCTTCGATACAATCCTCCCGGCGGTGCGCTCGGCGCGCTGTTCGCGAAGATGTTCGGTGAGGAGCCCGGCGGTCAGATCGCCGATGATCTCCGTCGCTTCAAGCAGGTGATGGAGCTGGGCGAGATCATGAAGTCGGACGCGTCGATCGTGGAAGGTCCGCACCCCGCGCAGCCGCTGAGCAGCCGGGAGCTGCGGAGCGCGCAGGATATGCAGGGTGGTCAGAACATCCAGAGCATGCGGAGCGGCGCCTGACGTGCCAAATGAGCGGCCGCGATTGTCGCGGCCAGCATTCTTAGTAGGGAGTTGAGAACATGAGAGCAACGTGCTGGATGGGCAAAAAGAAAGTAGAAGTACGAAACGTTCCGGATCCGCAGATTCTGAATCAGCGTGATGCCATCGTGCGCATCACCTCCACGGCGATCTGCGGCTCGGATCTGCATCTCTACAACGGCTTCGTGCCCTCGATGGAATCGGGCGACGTGCTCGGCCACGAGTTCATGGGCGAAGTCATGGAAGTCGGACGCGGTGTGAAGAACCTGAAGGTGGGCGATCGCGTGGTGGTGCCGTTCCCCATCGCGTGCGGACTGTGCGGTGCCTGCCGCGCGGAAGCGTACTCGCTCTGCGAGAACTCGAATCCGAATGCGTATATGGCCGAGAAGCTGTGGGGCCACTCACCCGCGGGCATCTTCGGCTATTCGCACATGCTCGGCGGCTTCGCCGGCGGGCAGGCGGAGTTCGCTCGCGTTCCATTCGCGGATGTGGGCCCGATCAAGATCGAGAATGGCTTCAGCGACGAGCAGGTGCTTTTCCTGTCGGACATTTTCCCCACCGGATACATGGGTGCGGAGATGTGCGGCATCAAGCAGGGTGACGTGATCGCCGTGTGGGGCGCGGGGCCGGTCGGACAATTTGCGATCGCGAGCGCGTACCTGCTCGGCGCGGAGCGCGTGATCGCGATCGACCGCTACGACTATCGCCTAAACCTGGCGCGAGAGAATACCGGCGCGGAGACGATCAACTACGAGCAGGTGGACTCCGTGGTCGATACCCTCAACGAGATGACGGGCGGACGCGGTCCCGACCACTGCATCGACGCCGTCGGGCTCGAGGCGCACGCGCATGGTATGCAGTTCGCGTACGACCGCGCGAAGCAAGCGATGATGCTGGAGAGCGATCGTCCGATCACGCTGCGCGAGGCGGCGATGTCGTGCAAGAATGGCGGAACGATCTCGGTGATCGGCGTCTACGGCGGCTTCGTCGACAAGTTCCCGATGGGGGCGATCATGAATCGCTCGCTCACGATCAAGACGGGGCAGTGCCACGTTCAGCGCTACATGCGGCCGCTCCTGCAGCACATCGAGAAGGGCGACATCGATCCGAGCTTCGTGATCTCACACACCATGCGGCTCGAGGACGCGGCGAAGGGCTACGAGATGTTCGTGAACAAGAGCGACAATTGCGAGAAGGTCGTGCTGAAGGCGTAACGATCGGCGCAAAAGCGAAGTGGTAGGCGAGAACGGGCGGAGTTGCCATTACTCCGCCCGTTCTGCATCGCGTGCCGACGTCGTAACGGCACCGGCGATCTTACGCGGCGAGCGTCCCCCGCGTACGTTGGCGAGGCTGGGCTCACCCGTGGTGAACCGATCGCTCCGGAGGGAGAAATGACTTCGCAGATGACTTCCATGACCGCGCTGTGGCTGCCGATTCTGTTGGCGTCGCTACTCATTTTCATCGCCAGCTCGATCATCCACATGGCCTCGCCCTGGCACAAGTCGGACTACCCGAAGCTGTCCAATGAAGATCAGGTGATGGATGCCCTGCGCCCGTTGGCTCTCACTCCGGGTGATTACATGATGCCGCGGCCCGCGAGCATGGCGGACATGAAATCGGCGGAATTCAGGGCCAAGGTGGAGCGCGGGCCAAAAGTGATCATGACCGTGATGCCGACCGCGACGTTGAGCATGACGCGGGAGCTGTCGCTCTGGTTCGCCTACCTGATCGTGGTCAACATCCTCACGGCCTACGTCGCAGCGCATGCGCTCCTGCCGGGCGCTCCCTTCCGGGCGGTGTTTCGCTTCGCGGGGCTGGTATCGTTCATCGCCTACGCGTCGGCGCTCTGGCAGCTCTCGATCTGGTACAGCAGGTCATGGGGGATCACGTTTAAGGCGACGATGGACTCCCTCATCTACGGGGTGATCACGGCGGTGACGTTCGCGTATCTCTGGCCACACTGACGTCCAATGCCTTGCGCTACTGCGCACTCTCATCATATTGTAGACAATGTCTTACAAATGGTGAGTCATGCTGGGCGAGCTCGAGCAGGTGGTGCTGCTCGCAGTGATGCGAGTGGGGAAGGAAGCATACGGGGTGCCGATCCACGATGAGATCCAGCGCCGAGCGGGGCGCGATCTCACGCTGGGCACGATCTACAAGACGCTCAGCCGACTGGAGGAGAAAGGGCTGGTCGCGTCCCACGTCGGTGAGCCCACCGCGCAGCGCGGCGGGCGACGCACCCGCTGCTATGTCGTCAGCGCCGCAGGGAAGCGGTCGCTGCAGGCCACGTTCAAGGCGTTGCGCCACATGGCCAGCGGGCTCGATGTCGGACTGGAGCCTGCATGATCCGCCTCTGCATCTGGATCCTGGAGCGAGCGCTGCGATCGGATCTCGCCGACACAGTCATCGGCGATCTGGTCGAGCAGCAGGAGCGCGGACCACTATGGATGCTCGGCGAGACGCTCTCCGCGCTCTGGCATCTGCATGCGCGGCCGCGCGTGAGGGGCGAGCTTGCCCGCAGTGTGTTCGCCGATCTGCGAATCGCCGCGCGTCTGCTTCGCAGGTCTCCTGCGTTCGCGCTCGTCTCCGTGCTCACGCTTGCGCTGGCAATCGGCGCGACGACGGCGATCTTCAGCGTCATCGAGCCGGTGCTTCTCCGTCCGCTTCCGTATTCGAATGCGGAGCGGCTCGCCCTGGTGTGGGAACGCAACGCAGATGGATCGCGTGACAACATCGGCTTTGCGACATTCCGCGACTTCGTCGCGCAATCGCGAAGTATTGAGCGCGCGGCGGCGATCGGCGAGTGGCAGCCGACGCTCTCCGACAAGGGCGATCCGGAGCGCGTGCGCGGCGATCGCGTGTCGTGGACCTACTTCCGAGCGCTCGGGGTGCGGCCGGCACTCGGCCGCGATTTCACTCCGGACGAGGACGCGCCGGGGCAGAATCACGTCGTCATTCTGAGCCACGGTCTGTGGCAGCGTCGATACGGCGGCGACACGTCGATCATTGGCAAAGCCATTTCGATCGACGGCGATCCCATGACCGTTGCCGGAGTCATGCCCGCCGCCTTCGACAACGCTCCCTCGCCCACCGCTCGAATCTGGCGCGTGCTCGGCTATCTGAATCAGCCGTACGCGTGCCGCACCTGTCATCACTTGCGCATGATCGCGCGCGTCCGTGCCGGCGTGAGTCTCGAGACGGCGCAGACGGAGCTCGACGGCATCAAGTCGCAGCTCATGCAGGCGTATCCAAAGGAGTACGCGGCTCCGGGAACGCTGGTGGGCCGCATGCAGGACGAGATAACGAGCGGAGCACGTCCAGCACTGTTGGCGCTCGGTGGCGCCGTGCTGCTCGTGCTGCTCATCGCGGTCGCGAACGTGGTCAGCCTGCAGCTCGCGCGCGCGATACGGCGCGCACAGGAATTCGCAGTACGCGGCGCGCTGGGTGCGAGCCGCGCGCGCATGATCCGCCAGCTGCTCACCGAGGGATTGCTGCTGGCAACCCTCGGCGGCCTCGCGGGACTCATCGTAGTGTACGTCACACTGCCGCTCCTGGTAGCGCGGTTGCCCCGGGAGATGCCGCGGCTCTCCGCGATCCACGTGGATCCCGGCGCACTCGCCGTCGTCACCACTATCGTGCTCGTCCTCGCCGTGGCGATGGGACTCGCACCCGCGCGCGGGCGCTTCATCGACCTCTCATCCGCCCTCGGATCGGGGAGGCGTCTGTCCGGAACCGCGAATCACGCGACGCGGGCGACACTGGTCGTGGGCGAAGTCGCGCTCGCGATGATGTTGCTGGTGAGCGCCGGGCTGCTCGGACGAAGCCTCGTGCGGTTGATGAGCATGGACGCCGGCTTCGACACGACGCATCTCCTCACCCTGGAGATCAATTCGACTGGCGCGAGATACCCGAACGACACGAGCATCTACGAATTTCATGATCGCGTGCGCGAAGCCGTTGGCGCACT
>JBDTXN010000052.1:0-18308 GCA_040006175.1 Gemmatimonadota bacterium | reverse complement strand
TCATGCCGTCCGTCCTAGTGTAGGGCCGCCTAACGTCATGGCGTTCAGCTGCGAACGCACCTGACGAGTGTCAGATCAGGAGATAATGCTCGGTGCGTTCGACTGCTGCAACGGCCTGTTAGCCAGCAGCCGCTAAAAAACTCCCGGCGCGCCCCTTGCATATATGTCATTTCTGACATATTGTTCCCCGCATGCCAGCGACAGACAAGCCGCTCGTGTGGCTCAGCGGAGAAATCAAGTCGCCCCCGTTCTCTGCAGACGCTCGATTGGAAGCGGGAGTGTTGCTGCGCCGACTTCAACGTGGCGAGCGCCTCAGCCAATGCCGTCGATTGGGCCGCGCTGCCAGGAGCTCAGAATTCCCGACGCTCAGGTCTCGTGGCGGATCGTCTACCGACTCGACCCTGATGCGGTGCTGATCTTACATGTCTTTCGAAAGACAACGCGCGCCACACCGCGCGCAGTGATCACAAATTGCAAACGACGACGTCGCGCGTACGACGATGCTTTGCGGGCTTCATAGTCGCGCCGCCGCTTTCTCTATTCTTCACACAGAGGCAGGTATGGATCTACGCAAGCGACGTCGGCTCGAAGCAGCTGGGTGGACCGTGGGCTCAGCGGCCGATTTCCTCGGACTCTCGGTCGAGGAGGCTGCGCTCGTCGAGATGAAGATTGCGCTTAGCGCTAGAGTCAAGACTTGGCGCACAAGAGCTCATATGACGCAGGCTGCGCTCGCGAAGCGGCTCAAGTCGAGTCAGTCGCGAGTGGCCAAGATCGAAGCGGGCGATCCATCGGTCTCGCTCGACTTGCTCGTTCGCGCTTCTCTGGCTACCGGTGCGCAGCCACGCGAGGTCGCCAGCGCTCTGACCCCGCGCAAACGCGCCGTTGCTGGCTAACGATCGCGTTCAGCTGCGAACGCAGCTGACGGAAGTCAGATCAATAGATGATGTTCGGTGCGTTCGTCGGCTGCAACGGCGTGTTAGGCGGTGCGACTCTTCGATCTTTCTCGGATGATCGCTCGGAGCGCTTTATTCACTGCGGTCGCCGTCGGGAACACCGCGGCGACATCTGGCGCTAGCAACACGAGATTTGTGCCCTTGGCAAATAGCGCCGCATACTTGCCGCGCACGCCCCCGGAAAAATCGTATTCCGCACGCATCTCGTCGCGCACGACAGCACGCTCGGACTTCCTCGCCTTCTTCATACACTCTCCGTTCCTGACGGCCGGCGGTGGAGCGCTGATGATACGGGTGATCGCGCCGCGTTCGACGTGAGCGACGACCACGAGCAACTGCGTGCGGGGACAACCAATCAATATGAAGCGATTTTCCTCTGCGGAATGATCCGGATCCGGAATAGTGATTGACTGCGAGTCCGCAAATGCGCTCGCCGCCTCCGAGGAACCGATACCGTGATTCCGCACATTGGCCGCAGTCTCGCGAGCATCCCATGCGAACCGGAGGGGCATTGCACAGCCTATCGGTTACGAGGCGCCCGTGCATCCGCCTAACGCCCGAGTTCAGCCGCGGGCGCACCTCACCCAACTTACCGCGACGGCCGGAGCCGGGTGCGCCCCGTAGCGCAACGCCTCGTTAGGCCGCGCTGGCAGCGTCGCTGACGCTACTTGCGGCGATTCACCTCAGCTCCTGGTTTTGGATGCCGGCCCACTTGAGCGCTTGCACTCGTTCACCGAAGGTGCGGTACTCAGTGATTTTACCGATGCGGAACACAAAGAGATCGGCAAACCGACCGCCAGTCCACTCGGTTGCGTCTTTCAGGCGAACCCACGCGTGGAGGTAGACGACGACCTTCTCTTCCTTGATGAAAAACTTCTCGGGGTCGCAGCTCCCTTCGGCCCACGCTCCGCGCCCCGTCCTGACGTGCTCTTGCACTTCGGCGATGCCATGATAGGTGCCGGCCGTTGTAAATCCTCGGGTTCAGCGTGCACAATCTGCGGATCGAAGTCCCTAGTTATGGCCTGCATTTCGTTGCGATTTATCGCAGCGGAGAACTGCATCAGCGCATCGATTTCCGGATTCATGCGCTTGCCCTCAAGTCATGGTTGTTGCGCGGCCTAACGACCCTGGCGTTCAGCTGCGAAGTCGCGAACGCGATGTTTGAATGCTCACAAGTGCGGCGCGTTCTCGTCTGCTGCAACGGCCTGTTCGACGGCTCGGGCCGCGCGATGCCGAAAGTACCGAAACGATTCACGATGCTCGTACATGAGCGTCCAGTCGTGACCCGGTTGCCAGATATGCACGTCATATGATGACGAATAGCAGAAATCCGACCAACGCGTGACAAAATTTCTCCAGGGAACGAGCGCCGCCAGCTCTTATGCCAGTTCAACACAGTCCACGCAGTGGAGCGAGCACTTAGACTCGCGGGCCACTTCGCGACCTCTTCGTCCAGAACGGCCCTCTGCACGCGGTCGAATCTTCGCTGCCGACAGAAGTTGACGGTACGCAGGCCAATGCCTCGGCACTGAGCCTCGAAACGGTGCCGAGAGTGAATGGGCGGATGCGCGCCATCACTTCAGGAGGAAACACCGCATGCTGCGGCAACGTCCAGCGTCAGAACAGTTCGGAGCTTTCTAGAGTCGCGAAGGGAAGCGGGGTAAGGTAGATCTAGAGTCCTGGTTGCCGTGCCCACTAACGCAATGTTGAGCTGCGCGCGTTTCAGCCTACTTGCGCAACGATGCTGACGTGAGGCTGATCTCGCCAGGCGCTCACATGGTGGCCACGTCTCGCGCTCGACAACTCCAACTACTCATTAGGCGACCGCGTCGCGACGCTTAGACGGTCGGTCGCGCGCCCAGAGGCTCGCAAAAAATCCAGCAGCGGCGCCGATCATCGGCGCTAGTATGAAAAAGATCGGGTGCCATTTTTTGGGCGTCGCCTCGTGGGGCCGTCTCCGCGATGTTCCAAGCACCGCGATGGCAAATAGGAGGGCGGCGCCAAGCCACCCCCGAAACAACCCGGGGCGCACGATCGGGACGAGGGGATGAGCACGACAGTATTGGGGCTGCGCTTTAGCGGTGACGCCTGGTGGTATGGCCCGGATGCGCGGGCAAGCGCGACGGTGGACGTGCACTCCACCGGGACGCTGACCGACGGGCGCGCGTTTGACTCGAGCCACGACCGTGGCGAGCCGCTGTCCTTCGTGATTGGCGTCGGCCAGGTGATCCGCGGGCGGGACGAGGGTGTGCAGGGGATGCGCGAGGGAGGTCGGCGGACGCTGGTGATCCCCCCGAGCCGGGCTGCGGCGCGCGGAGCGCCGGCGGCGTCATCCCGCCCAACGCGACGCTGGTGTTCGACGTGGAGCTGGTCGGAGTGCGGTAGAGGCCCGGAGGACGGTCGCTCCCGGCCCGGTCGCCCGCGGCGCGCGGTGGCCAACGCAGGCGGTAGACCGCCGCACCCGGACGCGTTGCGGCGTAGGTGACGGTCGCGCCGGCGCCCAGCGCCGTCGTTAGCAGTGCGAGTTCGGGAACCGGCACCTGAGCGGCCATCACCAGCCAGGCCGCGGAGTCCGCGGCGGCGCGAACCCGCCGTACCTCGTTCTCTGCCCACCCATCGTCGGGCACCTCGCGTTCGAAGTCGGACGGACCGTTGCGGATGCGGTACCCCATCCCCTCGTCGACGCCGATCAACTCGCTCCGGCCCCGGTACGTCAGCACGAACGCGTCCCCCTCCGCGACTACCCGGCGCCCGCGGCTGGGACGGTTGTTGAAGTTCGGTCCCGTCGAATTGGTGAGGTCGGCGACCCAGCGCAGCCGCGAAGTGTCGGGAGAGCGCCAGTCGGTGGTGTAGTACGTCCACGCCGGCACGGCGCTCGAGAGCACGTACACCGGCTCGCCCGCGCTCCGGCGCTCGACCTCGGCGAACAGCGTGCGGCTGTCCTCGGGACGCGGTGGGGCGGTTGCGACGGCCAGCGCGACGGGCACGAGGGCCACGGCAACCGCCCCCGCAGCCAGAGAGCGCGCGCGCGAGCGCGCTCCCCTTGTGACCAGCCCCGCGAGCGCGTTCACGCCGGCCGCGTACACGACACACACGGCTGGCGCGAGGAAGAGCACGAGGCGCGAGGCGATCGGATAGAGCGCTAGCGCCGACGCCAGCAGCATGGCGCCCGCGGGCGCGGTTACGAGGAACAGGATACGCCACCCGCGCCTTGCAAGCTCCGCGAGCCCCGCTGCGAAGAGCAGCGCCGCCGCCGCGGCGCGCCAGTCGCGGGGGCTGTGCGCGACGAACTGCCCGAGCAGGACCGTCCCGCCGGCACGGAGCACGCGGCGGCCGTATTGGGGCGTACCCGGAGTAAGGAAGGTGTCGCCCCAGAACCGGCGCAGGTATCCGTTGTCCAAGGCAGCGCGGTAAACGAGCACGTAGGGCACCGCGAAGGCGAGTCCCCACACGCCGGCCAGCAGCGCCGCACGGCGGGCCCACTCCGGATGCGCACGCACGCGGGGGTCGAGGACGACCAGTGCCCCCACGCCGGCCACGACGAAGATCGCGGTTTGGGAAACGAGTACCGCAACCACGCCCGCTCCTCCCAGGCGCCACCACGCGCGCGCCGGGACCGGGTCGCGCAGGAAGGCGAGCGCGGTCAGCAGCAACAGCGCGGTGACCAGCGCGTCGAGTCCGTACGGCTTTAGCTCGTTCGCATAGTACAGCAACTGGGGCGCGCAGGCGGCGATCGCGGCGGCCGTGACGGCGGCGGTGCCGTCCAGCAGGCGGCGCGCGAGCAGCCAGGTGGCGACGGGAAGCGCCACCCCGCAGGCGAGCGGGAGGGCACGCAGCACCAGTTCGCCGGGCCCACCCACCACGAACGCGAGTCGCTCCAGCCATAGGAAGGCTAGGGGCGCCGCCTGATCGAAGTCCAGCGGACGCGCGAGCCGGCCCACGGGGTGCCACGCAATGTTCAGCGCGAGCATGGCCTCGTCGGCCCAGAAGGAACGTCGGTCCAGGTAGACGGCGACGCGCGCCATTCCCCCGACGACAATCAGCGCGAACGCCGCGGCGTCGGCGCCGGGGGTGAGCGTGCTGCGGGAGCGAAACATGGGGAGCCTGGGTGCGGTCCGCCGAATGCGGAGCGCAAAACGGTGATCCACCGCATTCTTGACGACGTGCCGAAGAAGCTAGTTGCCGCCGGTGGACGCCGCCAGCGCGATCGTATAGAACCATGGATTCGTGAAGAACGATGACATGACACGAGAACTCGCGGCGTAAGCAACACAACTGCGGCAGATGATCCAGGCTGGGTATGCCTGCTCGGTGCGCGGGCTTAACTGGCGAGCGCATGTGACCGCGAACCCGCGGGCGCGGCTTCGCCGGAGCTCCATTGGCTTCTCCCGAACTATCATTGGCCACAACCGAAGGTGGCCGCATGCGGATCGGCTGCCGTCAGCCACTCATTGCAAGCGCGCTCTGAGATCGATCACCCACGACATCTGGCAGCACCTGCAGGCCCTAACGGGTAACACCGCTCGACACTCGCACGGGACATGTCGGCACGCTCTACGAATCGACTACCCTCCCGCCCTCCCCCACCCCCCACCGCCCGGCGTCTCGATCGCCAGCACATCGCCTGCCGCCATCTGCACGCGACACTTGGGCGGCAGCTCTCGCCCATTCAGCAGATTGCGCCCCAGCGCTCCGCTCGCCCCGCCAGCCGCGCCCGCGGGCGCACGCCTCCGCCGTTCCGTCAGCAGCGTGACCGTGCATGGCTCGAGCGCTCGATACCTCCGCACCACGCCGTCGCCGCCCGCATGCGCGCCCACGCCGCCGCTTCCCCTGCGAATCGAATACTCCACGATGTGAATCGGATACGCCCATTCGAGAGACTCGATCGGCGTGTTGCGCGTATTGCTCATCCCCACGTGCACCGCGCTCGGGCCCTCACCGCGCGATGACGCACCCTGTCCGCCGCCAAGCGTCTCGTAGAACGTCCATCCATCGCCGCCGAATGTCACATTGTTCATCGTCCCCTGCCCCTGCGCCGGCACATCGAGCCCAGCGCTCGCGAGCGCCAGGAACAACGTGTCCGTGATGCGCTGCGACATCTCGACGTTCCCCGCTGCAACCGCCGCCGGCCATCGCGCGTGAACCGCGCTTCGGGGCTCCGCGATGATCTCGATCGTGCGCGCGATGCCATCGTTGGTCGGCACATCGTCCGGGAGCAGCGTGCGCAGCACGAACACCGCGGCCGCTCGCGTCACCGCGATGGGGCAATTCACGTTGCCGCGCACCTGCGCGGATGTGCCGGTGAAATCGAGCACGAGCCGATCGCCGCGCGTGTGCAGCGCGACGGAGATCGTCACCGGATCCTCCGTGAGGCCATCGCCCTCGAGCGTGTCCGTCGCGCGGCCCGTGCGCGCGCCCAGTGCACGAATCGCCGCCTCGGCGCGCCGCGCCGTGTAGTCGATGAGCGCGCGACCCGATGCGGCGACGCGTGCGTGGCCCTCTCGCGCGATGAACGTGCGCAAGCCACTCGCTCCCGCCGCGCAGGCGGCGAGCTGCGCTCGCAGATCGCCTCGACGTTCCTTCGGTGTTCGCACGTTCGCGAGTATGACGGCGAGCATGTCATCGCGCATCACGCCGCCGCGAGACAGCAGCACGGGTGGGAGGATCAATCCTTCCTGCACGAGCTCCGTCGCGCCCTGCGGCATGCTCCCCGGACTCATGCCGCCCACATCCGCATGGTGCGCGCGAACGGCCGCGTAGCCAACGATCTCTCCATGCAGTTCCACCGCCTCGACGAGCGTGAGATCCGGCAGGTGCGAGCCTCCAGCGTACGGATCGTTGAGGATGAACACGTCGCCCGGCGAAGGCGCACGCTCGCGCACGGCGCGCACCGCCTCCGGCATCGCACCGAGATGCACGGGAATGTGCGCCGCCTGTGCGACCATGAGCCCCGCAGCATCGAAGAGCGCCGCGGACGCGTCGCGCCGCTCACGGATGTTGGGCGACAGCGAGCCCCGCACGAGCACACTGCCCATCTCCTCCGCGATCGCGGACCACGCGTGGCCCATCACCTCGAGCTCGAGCACGTCGATCGTGTCGCCGGCGCGCGCCGCGTTCTCGGTCCCGCTCTCGCGCTCGTTCACGCCGCTCGCTCCATGAGATATCCGCCGATCGGGAGCGCGCGCGCCGTCCATCCGTCCGCAACGAACAGCGTCGCGTCGGGCAGCGAGACGACGGTCGGCCCGCGAATCGTGTCGCTGGCCGAGTGCGCACTCACGAGCGCCGGCTCACGCGCGGCGCTCGAGATCGCGATGCGCGCGCCGATGACCTCTATCGCCGTATCCAGCGTGAATCCCATCCGCTTCTCGTGCGATTCGGCGAAGCGTGCGATGAGCCCTGCGCCTTCCTCGCCCGGTGCGAACGGAATCTCGAGCTCATGTCCCTGACCCACGTAGCGAGCGCGGAGCCACCGCTGCGCGTTGCCACGCCCGCCCGCGCGCGCAGCGAGCAGCGCATCGAGATCGCGCGTGTCCGCCGCAGTCAACGCGTGCGCCTCGCGCATCACGCTCGCGAGCGCATCGCGCCGCTCCGGCGCGATCGCGAGACCGAGCGCGCTCAACACTCCGGCGAACGGCGGCACGAGCACGCTGCGCACACCGAGGTGATCGGCGAGTGCGCACGCGTGGAGCGGCCCGCCACCGCCGAATGCGACCAGCGCGCAACGGCGTGGATCGACACCACGCTCCACGCTCACGCGCCGGAGCGCGCGCGCCATCGCGGCGTCGGCCGCGAGTACCATCGCGCGCGCCGCTCGCTCCACCGTCACACCGAGCGAGGTCGCGAGTCGCGACACCGCTGCGTGTGCTGCAGTCGCGTCGAGATTCACGACTCCGAGCGCGCGCGCGGTGAGGGTACCGAGCACGATCTGCGCGTCCGTTACCGTCGCCTCTGTCCCGCCACGACCAAACGCCGCCGGTCCGGGCGTCGCGCCCGCACTTCGCGGTCCCACGCGCAGAGCTCCGCCGTCGTCCACCCAGCCGATGCTGCCGCCGCCCGCGGACACGGTCTCCACCAGCACACGGGGCAATGCGATCGGGACGCCCGCGATCTCGCCGCCGCTCTCCGTGAGCGGCTCGCCGTCGAGTACGAGTCCCGCATCGGCGCTCGTGCCGCCGATGTCGATCGTCAGCGCATTGGCGAACCCCGCGAGCCGCGCGACGTACGCCGCGCCCGCGACTCCTCCCGCGGGGCCCGAGAGCGCGAGCGCCGCCGCACTCGCCGCCGCTTCGCGCGCATCACGCATCCCGCCGGAGGACGTCATCACCGAGAGCGCCGGATAGCCTTGCGTCTCCAGTCGCTCTCCCAGACGTGCCAGGTATCGCGCGACGCCCGGCCGCAGATACGCCTCGGCCACAGTCGTCGCGGTTCGTTCGTACTCGCGAATCTCGGGAAGCACGTCGGCCGAACAGACGACGTCCGCGTCGATTCCGGCATCGCGCAGTCCGGCCGCAAGCGCCCGCTCGTGCGCGTCGTCGCGATACGAATGCAGGAGCGAGATCGCGACCACGTCCGGTGCCGCCGCGCGCACCGCAGTTACGGCTCTCGAGATCGCGCTCACATCGAGCGCTCGCTCCACGCCGCGCGGAGTCATTCGCTCGTCGATCGCAACCGTCCACGATGCCGGTACGAGCGGCGCTGGATGATGGCGCGTGAGATCATACAGCGACGCGCGCTCCTGCCGGCGCAGCTCCAGCAGATCGCTCGCACCCGCCGTTGCACAGAGCACCACGCGCGCGCCATTTCGCTCGAGCAGCATGTTCGTCGCGACCGTCGTGCCGTGCACGAGTCGGGTAACACTGGAAGGCTCGGCGCCCAACGCCAACAACGCGTCGAGCACGCCCTCGCTCTGATCACCCGCCGTCGTCAGCCGCTTTCGTGATTCGACGCTGCCATCGTCGGCGACCGAGACGAGATCGGTGAACGTGCCGCCGATGTCGATCCCGACCGACCGCTCCGTCACGCCGCGGCGCGTCGGAAGCGCGCCCAGAGCAATCCCAGAATCGTTGCGAGCAGCGAGAGCGTGCCCAGCCAGTCTCCGATGCGCACGTAAAGTGTCGTCACATCCGTGGTCTGTGCGTCGTACACGCGGGAGTCCGCGACATCGAGTTGGGTCTCGCCCTGTATGCGTCCGAGCGGGTCGATGTACGCCGAAATACCGGTGTTCGCCGCGCGCACGATTCCTACACGGTTCTCGATCGCGCGCAACGCCATGTGCGCCTCGTGCTGGTACGGCGCGAGCGATTTGCCGAACCACGCATCGTTCGTGATGTTCACGATCAGGCTCGCCCCTTCCCGCCGAAATTCGCGCGACCGCTGCGGAAAGATCGACTCGTAGCAAATGAGCACTCCGACCTTTCCGAAGGACACGACGAACGGCTTTCTGTTCTGTCCACGACCGTAACCGCCGAAATACTTGAAATTCTTGAACCAGCGTGGGTTCACGAACGGCACTCGCTCCACGATCGGTACCAGATACGACTTGCGATACGGCGGCTGCGCGTTGAGCACGCCCGCCGAGTCGACGAGCATCGCGGCATTGAAGTAGTCGTAGTCGCCGGGCCCGTGCCATTCGATATCGAGCGTGCCGAACAGGATCGGCGTGCGCGCCGTGCGCGCCATCGTCCGCACGTCGCTGCTCCACTCCGGGTGCTCCGCAATGAATCCGGGAAGCGATGCCTCGGGCCACAGCACCAGCTTCGCATCATTCGCCGCAAGCCGCTTGCGCGTGATGTCGTCGAGTATGCCCTCGATACGCGACTGGTTCTCCGCCTGCCACTTCTCTTCCTGCGGAATGTTCGGCTGCACGATCGCGACCGGTGCGAGCGGGAGCAGCTCGGTCGTACGCATACGCCACGCACCATACGCCGCAAGCGCGACGACGATGAGGACGGCGCCAGTGAGGCGCTTGGCGATCGCAACGCGCTGTCCGCGCAGGAGCCACGCATCCGCGATCAGCCCGTTCGCCGCGGCGATGCAAAAGCTCAGCCCGCGAACGCCCGACAGATCCGCGAGCTGCGCGAGCATCGGTGTGCGGGACAGCGAGAGCCCGAGCGGCAGCCACGGGAACGCGAGGTCGGACATGTAGTTGAGCACCACCTCGGACGCGACCCATACCACTGGCAGCAGCAGCGCGAGCGGCAGCGTCGTTCGTCGTCGCAGTGCGAACAGCGACATCCCCACCGCCGCGGTGACCGGCGCGAGCACGAACAGCGCCGCGATATAGCCCACGACGGCGAGCTTCGTGTAGATCGACAGCGCGATCGCGATCCAGTACAAGTTCGCCGCATAGCCGAGCATGCCGAACCAGAAGCCGAGTCGCGCGGCTTCGCGGAGCGAGCCCGCGTCGTCCGCACATCGTGCGATTGCGACCGCGATCGGCACGAGGCAGAAGAACGCCGGAGCGATCAGAGCGAACGGCGGAAAGGCAATCGCGAAGAGGAGCGTCGAGCCCGCGAGCGCCGCGTACTCTCCGGAACGCGGCAGATAGCCTCGGCGGATGATCACAGGCGGATTTCTTTCCCCTCTTCCGCGGACTTGTAGATGGCTTCCGCGATGCGATGCACGACCACCTGATCGCTCGGCGGCTCATAGTCCGACTCTTCGCGCAGTACGGCCAGAAAATGCGCGAGCTCCGCGCGGTACGACTGCGTCATCGCGCTCTCGCGCACCGCGGCGCCACGGGGTGTCACATCCGCCGGCGTGGCATTGAGTGCCTTCACGACCTTGAACGGCGAGAGCTGCGCGCTCCCGCGAGTGGCGATGATGTCGAACCACCAGCGGTCCTCCTGCGACGTGACCGACCAGTTCACGTCGATTACGATCGTCTTCCCCTGCTCGCACTCCACGAACGCGAGCATGGAGTCCTCGACCGTGCTCGCGCCGCGTCCCCGGTCCATGTGCGCGCTCACCCGCACGGGCTCCGGAAAGTCCGCGAGCCAGAGCGCGAGGTCGAGCATCGCGAATCCCTGCTCCATGAACACGCCGCCGCCCGACTCCGCGCGGCGCAGCCGCCACCCCTCGGCTGCACGCTTCGCCTGGTACGAGCCGGTCCGCACGCTGCTCAGCTTTCCGAGCTCCCCTCCGCGCAGAAACGCCGCGACCGCCTGCACGTCGGAGCGGAAGCGATGGTTGTTCGCGACCGCGACCTTGCGATTGCTGCGCACGGCCGCCGCGAGAATGCGCTCGATTCCGCGCGTGCTCAGCGCGAGCGGCCGCTCGCACAGGACGTGTATGCCCGCCGCGAGCGCGCTCAGCACGTGCGGCTCGTGCAGATGGCTCGGGGTCGAGATGACCACCGCGTCGAGCTCATCGAACTCGAGCATCTCGTCGATGTCGGTGAACACGTCCGGCACGCCGAATCGCTCCGCGAGCGCGCGTGCCTTCGGGCCATCGTTGTCGCAGAGCGCAACGAGCTCCGCGCCGCGAAGGCGCGCGAGCATCGGGAGCTGGGCGACCTGCGCGATCGCGCCGACGCCGATGACACCGATACGCAGGGCTGGCTTCATGGTGTGGACACCTTGGTCGTTGTCGGTCTGCTGAAGTGAAACATGCCTCCCGCGCGCACGGTGCCGAAGCGCAGGGTGCCGAGCGCGGTATAGCGAGCCTCGACGCTGACGCTCACGCGGTGCGTCGGCAGAAACGCTACGCCGGCGATCGCACTGATGCCGGCGCCGATGTTGTCGAGCGCACTCTCGACGAAGGTGTTGTGAATGAGCTTCGACTCGGCGTTCACGATGTGCAGGCCGAGGCCGCCGCCGATGTACGGCTGCACCGCGGCGTGCGTGTTCGTCGGGATGTAGCGCAGGTCGGCCTCGAGCGAGATAGTCGAGACCCTCACGCGGTCGAACTTGATCGAGTCACCGGGAGTCGAGAGCGACTGCTCGAGCTGCGTGATGAACTGCTGAACAGTCTTGTCGGTGAAGCGCGAGCTCCAGAAGCTCCCGGAAAAGCCGACGCGCAGGTGCGGCGTGATCGCGCCGTAATCCGCCTGCACGCCGTACGACTGCGTGCTCACGACGGTACTCGGCGATACGGGCCCAACCTGCGCGCCGAATCCCTCCAGGGCGAGCTTGTCGAGATCGAGGCGCTTGAAGAGGCCTTGCGCGCGCGCCGGTGCGGCGGACGCCACGAAGATGGCGACGAGCATCAGCGCGCGAGTGATGCGGATGCTACCGACTGACTGCCGCAACCGTAGTTCCCGGATAATAGGTGCGCAGGATGCTCCGGTAGTCGGCGCCTGCACGCGCTCGCCCGATCGCGCCCCACTGACACATCCCGACGCCGTGGCCATTGCCGTTTCCCCGTATCACGAGCGAGGAGATGGCGCCGTCGGGATCCTGCCTGCTCTCCACCGAAAAGTATGTGCTGTTGAGAATCTCGCCACCCGCGGAGCGAAGGACGAAGCGAGTGTCGTTCTGGCGCAGGGAGAAGTGGCCGCGGGACGTGCCGATTCCCAGGTTGCGCACGCGGCCGGACGGTGTGCGGCTCTCCACCTCGACCGAGCGAACCGTCCCGATTCCGCTCGACGACACCGCCGCGTAGCTCCGGAGGTACTTGTCGAGCGCCGCGCGCAGCGACGATTGATCGTACGTGCGCGTCCAGCGAAAGGTGGGCGACGGATCACAGTAAAAGCGATCGGCACTCCCGGGAATGCGGTCGCTCACGGCAACGAGGTACGGCTCATCGCCCTCCCTCCACACCTCACTCGCCGCCGATGTAGATCCGCCGCAGGTGGAGTGGTACGGCGCGTTGATGATGCGCCCGTTGTACGTGAGCACCACGCGCGTGGTGCCGGTGACTGCGCGATCGGCGAGGGGAACCTCCGCGTCCGCGCCTCCGTACACCTGATCGAGCACCGTTGCGAGCATGTCGTATGGCCGCTCGCGCTCGCCCACGAGATGCGTGTACGCGTAACTGCGCGCGGCCACCGCCTGCGCTTCGACTGCGGCGCGCTCGTCCTCGGTGCGATGCTGGCCGATCTCGAGCGGGACGACACCGCGCAGGTAGTCTTCCATGTAGAGGCGATTGACCACGGTCACCCCACCCGGCGCGGGAATCACGGCGATCTCGCCGCGGTACTTCTTCCCGTTCACGACGAGATACGATCCGCGCACGACCGCACGCGCAATGAACGGCGCGGGGCGCACACCCGTGGGCGTACCATCCAGGCGCGAGGCGCGGAGTCCGCCTCGTTCCGGCTCGACGATCCACTGCTCGCCGCCGTCGCCGTGCAGCAGGGTGCTCTCGCCGTTGCTGTCGTAGAGCTTCCACTCGCCCGTGGCAGAAAGCGTGACGCGCGGCACGCCTGCTGCGAGCGCTATGCGTACGACCTGCGAGTTGTCGACGAGCCCCGGCTCCTGCGGGGCGTTCACATCTTCAATCTTTTCCGGCGGCAGCGACTCGGCCACGACGGGCGGCGGGATCGTGTCTCGCCGTACTGCGGGCGGCTCCTTACCCGGGTTTGTCTTGCGGCCGCCGCACGCCGCGACCGCGATCGCTATCGCCGCGAGTGCGACTCTACGCACGCGCCTCGCGCATCGCACCGTCCAGGCGTTCCAGCGCGGTATCCACTTCGGCATCTCCGTGCGCCGCGGACATGAACGCCGCCTCGAAAGGCGATGGCGCGAGGTAGATGCCGCGCTCGCGGGCCGCATGGAAGAAGCGCTTGAAGAAGGCGACGTCGCTGCCCTTCGCATCCGTGAAGTCGTGCACCGGCTCCCGCTGGAAGAAGAAGCCGAACATCGAGCCCGCGTGCGAGGCGGTGAACGGCACATCGTGGCGCGCGGCGATCGCCACGAGTCCCTCGACGAGCCGAGCGGTGCGCGCCTCGATGCGATCGTGGAGCGCGGGCGTCAGCGCGCGCAGCGTTGCGAGCCCCGCTGCCATCGCGAGTGGATTTCCCGAGAGCGTCCCCGCCTGGTAGACGGATCCCTGCGGCGCGATCATCTCCATGAGATCGCGGCGACCGCCGTAGGCCGCGAGCGGGAGCCCTCCGCCGATCACCTTGCCGAGCGTCGTGAGATCGGCGGTGACGCCGAAGCGCTCACGCGCGCCTCCGGGCGAAATGCGGAACCCCGTCATCACCTCGTCGAAAATGAGGAGTGTGCCCGTTTCATCGGCGATCGTGCGGAGCGCCTGCAGAAAGCCGGGATCGGGCGGGATGAATCCGGAGTTGCCGACGACCGGCTCAACGAAGATCGCCGCGAGCTCCTGGTCTCGAGCGATCGCGCGCACCGCCTCGGCGTCGTTGAAGGGCGCGACGCAGGTGAGCGACGCGACGGCGTCCGGCACGCCGGGGGAGTTCGGAAGCCCGAGCGTGGCGACGCCCGAGCCCGCGCGTACGAGAAACGAATCCGCGTGCCCGTGATAGCAGCCATCGAATTTGAGAAAGGCGTCGCGTCCGGTCGCCGCGCGTGCGAGGCGCAGCGCGCTCATCGTCGCCTCGGTGCCACTCGACACGAAGCGCACCATCTCGACGTGTGGCAGCCGCTCGGTGATCAGCTCCGCGAGATCGACCTCGAGCTCCGTCGTGATTCCAAAGCTCGTGCCGCGGCGCATCGTCTGCTCGAGCGCGTCGAGCACCGCCGGCGCGGCGTGGCCGAGTATGAGAGGACCCCACGAAAGAACGAAGTCGATGTACTCCTTGTCATCGACATCCCAGATGCGCGCACCTTCGCCGCGCGCGACCACGAACGGCTCGCCGCCCACGCCGCCGAACGCGCGCACCGGCGAGCTGACGCCGCCCGGCATGACGGCTCGCGCGCGGGAAATAATCTCAGCGGAGCGGCTGCTCAACGTCCGTAGCTCGCAGTGGCCGCGCCAGCCATGACGGGGAGCGCACGACCCGCGCGAACCGCGGGCGCGACGACGGCGCTGGCGTCGTGCACGCCGACGATACGAGCCACGAAGTCGTAGTCGTCCGCGACATCCTCGACGATCGCGTCCACGATCGAGCCGGGAGTCGCGTTCCCGTGAAAGTGCGTGATGCCGTCGATGTCGTCGGCCTGCCACATCGTGCGGCCGAGGATCGAGCCGGTCGCGTCATCCACGCGATCGATGATTCCGCGCACGCGCCGTCCGATGTGCCGCTCGTACCGCTCGGCAGTGATCGCGCGCTGCAGCTCCGTCAGCCGCTCGAGCCGATCGCGCTTGACCGGCATCGGCACGTCGTCCTCGAGGAGTGCGCCACTCGTGCCTTCCTGGGGCGAGTAGGTGAACGCGCCCACACGCTCGAAGCGCACTTCCTCGAGGAGATCGCACAGCTGCTCGAAGTCGCTCTCGGTCTCGCCCGGAAAGCCGACGATGCACGTCGTGCGGATCGCGACATCGGGAACCGTGTCGCGCAGGCGAGCGACGCGCTCGCGGATCGTGCTCGCGCGCTCGGGGCGCCGCATGCGCGCGAGCACGGTGTCGGAGCCGTGCTGGATCGGCATGTCGAGATACGGGAGCAGGCGCGGCTCGCGCGACATGAGCTCGAGCAGTCTGGGCGTGATCCCGGTGGGATACAGATAGAGAAGGCGGATCCACGGAATCGACGTTCCGGCCACGAGAGCGGACAACAGCTCGGGGAGCGTGTTCCCATCTCGCTTGTCGCGACCGTAGTGCGCCAAATCCTGCGCGACGAGATTGATCTCGCGCGCGCCCTGCAACTCGAGGAGCTGCGCCTCGCGCACGACATCATCGAGCGCGAACGAACGGTGCTTGCCGCGCATGAGGGGAATCGCGCAGAAGGCGCAGCCGTGATCGCATCCCTCACTCACCTTCAGATAGCGGACGTGCGGCAGATCGCCGGTGTAGAGCCGCACGCCCGGATGCGCGAGAAGGGGCGCCTCCGGATCGAGCACTCCGCGCGAGAGCAGCTCGGGAACGAGGCGATCCATCTCGGATGAGCCGAGAAAGAGATCGACCTCGGGGAGCTCGCTCGCGAGCTCGGACTTGTGCCGCTCGACCATGCATCCGACGGCAACGACGGTCTGGCACTGTCCGTCGGACTTACGACGACCGGCATCGAGAATCGCTTCGATCGACTCCTGTTTCGCCGCGTCGATGAAGCCGCACGTGTTGACGATGATCACATCGGCGTCGTTGAGCTCCGGTGTATACTCGCCACCGTGATCTGCGAGCAGCGCGAGGTATCGCTCGCTGTCGACGGTGTTCTTGTCGCAGCCAAGTGTGATGAAGCCGACTTTCACGCGGAGAACCGCACGGGCGAAGACATTATCGAAAGTTACCGTCGCGCGGGGACGCGGTGTAGCCCTTGGAGCTCCGGCACACGCAGGCGATGTCTAGAACAGCCCTACTTTCCCCTTCACCGACGCGATCAACTTCGCAGGGTCGTAGCCCACACCCTGCTTGAACACCGTCTCGACCTTGCGGATGTCGGAGATGTTCGCTGCGGGATTTCCTCCGATCACCACGAGATCGGCCTGCTTGCCGACGGCGATCGAGCCGATGTCTCTGGTCTTGCCGAGGTACGTGGCGCCATTCAGCGTGCAGATCTTGATAGCCTCGAGCGGGGTGAAGCCGCCTTCGACGAGAAGCTCGATCTGGCGTTGATCAGAGTAGCCCGGAATCACACCACCGGCGCCGGTCGGATCGGTGCCCGCGAGCAGCAGCCCTCCTGCGCGCACGAACTGGACTTCCATGACGCGCTCCTTCGCGAACAGGTCGGCGACGAACGGGTCTTTCTTTTCCTCGAGCGATGCGCGGAACTTCGTGTATTCGTCGTGCAGAATCGGATCGAGCACGTCGAGGCCAGGCGGCTCGGGCCGGCCCGTCGCGAAGGTCTCGAACACGGTGAGCGTGGACGTGAGCGCGACGTGGTGCGCCACGAGATCGGCCACGAGCGCCTTGAACGCGGCATCGCTCCGAGAGATCGCGGCCAGCGCCTGTATGCCACGCTTCTGCCCGGGGCAGACGTCCGGTTTCTTGTCGGGCACGAAGTCCGTCGAGACGAAGAAGCCATGCTCGAGGTCGTCGATGCCGAGCGCCGCTGCCTCGTGATAGGTGACGGAGCAGAGATGTCCCGTGATCTTGAGCCCGCGCCGGTGCGCCTCCTTGACGGCTGCCGCGAGCTCGGCGCGTGTGATCGTCATGTACGCCTTGAACGAGGTCGCGCCGGCGTCGGCCCAGAAGCTCGTCATGCGCGTTGCGTCAGCGGCATCCTTGAGCTCGTAGAACTGGGTGATGTGCAACCCGGAACCGGTGAGATACGGTGCCGTTGCGTCGATCCAGGGTCCCGGCTTCTCGCCGCGGCGGATCTCGTTCGCGATGTTGATCTCGCCGTAGCCGTTCGCGTTTCCGCCCGTGCGCATGGACGTGACGCCGCCCGCGAGGTACAGGCGCGTGAAGCTCTCCGACAGGTTGGAGTACGTATCCGACCCGCTCGGGTAGTAGAGATGCTCGTGCATCATCACGAGTCCGGGGATCACGGACTTGCCTGTGAGATCGAGCACCTGCGCACCGGCGGGCTGCTGGACGGTTGCTGCGTCACCGAGCGCGGCGATGCGGCCATCGCGCACGACGATTGTCTGGTTCTCACGCGGCGGAGCGCCCGTGCCGTCGATCACGCGGACGTGTGCGAGCACGACGGTGGGCGTATCGATGGCGACGTACTTCCGGACGTTCGGGGAAAGTGTCGGCCGCTGGGCTGCGAGCGACACGGTCGCGACGACAATCAAGGCAGCGGCACGTGCGCTTCCACGCATCGCATCACGAACCATCAGGATCGCATTCATGGTTGCACACTCGTGGTCTTCGGTACAGCGGCCCCATTCGTGAGCCGCAACAGAAACACCGCCGTCCGCTTCGTCTTCACCGTCATCGTTCTCAGATCCGCAGTCTCCTTGTCCGTATGATCGTCGTGCCCCGATAGCCCGAGCGCATCGATCGACATCGAGACCAGATTGGCGACGAAGGAGATGTCCGCCGCCCCCGCCTTCGCTGGATCCACTGCGACCACTCCGCCCAAGCCCACATCGCGGCTCGTCTTGTCATAGAGCGCGAGCAGCGTCCGGTTACCCTCGGTGGGCGCCATCGGCGGATAGCCCGTCCGGAAGGTGATCGCCGAGTGCGTGCCCGGCAGCGGCGTCGCGACGATCTGCTGCATCATCTTCGTCGCATTCTCGAACTGCTCCGGCGAGATCGTGCGCAGGTCGCCAGTCACGCGCATCTCCTTCGCAACGACGTTGTCCTTGCCGGCGGCAGTGCCCACGGTGCCCGTGGAGTCGAGCGTCACCGCGGTGCCGCCGAGCGCGACGCCGGGATTGAAGGTGAGATACTGCTCGTGGCCGAGCT
>JBDTXN010000051.1:0-18323 GCA_040006175.1 Gemmatimonadota bacterium | reverse complement strand
AGCTCTATTACTGGATGCGGCTCACGCGCTCGCTCGAGGAGCGGCTCGTGAATCTGTACCGGCAAACAAAGGTGGTCGGCGGTCTCTTTCGATCGCTCGGACAGGAAGCGGATGCCGTCGGTAGCGCGTTCGCGCTCGATCGTACCTCGGGCGACATCCTCAGCCCGCTCATCCGCAACCTCGGCTCGATGCTCGTGCAGGGCGCCCAGCCGCTCGAGATCATCCGCCAGTACATGGCGAAAGGCGATTCGCCGACGCGCGGGCGTGAGCTCAACATCCACTTCGGCGACACAGTTCGCGGCTTCGTCGGTCAGATCTCTCATCTGGGCGACATGGTCCCCGTGATGGCCGGCGTGACGCTCTCCTTCAAGATGCGCGGCGAGAAGCGCGTAGGTCTCGTGTACGTCGGCGACGGCGCGACATCGACGGGCGCGTTCCATGAGGGGATCAACTTCGCCGCCGTGCAGCGATGCCCGCTCGTCGTGATCGTCGAGAACAACGGCTACGCGTACTCGACTCCGAACAGCAAGCAGAGCGCGGTGAAGGAGTTCAAGGACAAGGCAATGGCGTACGGCATTCCTGGTATTCGCGCCGATGGCAACGATGTGCTCGCGACGTTCGATGTCACGCGCGACGCCGTCGATCGCGCGCGCCGCGGTGAGGGCGTCACGCTGATCGAGCTCATGACCTATCGTCGCAAGGGGCACGCGGAGCACGACAATCAGTCGTATGTGCCGGCCGGTGAGATCGACAAGTGGGAAAAGCAGAACGATCCGATCGATCGGTACGCGCGTGTGCTGCTGGAGGAGCTCCAGGTGGAGAAGAAGGAGCTCGACGCCATTGATGCACGCGTCTCAGCGGAGATCGATCAGGCGACGGACTTGGCCGAGCAGTCGCCTGCGGCGGAGCCGACGGACGCGCTCGTGGGCGTCTACGCGGACCCTGCGGTCGTCGAGCCACTGTGGTATCGCGCGGGCGTTCGCTCCGCGGTCGAAAAGAACGAGCGCGCTGCGGGATGGGGGACGTTCAATGGCTGAGATTACGTACCTGGAAGCGATTCGCGAGGCGCTCTTCGAGGAGATGGAGCGCGACGCCAATGTCTTCTGCATGGGCGAGGACATCGGGGCCTACGGCGGTGCATTCAAGGTCACCGAAGGTTTGATCACGAAGTACGGCGAGCAGCGCGTGATCGATACGCCGATCTCCGAGGCCGGCTTCGTCGGAGCCGCGGCTGGCGCGTCGCACATGGGCATGCGCCCGGTCGTCGAGATGCAGTTCATCGACTTCATCTCGTGCGCGTACGACATGCTCACGAACTACATCGCCACCGCTCGCTACCGGGCCTTCCTTCCGTGTCCGCTCGTCATTCGCGGGCCGTCGGGCGGGTACGTCCGAGGCGGTCCGTTCCACTCGCAGAATCCCGAGGCCGCGTTCCTCCACACGCCCGGACTCAAGATCGTCTATCCGGCCACGGCGTCGGATGCGAAGGGGCTGCTGAAAGCCGCGATCCGCGACGACGATCCGGTGCTCTTCTTCGAGCACAAATATCTCTACCGACGCATCAAGGAAGAGATGCCCCAGGGCGATCACGTCGTGCCGATCGGCAAGGCGCGTATCGCGCGCGAGGGCACGGATGTCTCGATCATCACCTACGCCGCGACGGTGTGGAAGGCGCTCGAAGCCGCGGAGCAGCTGCAGAAGGAAGACGGACTGTCGGTGGAGGTGCTCGATCTTCGCACGCTGCTGCCCATGGACGATGAGGCGATCGTCGCGACGGTGAAGAAGACGAATCGCGTGCTCATCGTGCACGAAGACACGCGCACCGGCGGTGTGGCCGGCGAGATCGCGGCACGCATCAACGAGCACGCCTTCGAGTGGCTCGATGCACCGATTCTTCGCGTCACGGCTGCCGATGTGCCGCTGCCGTTCGCGCCGCCGCTCGAGGACTACGTGCTTCCGCAGGTGGCGGACATCGTGTCCGTCGCGCGGCGGCTCGCTGCGTATTGACGATGTCCGCAGCGCAGCGTGAAGAGCTTGCACCGCCGCCGAGTCGCTGGAGATATCTGGTGGCGCTTCCGCTGGCGATCGTCGGCTATTTCTCCGGCGGAATGCTTGGCGTGGCAGTTGCCAAGGCTGTAGGCGGCTTCAACCGCTGCACGCCGCGTGAAGGCTTTCCCGCGTGTAACTTTGAGCCGTATCTGCAGGTCGGATCACTAGCGGGATTGCTGATCCTTCCCGGCTTCATGATTTGGCGGCTGTGGCAAAGTGCGGCCGCCGATCGACATTCACAGCGAGGGTAATCCGTGGCTCGGATGGACGTGATCATGCCGCAGATGGGAGAGTCGATCGCCGAGGGAACGCTCTCGCGGTGGCTCAAGGCGGTCGGGGACGAAGTGAAGCGCGACGAGCCGATTTTCGAGATCTCCACTGATAAGGTGGACGCGGAAATTCCTGCGCCGGCAGCGGGAATTCTCGCCGAGATCCTGGTGCAGCAGGGACAGACGGTTGCGGTGCAGACGGTGGTCGCGCGGCTGGAGACGGACAAGGCGGCGTATGCGACAGCGGGCGCGGGTGCGCCGGCGGGAGCGCCTGCAGACGCAGCGGCTGGCGTGGCGCCGGCCGCCGTTTCGGCTGGGGGGCCCCCCCCGAAAAACGAAGGTAGCGGCGTTTCTGCCTCCCCTTCTCACCCAACCCCCGCAGCGCCCGTCGTTCCCACGCCCTCCGGCAACGGAAACAGCTTCGAAGAACGCGTTCGCACCCGCTCCTCGCCGCTCGTTCGCAAGATCGCCGCGGAGCACGGACTCGAGATCGCCGCAATGCAGGGCTCAGGCGTCGCAGGACGCGTGACGAAGAAGGATCTGCTCCCGTACCTGGATGGCAGCGCGAAGCAGACTGCCGCGCAGCCGCGCGGCGCGGTGCCGCCCTCGATGCACGCGCCCTCGGGCTCGGACTCGCACGGGCCGCCACCCGAGTCGTGGCCCGGCGACGTCGTCGAACCGATGACGCCCATGCGTCAGCGGATCGCGCAGCACATGACACAGTCGCGTCGCACCGCCGCGCACGTCACCTCGTTCTTCGAAGTCGATCTCACGCGCGTTTCCCGCATTCGCGCGAAGCAGCGCGCCTCCATCGAGGCCGCGACGGGATACAAGCTGAGCTATCTCCCGTTCATCATCAGCGCGGTCGTCGACGGTCTCAAGAAGTTTCCCGTCATGAACGCGGCGGTGAGCGGCAACAACATCATCTATCGCAAGCAGTACAACATCGGCATCGCCGTTGCACTCGACTGGGGCTTGATCGTTCCTGTCATCAAGAAGGCGGATGACCTCTCGCTTTCCGGTCTCACGCGTGCCCTCAACGATCTCGCCGGACGCGCGCGCGCGAAGAAGCTCGACCCGCGTGAAGTGCAGGACGGCACGTTCACGATCACCAACCCGGGCATCTTCGGCTCGGTCATGGGAACGCCGATCATCAGCCAGCCGCAAGTGGCGATTCTCGGTCTGGGTGCCATCGAAAAGCGCCCCAAGGTGATCACCGGGGCCGATGGCGAGGACACCATCGCCATCCGCACCTGCGCGTTCTTCTCGATCTCCTTCGATCACCGCATCATCGATGGCGCCGTGGCCGACGAGTTCCTGGCGTACGTGAAGAGAACTCTCGAGACTTTTCCAGAGACGGGATCCTGAGCGTGGCGCGTTGGCTCACCTTGCAGCGATCGATCGTGCCTGCGGCCGAACGTAAGAAATTCATGGAGCGTCTCCGCGCGCGTCGCACGTACTACGAGACCGCGAAGTGCGGCTTCTGGGTGTTCGAGGAAAGCGGATTGCCTGGCGCGGTCATCGAGTTCGTCGAAGCCGCGGATCGCGAGACCCTCGAAGGCGCACTCGCCGGCGCTCCCGATCACATCGTGGACGCGGCGCGAATTTATCGTGAAGTGGAGAGCACCTGATGCCAGTTCGCACCATCGAGATCGGCGGCCACACGTGGGAAGTCTCACCGTCAGGCCGCGTCACGCCGAACGATCGCGACGAATTCTCGCTCGTGTTCACGCGGCGCGATGTCACGCCACACGAGACCCGCGTGACGCGCTATTCGCCAATGGGCGCACGCTGGCGCGAGCAATCGCTCGCTGAGCTGGAAGCCGACGACCTCGCGCGGCTGTTCGCGCAGTCGCAGCCGGGCACCATGTCGCCGGAGCGGGGCTACCGCGCGTGAGCGGCGAGGGTGGCAATCCCGGCGGTCCAGCCGAGCGTTACGTTGATCTCCACATGCACTCGACTGCGTCTGACGGTGCCGTGGCTCCCGCCGAAGTCGTCGCAGCCGCGCAGCGCGCGGGACTTTCGGCCATCGCGCTCACCGATCACGACACGGTCGACGGCATCCCCGAAGCGCGTGCAGCCGGCGAATCGCTGGGCGTGCGCGTGATCGCCGGCGTCGAGCTCAGTGCCGTGGATGACGGCGACGAGATTCACGTGCTCGGGTTGCACCTGGCCCACCCGGAGCATATGGCGGCCGCACTCGACGAGCTCAAAGAATCGCGGCGCGATCGCGCGAAGCTGATTGTCGAGCGCCTCAACACACTCGGAATTCCCATTACGCTGGATGCGGTCTACGCGGCCGCTGGCGGCGGTGCCGTCGGGCGCCCGCACATCGCGAGGGCGCTCGTCGCCGGCGGCTGGGCGCGCGATTTTCGCGACGCGTTCGATCGCTGGCTCGGCAACGGCAAGCCCGCGTGCATCGAGAAACGCACTGTCACCTTCGAGGGGGCGGCACGCCTCATTCACGATGCGGGCGGACTCGCAGTCTACGCGCATCCCGGTGGTGAGGCGTCGCGTGCCGTGCTCGAGGAGCTCGCGTCGCTTGGCCTCGATGCCGTGGAAGTGCGTCATCCCAGCCACACCGCCGACGAAATCGCACGGCTCTCCGCGCTGACGGATGAGCTCGGGCTCGTCCCCAGCGGCGGCTCGGACTGGCACGGCTCATCGGAAGGCTACCGCGCGCTCGGCAGCATGAAGGTCAGCGCCGAATGGCTCGCGCGGCAGGACGAGCGCGTGCGGCAGCGTGCGGAGCAGCTCGCATGACGAGCGAGCTTCCCGCAATCGGCGCGAAGGCGCCCGACTTCTCCGCAACGACGAACGATGGCTCGCCGGTCTCGCTGCGCGAGCTGCTCGCGAGCGGCGCCGTCGTGCTCTTCTTCTATCCCGGCGACGACACGCCCGGCTGCAACAAGCAGCTCTGCGCCGTGCGCGATGACCGCGCAGAGTTCGAAGCCGCGAACGTGCAACCCTTCGGCGTGAATCCGGCGGGAATTGCGAGTCATGCGAAGTACGTTGCCAAGTTCGGATTCAACTTTCCTTTGCTGGTCGACGAGGACAGCGCGATCGCAGCGGCGTACGGCGCAGTCAAGGACGACGGAAAGAAGATTCAGCGCACGGTAATCGGAATCGGACGCGACGGCACCATTCGCTTCGCCGCGCGCGGCGCCCCGCCGCCGCGCGAAGTCATCGCCGCGCTCGAGGAATAGCATGGAGCTCGGCGGTCGCGTCGCGCTCGTCACGGGCGCGGGGCGCCGAGTGGGGCGGGCGATTGCGCTCGCGCTCGCGAGCAAGGGCATGCGCGTCGCGGTGCACTACAACGCGTCCGCCAGCGACGCCGAAGACACGGCGCGACTCGCGCGCGAGGCAGGCGCACCGGACGCCTGGACGATTTCGGCGGACCTGCGCGACGCGTGCGCGTGCGCGCAGCTCATCGACGCGGTGGCGGAGCGGGGCCAGGCGCTCGATGTGCTCGTGAACTCCGCAGCGGAGATGCATCGCACGCCCTTCGACTCCGTCACTCCCGAAGAATGGGATGACATCATGGCGCTCAATATGACGTCGCCCTTCTTCTGCTCGCAGGCGGCGGCGCGACACATGTCGAATGGCGGAGCGATCGTCAACATCGCAGATCTCGCGGCGATCGAGACCTGGCCCGAGTACATTCCGCACGGCATCTCGAAGGCGGGTGTGATGCAAATGACGCGCGCGCTCGCGAGGAAACTCGCGCCGATGATTCGTGTGAACGCGGTCGTGCCGGGCGCCGTGCTTCTCCCGGAGCACTGGACGCAGGACGACGCCGATAAGCTGATTCGCACCACGCCGCTCGCGCGGCTCGGCGCACCCGAAGACGTCGCGCACGCGGTGGTCTATCTGCTCGAGTCCGACTATGTCACCGGCGATGCGGTAGTCGTCGACGGCGGTCGGCACCTGCGCTGAGCAGGGACGTGCTCCCGCTTGCTGGGCAGCCGCTCACGGCGCCGCAGCGCTACGGCACGATCGTCATTGTTGGCGGAGGATGCTACGGCTCGTACTACGTGCGACAGCTGGGCCGCGCTGCGCGAGCCGGCGCGCTCGTCGCCGACCGCGTGCTGGTGATCGATCGTGATCCCGCGTGCCGGGTCGCAACGGAGCAGCGCGCGGAGCGCACCGCGAATGTCGAGATCGTGCGCGACGAGTGGGGACCGTTTTTCGATGCATATCTCGAGGCAGCGTCCGTGCGCGGCCCGGTCGGACTGGCCGATCCTCCCGACGCGATCGTTCCATCGCCGCTCATGCCGCATCTCATGTACCAATGGATCGAGCGTCGCGCCCGCGCCCGCTGGCCTGCACGGGCGATCGAGACGCGCCCGCTGGACCCGCCATCCGGAATTCCGTGGCAGAAGCGCGGTGCAGACGGCACCCAGTACGTGAGCTTCGCGGAGTGGATTTGCCCCGTGAACTGCATCGAACCGGCACTCTGCCCAGCCACGCGGGGGCCACGCAGCTGGAGCATGCCTCCGGCCGTTGTGGCAGCCGCAGATGAGGCGCAGAGGAACGGGCGGAACCTTGCGGGACCCGTCATCTTTCATTGTCAGCATCGCGCGTATGGCGTGGGCATGTTCGACACGCGAGAGGTCATTGCCGGCGACGAGCTCGTGCAGCATGCTGCTGCGGCCGGTGCGGCCGAAGTACTCGTGGGAACGGTGTCGCACTGCCACGGCGCGTTGACCGTACTCGCGATCGGCGACTAGACTCGCCTGACTCCGAAAGAACGAGGGGACCGTGGGACAGACGTACGAATACGATGTTGTGATCATCGGCGCGGGCCCGGCGGGGTTGACCGCAGGGATGTACGCCGGCCGCTCGATGCTCAAAGCCGTGATGCTCGAGCGGCTCGGCGAGCCCGGCGGCGAGATTCTCAACACGGAGCTCGTCGAGGATTATCCGGGCTTCGAGTCCATCTTCGGACGCGAGCTCGCGGAGAAGTTCGCGAGTCACGCCGCGAAGTTCGGAGCGGAGCTGCGCACATTCGTGGTCGTCGAGCGCGTCGAGAAGGGCGAAGACGGTTTCTTCACGACGACCACTGATGATGGCGACGCCTACCGGTCGCCCACCGTCATTCTCACCGCAGGCGGAACCCCGATCAAGCTCGGCGTACCGGGCGAGGAGGCGTACGCGGGGAAGGGCGTCTCCTACTGCGCCATCTGCGACGGTGCGTTCTTCAAGGGACACACGATCGCGGTCGTAGGCGGAGGAGACGCAGCAATGGAGGAGGCGGACTTCCTCACGCGCTACGCGGAAAAGGTGTATCTGCTCCATCGCCGCGAGGAGTTTCGCGCATCAAAGCTGGTCCAGCACCGGGTGTTCGATAACCCGAAGATCGAGATCGTTCGCAATGTCGTCGTCGAGGAGATCGTCGGCGACGGCTCCGGGCTGCAGACGAGCATACGGCTTCGCAACGTGCTCACCGAAGAGCGGTCGTCGCTGGCAGCGACGGGCACGTTCATCTTCATCGGCTTTCGACCGAATACGGGCGTGCTCGTCGATCACGTGGAGCACGACTCCGGCGGCTACATCGTCACCGATGCGAACATGGAGTCTACCGTGGAAGGGCTGTTCGTTGCAGGCGACGTGCGCTCGCAGCTCACCCGGCAGGTGACTACGGCGGCAGGCGATGGCACGACAGCGGCGATCGCGGTCGAGAAGTATCTCACCGCATTTCGTCGCCACGAGCCCACCGAGATCATGAGCAACGGCGGCTACACGGTATGAAGATCGAGGTGCTGACGGTGGGCCCACTCGAGGAGAATTGCTATCTCCTCATCGATGAGTCCACGAATCGTGCGGTGCTCATCGATCCCGGCGATGAGCCCGCGCGCATCCTCGCTGCACTGCGCGCGACCGGTGCGTTGCTCGAGAGCATCTGGCTCACGCACGCGCACTTCGACCACGTAGGCGGGCTCGCCGGCGTTGTGCGCGCGCATCCGGTGCCCGTCCATCTGCATCCGATGGACGCGCCGCTGTACGGCGTCGCGGTGGATTCGGCGCTCCGCTACGGCATTCGAATCGAGCAGCCACCCGCCACTGATCGCGAGCTTGCGGAGGGCGACACACTGAAGGTCGGCTCCGAAGAGCTGTCGGTGATGCACGTGCCCGGCCATGCGCCTGGCCATGTGGCGTTCTACAATGATCAGGTGATCTTCGGCGGCGACTGTCTCTTCGCAGGATCCATCGGCCGCACGGATCTTCCCTACGGCGATCGCGAACTGCTCGATTCGTCGGTGGCTCGGCTGATAGCGCTCGGTGACGAGCGCACGCTCTACCCGGGACACGGGCCAACGACCACCATCGGTCGCGAGCGCCGCACGAATCCGTTCGTGATCGGCAGTGCGCGCCTGGTGCGCCTGAAGAGATGAGAGCTCCGGCCGCGGCAGCCCTGCGCCCGTTCGCCGGGTGGCCGGCGCCGGTATCGGCAGTGCTTCTCACGGCCTGGATCGGCGCGGCGCTGTATTTCTCCGTCGTCGTCACGCGCGCCGCATTTGCGGTGCTCCCCTCGCGAACGATGGCTGGCGCGCTCGTCGGGCAAACGCTCCCCGTCTTGTTCGACAGCGGCATGCTCATCGGCGCGTGTCTCATCGGCGCCGCGCTGCTCTCGCCGACGGGCTCGGGACGAACGGCGTCGATTGCGGGCGGCGTCGCGATCGTCGCGCTCACTGCGCTCGCGCGTTTCGTGATCCTCGCGCGCATCGCACGCCTGCGGTCGACGATGCCCGCCGCGATCGACTCCCTCGCCACCACTGACCCCGCACGCCGCGCGTTCGGTCAGCTTCACGCGATATCCGTCGGCGCGCTAGGTCTCGCTATGCTCATTGGAATTGTCGTAGCAATCGTGCTGGTGCACTCTCTTTCCGCCGTCGCCCATGACTGATCACGAAGCGCGCGTACCGTTGCCACCGCTCGAAGATGCGACACCCGAGGTCGCCCGGCTGTTCGATGCCTTCGTGCGCGAACGGGGGAACGTTCCGAATCTCTTCCGCGCAGCGTCGCTTCGCCCGCCCATCGTGCTGACACTGTTCGCACATCTGCGAGCCGTCACGGGTCCGGGCGAGGTCCCCGTGCTGCTGAAGGAACTTCTGACCGTCCGAGTGTCTCAGCTGAACTCCTGCGTGTACTGCCTCGCCTCACACACCGCGCTCTCGCGGAAGTACGGCGCGACGGACGCGCAGCTTTCGGCGCTCGAGGGCGGACTCTTCGATGATTTCGAGCCAGGCTGGCGCGCGGCGCTCGCGTTTGCGGATGCGATGACGCCCACCAGTGGCGACGTAACGGACGAAATCTACGCCGAACTGGCCAGATGGTGGACGCCGCCTCAAATTGTCGAGATCACGAGTGTGATCGGATTTTTCAATTACTTCAATCGATTCGCTGAGGCGCTCCGCATACCCGTCACACGGTGATGCGCGGCCGGGAGAAGCGTACATGAAACGATACTTGTTCGTCGTCGCGGCACTGGCGTTCACGATCGCGGGATGCAAATCGTCGTTCGGCGACATTCCGACGTCGATTCCGCTTGGTGTGGTGACGCTTGCGATGACGGACGCCCCCGCAGGCGTACACTCGACGAGCCCGGCCGCGTACTTCGTGGACGCCCACAACGTGTCCATCCCGAATAGCGGTACGAGCGCGGATACCTGCGCACAGCTCGCGTATCCTGGCGTGCAAACGACGTCCCCGCTCTCGCAAGTGGACGCAGGAACGCCAGTGATCGTCGCCACGACCACGGATACCGCGCAGCTCACGCCGCAGGCGCCCGACGCGAACGGCTACGTCTTCTATCGTCTTCCGGCAACGGACAGCATCACCGTTCGCCCAGGATCGACGGGACGTGTGACTGTTCCAGGCAGCGCGCACGGATTCCACGCGTTCGACGCGACATTCGTGAACGCGGATTCGCTCGCTCTCCAGCCGGTCGATGCGACAGCGGACAGCACGGGTGACCTGACGCTGCAGTGGAATCCGCAGAATGGGCAGAGGGCGTCCGTGGTCGTGCAGCTCATCTTTGCGGCGGGCAGCGGACTCGCGAATACCCAGATCTTCTGCCAGTTCACGGACAACGGGTCGCACGCGGTGGAGGCGAAGCTCGCGAACCTGTGGCGTCATGGCGGAGCGAAGCACGTACACGCCTACCGGTTCCTCACGAACATCACGAATGACGGCACCGATCAACTCGACATCGTGTCGCAGTACTCGACCGATAGCACGCAAATCCTTCATCCCTGACCGTGGCCGGCACTGGATCTACGGATTCGCGAGCTGACGCGGCGACGCGCACCGAGAGCGACCCGCTCGGTGCGCTAGCGGTTCCCGCGAGCGCGCTTTACGGCGCTCAGACCGTTCGCGCGACGCAGAACTTCCCGATCAGCGGACTTCGCCCGCTCCCGATGTTCGTCACCGCCGTGGTGTGGATCAAGAAAGCCGCGGCGCTCACGCACAAGGAAACCGGCCGCCTCGACCCGAAGCTCGCGGACGCGATCGTCGCCGCTGCGGACGAGATTTTGAGCGGCGCGCATCGCGAGCACTTCGTCGTCGATGTGTTCCAGGCCGGAGCGGGCACGTCGCACAACATGAATGCCAACGAGGTGCTCGCAAATCTGGCGAACGAGCGCCTCGGATCGGCGCGCGGCAGCTATGCGCCGATCCATCCGAACGATCACGTCAACATGGCGCAGTCGACGAACGACGTCGTTCCGACGGCGATTCGCCTCGGCGCGCTCGCGCTCGCCCGAGATCTGCTCGCCACGTTCGGCGCTCTTCGCGACGCGCTGCTCGCGAAGGGCGTGGAGTTCGACGACGTCCTCAAGAGCGGCCGCACGCATCTGCAGGACGCGATGCCCATCCGCCTCGGGCAGGAGTTCCGCGCGTACGGTCTCACGATCGATCGCAACATGCAGCGAATCGAGATGGCGGCGAGCTTTCTCAGGGATCTCGGTATCGGCGGCAGCGCCGTCGGTACCGGCGTGAATGTGGAGCCCGAGTATCCGGCGCTCATGGTAGAGCATCTCCGCACCATTACGGGGCTCGACCTGCGCGAAGGCGCGGATCGCGTTCAGCTCATGCAGAGCATGGGCGACGCCGCGGGATTCAGCGGCGCGCTGCGCACGCTGGCGGTGGACCTGGGGAAGATCGCGAGCGACCTTCGTCTCATGGCGTCCGGGCCGCGCACCGGCCTCGACGAGATCCGGCTTCCCGCCGTGCAGCCCGGCTCGTCGATCATGCCGGGGAAGGTGAATCCATCGATCCCCGAGATGGTGAACCAGGTCTGCTTTCAGGTACTCGGAAACGATGTGTGCGTCGCGATGGCCGCGGAGCACGGGCAGCTCGAGCTCAACGTCATGATGCCCGTCATCGCGCACAACATCTTCTTGTCGGAGATGATCCTCACCAACGCGGCACGCTCGCTCGCCGAGAAGGCCATCGCCGGAATCGAGGCGAATCGTGCGATGTGCGCGTATTGGGTCGAGCGCTCGGCGGCGCTCGCGACGGCCCTCGCGCCGCAGATCGGCTACGCCCGCGCGGCTGAGCTGAGCAAGCAGTCCGTGAAGGAAAACGTGCTCATTCGCGATCTCGTGAAGCGCGAGCACGTCATTCCGGACGACGAGGTGGAGGACGTGCTCGACCTCCGGAAGCTGACCGAGATCGGAGTTCCGGGCGGGGCGCACGGGGGCGTGTCCGCCGGATAGCGCGGCTCTGCGGCCAGCCTGTGGCGCGCGCCCTTGTTCCACCCGGGGGCCATCGGTAATCTCCAGGGAATGCGCATCACCACGTGGGCCGAGTACGGTTTGATCAGCGCGTTGCACCTTGCCCGTCGCATGGACGATGGACCGGTGACCGGGCGTGACCTCGCTACGCGCGAAAAGCTGCCCGCCGACTACGTCGAGCAGATCATGCTGCGACTGCGGCGCGCCGAGATCGTTCGCAGCACCCGCGGCGCGCACGGCGGGTACGTGCTGGCCCGCGCTCCGCACGAGATCTCCGTTCGCGAGATCATTCAGGCGTCCGAGCTCTCGACCTTTGATCTGCACTGCGTCTCCCATCCGGTGAACAGCGAGCGATGCAGCGCGTCGGGCGAGTGCAGCATTCGCCCGGTGTGGATGCTGCTCCAGCAAAAGATCGACGACGTGCTCGAAGGTGTGCACCTCTCGGATCTTCTCCACGGCGAGCAGGTCGTGCGCGGACGCGTCGGACTTCCGATCCTCACCGTCTGATCCCGAGCGATCGGTGATCCCGTCGCTCCGCGCGTGGACGCTCGACCGCGATCAGCGCCGGCGTGCGGCGAGCTATGTCGCCACGCTGTTCGTCGAGCCCGATGACACCGATGTCGAGTGGTTGAGCGAGAATGGCGCCGACTGCGACACCGACCACGCGCGCTGGGAGCTTCGATACGCGCGCCGCGCGCTCGGATTGCTCGCCGCGCAGCGTGACGCGCTCGACGATCGCACCGCGTCCCTCGTCGCCACCGAGCTCGCACGCTCGCTCGGCAACGACCCCGCTGTCGCACCGGGGAAGATCCGCATGGCCGAGCGTCAGCTCAACGCGCGCCTGAGCGCGTATGGCGACGCCCTGGGAAATCGGGAAGGCGAGGGAAGCGGATGGCATCTCGGCCGAGCGCTGCTCGATTTTGCAGGGCATCGCGATGCAGCCCGGCCCGACGTCGTCGCGCACGCGGGCGATCTGCTCGCGCGCTACCTCGCCGAGGCGAACGACGCGCTCCGCAAACTTTTCGGCGCCGCGACGCTTCCTGGATGAACGAACGGGCGACCGCTTGCGCGCATCGCCCGTTGCTCTGCATGCCGAAGGGGGGACTCGAACCCCCACGGGCATACGCCCACTGCGCCCTGAACGCAGCGCGTCTACCAATTCCACCACTCCGGCGTGAGCGAAAAAGGTACGGGCACGATGAGGCAAAGTCAACGCGCGCCGTTGCTTGGCGCATCGGGCACTTCTAAGTTGCGAAGGGCGGCATGCGAGCGCGTCCGGTGACCGCTCTCGCCGCCACGAGTCCTTTCCATAGCGTCCCATGCCCACAGCAGATGAGCAGGACGGGCATAAGATCATTGCCCGAAACAAACGCGCCCGTCACGACTATCAGATCATCGATACGTGGGAGGCCGGCATCGTGCTGACGGGGACAGAGGTGAAGTCGCTCCGCGACGGAAAGGCAAATCTCACCGACAGTTACGGGATTCTGAACGACGGTGAAGTCTTTCTGCTCAACCTCCACATCTCGCCGTACGAGCAGGGAAACCGATTCAACCATGAGCCGACGCGCACGCGCAAGCTGCTCATGCATCGCAAGGAGATCCGCAAGCTCATTGGCGCCGTCGAGCGCCAGGGGCTGACGCTCGTTCCGCTCGAGATGTACTTCAAGCGCGGGGTCGCGAAGGTGACACTGGCACTCGGCAAGGGCAAGAAGCTGCACGACAAGCGCGCGGACGAGAAGAAGCGTGAGGATCAGCGCGACATGGCGCGTGCGGTGCGCGCTCGATGATCGGAGCGGTTCTCGTCGCTCTGCAGCTTGCGTCGACTACGCCATCCGTGCTTTCAGTGCGCGCCGGCGAGAGCGAGAGAATCGTGCCGCTCGTCGAAACGAACGTCGGAGCGGCGATCTCGCTCGAACGACTCGCACCGCTCGTCCCGCTGAGCATCACGGCCTTCGAGAATGGCCGGTATGCGGTGAGGCTCGCCGGCGTCGACATGGAGCTGCGCGACCAGATCCCCTTCGCGCGCGTGAGCGGACAGTTCGTGCCGCTTGCCGCTGCTCCGTTCGTGGTCGATGGCCACCTTCATGTGCCGTTCGAGGTGATCGCGGAGCTGCTGCCGCGCGTGGCTTCGGATCGCGTGCGCTACAATCCCGTGCGCGGAGAGCTGCGCTTCACGGGGGTCGCAGCGCCGTCGAACATCGCGCTGATCCCCGCGTCGGAGGCGACGACGAAGCGGCCCGCTCCGACGCGCCCAGGCGCTCGCGCGCACAAGCGGCGCATCGTCGTGGATGCGGGACATGGCGGTGTCGACAACGGAATGCGCGGGCCGATCGGCTCATCGTGGAGGATCTACGAGAAGAACATCACGCTCGCCGTGGCCGAGAAGCTCGACACCGCGCTGCGCGCGCGCGGCATGGACGTGACGATGACGCGAACGCGCGACACGCTGATCGCGTTGAACGACCGCGGCAAGATCGCGAACGAGGTGCATGGCGATGTCTTCGTCTCCATTCACGTGAACGCGGCGAACCTGGCGTGGACGAAGCCGGCGGAGGCGCGCGGTTACGAGACGTATTTCCTGGCAGAGGCGAAGACCGAGGATGCAAGGCGAGTCGAGCGAATGGAAAACGAATCGGTGCACTTCGAGACCAATTCGGAGAGCGAGAGGGACGACCCGCTCACTTTCATCAAGCTCGACATGGCGCAGAATGAACACCTGCGCGAGTCGAGCGAGCTCGCGGCAATGATTCAGCGCCACCTCGGACTTATGCATCCGGGACCGAGCCGCGGCGTGAAACAGGCGGGCTTCCGCGTGCTGGTGACGGCGTACATGCCCGCGGTGCTCGTAGAGATCGGCTTCGGCACGAACGCGGAGGAGGCGCGCTTCATCAACACTCCGGCGAAGCAGCGCGAGATCGCGAACTCCGTCGCCGCGGCGGTCGGTGAATACCTCGATCACTACGAGCGCAGGCTCGGCAGCTCCACGCCGTGACGGACGACTTCCTCGCCGTCGACGTCGCGGGGATCCGCTTTCAGAATCCCGTACTGCTCGCCTCCGGAACCGCGGCCTACGGTCGTGAGATCGCGGGCGTGATCGATCTCGACTCGCTGGGCGGCATCGTGACGAAGGCGGTGAGCATGCAGCCTCGCAACGGAGCGCCTCCTCTGCGCGTGGTCGATGCGGCCGGCGGCATGCTGAACGCGATCGGACTCGCGAATCCCGGCGTCTCGAGCGTTCGCGCGAACGATCTCCCATGGCTCGCGAAGAACGTGTCGCGCGCGCGCGTTCTGGTGAACGTGGTGGGCGACACGGTCGAGGATTATCCAGCAGTGATCCGCGCGCTCGAGAATGCGGAGGGAATAAGCGGTTTCGAGCTCAACGTGAGCTGCCCGAACACGATGGCTGGCGGCGTCGAATTTGGCGCCGACGCGCGCGCGCTGAACGAAGTGGTGAGCACCGCTCGTGCCGCGACACGGCTCCCGCTTTTCGTCAAGCTGAGCCCCGCGCTCGCGGACATCGCCGCGGCCGCCCGGATCGCGGTGGATGCGGGCGCGGATGCGATCACGCTCGTGAACACGCTTCCCGCTCTCGCCATCGATGTGGAGCGGCGGCGTCCCGCGCTCGGTTTCGGCACCGGAGGGCTGAGCGGCGCCGCGCTGCTCCCCGTGGGCGTGCGCGCGACCTGGGTGGTGCGGCGCGCCGTCGATGTTCCGATCATGGGAGTGGGAGGCATTTCGCGAGGCACCGATGCGTTGCAATATCTCATGGCCGGCGCGTCGCTCGTCGGGATGGGGACAGCAGCACTGCGCGACCCGCGCGCACCCGAGCGGGTGGTGCGCGAGCTCGAGGCATGGTGTCGCGCGCACGATGTTCGCGCGGTGCGCGAGCTCACCGGAACGCTGGAGTGGACGGGATGAAGCCTCGCGCAGTCGTCGCGCTCGACGTGCCGGACGCGGAGCGGGCGGACGCGCTCCTCGCGCGACTCGGCCCGGCCGCGGACTTCGTGAAGGTGGGCAGCGAGCTGTTCACCGCAGCGGGTCCGGCGTTCGTTGCGCGCATGCGCGCGGAGCGGCGCGAGGTGTTCCTCGATCTCAAGTGGCACGACATCCCCACTACCGTACGCAATGCCGCGCGGGCCGCTTCGAAGCTCGATGTGCGGCTCGTGACGGTGCATGCATCGGGTGGCCGCGCGATGCTCGACGCTGCGATCGAGGGAGCGGGGAGCGATTGCGGCGTGCTGGCAGTCACGGTGCTCACGTCGCTGGACGACATGACGCTGGGGCAGGCCTGGGGACGACCGGTGGCGCGAATCCAGGATGAGGTGCTCCGGCTCGCGGAGCTCGCCCGGAGCGCCGGCGCGCACGGGATCGTGTGCAGTGGCGAAGAGGCAGCGGCCGTGCGCGCCACGTACGGAAATACGCTCCGGCTGCTCATCCCGGGGATTCGACTGGCTGGCGGCGACGCGCACGACCAGGCGCGCGTGGTGACCCCCGAGGCAGCGGTGGCCGCGGGAGCGACGTACCTGGTGCTCGGGCGCGTGGTAGCCGAGGCAAAGGAGCCACGCGAGGCGCTGGTCTCCGTGAAGCACGCCATCGAGGAATAGTCGGCTGGGAGGGGGAACTTCGATCGCTCCCGGGATGTTGATTCCCCAGCTCTTCTCATCGCGTGCAAATCCACCCGGCCAAGCGCATTCCTGAACTTGCCTTGTATGGCTAAGTCAGGTATATTGCGAGACTTGGCCGGAAATTTTTACGTCACAACCGGAGTGTTTTGTGAAAGTCCGCAGCAGCGTGAAGCCTATCTGTGAGCACTGCAAAGTGGTCAAGCGTAATGGCGTGACCCGCATCATTTGCAAGCGCAACCCGAAGCACAAGCAGAGGCAGGGTTAACGAATGGCGCGTATTGCAGGAGTCGATCTCCCTCGCGACAAGAAGGTCGAGATCGGTCTCACGTACATTTTCGGTATCGGTCGTGAGCTCGCGCGTCGCATCGTCGAGAGCACCGGCGTCAGCGCCGACCTCCGCATCAGGGATCTGAACGACGCGGATGTCAACCGCCTTCGCCAGGCGATCGAAAAGGATTATCGCGTCGAGGGCGCGCTGCGCACCGAGGTGGCGATGAACATCAAGCGACTGATGGACATCGGCTCCTATCGGGGCATTCGCCATCGCCGCGGCCTTCCCGTTCGGGGACAGCGCACGCACACGAATGCGCGCACGAAGAAGGGTCCGCGCCGCGCGATCGCCGGCAAGAAGAAGATCACGAAGTAGTCGCGAGCGAACGGCAACCAACAGCATCGAAGGCGGAGCGGGTGCGATTCGCACCCCGCCCCCTTTTCTCTCAAGCTCTCTACACCGCACATGGCAACAGCGAAAACCGGCTCGGCCAAGAAGTCGAAGCGCGTGCTCGATCCTGAAGGGATTGCGCACGTCAACGCCACGTTCAACAACACGATGATCACCATTACCGACATGCACGGTAACACGATCTCGTGGGCGTCTTCGGGGAAGGCGGGCTTCAAGGGCAGCAAGAAGTCCACGCCATTCGCCGCGACGGTCGCCGCCGAAGCCTGCGCGCGCGAAGCGCTCGGCCTCGGTCTCAAGCGCGTGCACGTGCGTGTGCAGGGCCCGGGCAGCGGGCGCGAGTCCGCCATCCAGGCGCTGGCCGCCGCCGGCCTTCAGGTTCGCTCCATTAAGGACGTCACACCGATTCCGCACAACGGCTGCAGACCGCCGAAGCGCCGTCGCGTGTGATTCACGAGAGCCGGGCTCAGTCGCCCGGCTCTTTGCAGGTGCAGCACCATTGCAGCCGCAGCACTTGGGTCGGGACCCTAATTCCCATACGAGTTCACCGCGCATTAGGGGCGGGGTGAAGCGTCGCCGGGTTACTCCGGTGAGACCAATCGAGGATATCAAATCATGGTTACGGCAATCGATCTTACAGGGCTGGTTCGGCCGGCCCTTGTCGAAGCGACGAAGCGGGAAGACAATCCCAACGTCGCCGAATTCCGGATGCAGCCGCTCGAGCGGGGCTTCGGATATACGCTGGGCAACGCCATGCGTCGCCTGCTGCTCTCGTCGCTGCGCGGCTCCGGTGTGTGGGCATTCCGCATCGATGGCGTGCTGCACGAGCATCAGACGATCCCGGGCGTCGTCGAAGACGTCCACCAGATCATCGGCAACCTCAAGTCGCTCACGCTGCAGCTCGCCGACGACGTCGACGAGGCGGTCCTCCGCATCCGCAAGACGGAAGCGGGTCCCGTCA
>JBDTXN010000050.1:0-18453 GCA_040006175.1 Gemmatimonadota bacterium | reverse complement strand
CGCGCATGCGGATCGAGCCCGCTCAGATAGCGCCAGATGATCTCGCTCTGGTTGAACATCGCCGTCTCGAGCTCGGAGTACGTGCGCGTGCGCGCCATGTTCTGGCCGAGCATCCGGAGCGCGTCGCGCTCGAGGACGTTCGTGCGAATGGCCTCGATCCCGATGAGGAGCGCGGGAACGACCATGAGCGAGAAGCCGAACAGCATCTTGCGCTGAAAGGTCATCGAGGCGAGAGCGCGTAGTGGCGCGCGAAGCGTGGATCGAGCGGGGAATGGGCCGGCCCGAGCGGCGCTCGCCCACGATTCAAGCTATCACGCATCCTGCACGGCCGGGAGAACGGGGGCAGTGCTCGTTGCGGAGGTTGTGCGGGCACGGCAGCTTACGCCGCACGTGCGTGATTTTTCCGGAGCTCAGACCCGCCGCGAACCGCTGGCGCTGGCCGCGCGCGATGTCGTTCAGCGCTACGGTGACGTGCTCGCGCTCGATCGCGTGAGCCTCGATGTGGCCGCGGGGAGAAGCGTCGCGCTCGTGGGCGAGAGCGGATCGGGGAAGACGACGCTGCTTCGCTGCTTCAACCGGCTCGTCGAGCCGACCTCCGGTACAATCTCGGTTGGCGGCACGAATGTGCGCGACCGGCCCAGCGTCGCGCTACGCCGCATGATCGGCTACGTGCCGCAGGACGGCGGGTTGATGCCGCACTGGCGCATCCAGCGCAACGTCGCGCTGGTGCCGACACTGCTCGGGATTCCGAATGCGGGCGACGTCGCCACGGAGACACTGGCGCTGGTGGGGCTGCCGGCCGAGCGATTCGGTGGTCGCTTTCCGCACGAGCTCTCGGGAGGGCAGCGCCAGCGCGCCGCACTCGCGCGAGCGCTCGCTGCACGCCCCGGAGTCGTGTTGATGGACGAGCCATTCGGCGCACTCGATGCGATCACGCGCTCGGATTTGCAGGCGGCCCTCGACGCGCTGCGCAAGGAGCTGTCGTTCACGATGCTCATGGTGACGCACGACATCGCCGAGGCGGCTCGGCTTGCGGATGAGCTGGTGGTGATGCGCGCGGGCCGCATCGAGCAGCGGGGAACGATCGACCAGCTGGCGTCGTCTCCGGAGTCACCGTACGTGGGGACGCTGCTCGAGCGCGCGCTGGCGGCGTCGGCGCCGCTGCGGGGGCTCGGGTGATGCGCGGAGTCCGGGCTGTGATCACGCTCGCACTCGCATCCGCATTGGCGGGCGTGCTGCCCGCGATCTGCGATATGCGTGCACAGGCGCCCGCGCCCGCGTCGCGGAATACGGCAATCGTCGTCGCGTCGAAGCCGTTCGGCGAGTCGTATCTGCTCGCGGAGATGTTCGCCCAGCTGCTCGAGTCGCACGGGCTCGTCGTCGACCGGCGGCTCGGGCTCGGCCAGACGGAGATCGCGATGCAGGCACTCCGCACGGGTGCTATCGATGTCTATCCCGAATACACGGGCACCGGGCTCCTCGCCGTGCTGCACGACTCGCTTACCGACTCGCTCGCGAGCGACCCGCGCCTCGTCTTCACGCACGTCGCGCGCGAGTTCGCGTCGCGGTACGGCGTACGCTGGCTGCCACCGCTCGGTTTCCAGAACAGCTACGCGATCGCCGTGCGGCGCAACACCGCCGTGCAGTATCATCTGCGAACGATGAGCGACCTCGCGCGCGAGAGTGAGCACCTCGTCGCGGGCTTCACGGCGGACTTCATCGGGCGCCCGGACGGCCTTGCAGGACTTGCCCGCGCGTACGGCGTGCGCCCACGCGCCGTGCGGCCGCTCGCGCCCGCGGTGAAGTATCAGGCGCTCGCCACTGGCGCCGTCGACGTCATTGACGGCTACTCGACCGACGGCCTGCTCTCCAAGTACGATCTGGTGACGCTCGTGGACGACAAGCACTTCTTTCCGCCATACGAGGCTGCGGCAGTGATCGGCGGGCGACTCGCGCGCGATCGCCCCGACGCGGTCGCGGTGCTCACACTCATGAGCGGCATGCTCGACGAGTCCCGCATGCGCGTGCTCAATCGCCGCATCGAGGTGGACGGGGAGGACGTGAAGCGTGTCGCGGCCGACGCCCTCCGCGACATTGGCCTCACACGCAACGCGAGCGCATCCGCGCCGAAGTCGAGATCTCTCAGTACTAAGGGATCTCTCCCCGCATATCTCTGGGAGAGGCGTGGCGCAATCTGGATGCTCGTGCTCCAGCATCTCCTTCTCGTCGCGCTCGCACTCGGTGCTGCCATCCTCGTGGCATTGCCGCTCGCGCTCGCACTCGAGCGAGCGCGTCGCCTGGCCGAGCCCGCGATCGGCGCGCTGGGCGTGCTCGAGACGATTCCGAGCATCGCGCTGCTCGCGTTCATGATTCCGCTGTTCGGCATTGGAGTGAAGCCCGCACTCGTGGCGCTCTGGATCTACGCGCTGTATCCGATCGTGCGCAGCGCCTACAGCGGTGTCCGCGACGCCGATCCCTCGGCCGTCGAGGCCGCGGAGGCGCTCGGGATGACGCCCGCGCAGCGGCTGCTGCAAGTGCGACTGCCGCTCGCGGCGCCGGTGATCATGGCCGGCATCCGCACGGCCGCCGTCATCACCGTCGGTGCCGCGACGCTCGCCGCGTTCATCGGTGCGGGCGGGCTGGGCGAACCGATCGTTGCGGGACTCGCGCTCGCGGACACGAACATGATCCTGTCCGGCGCGCTCCCCGCCGCCGCGCTGGCGCTAGTGGTCGACGGCGCTCTCGCGCTCGTCGAGCGCGCCGTGTCCCCCGCCCACCTGCGTCACACCGCTTCGAGGTAGGCCACCCAGAACTGGCGCTTCGTGTTCGTCCACAGCTTCCGCATTCGGAAGCCCGCGGATTCGATCAGCTCCTCGAGACGCGGACGATCGTACTTGTACGAGCTCTCGGTCCAGATCGACTCGCCCTTCTCGAAGTGACTGAGCTCACCAGCGACCTTCACGATCTGCTCGACCTTGCTCACGAGATGCATCTCGACGCGGCTCGCGCGCGGGTTGAAGAACGCCCGATGCTCGAAGGTGCGAAGATCGAAGTGCGCGTGGAGATCGCGATTGAGCCGCGCGAGAATGTTCAGGTTGAACGCGGCCGTTACACCCGCGGAGTCATCGTACGCGGCATTCAGCGTTTGCGCGCGCTTCCGACGATCGACACCGAGTACGAGCGCTCCGCCCTTGCCGACCGCACGACGCACACGGCCCAGAAAGATTGCGGCTTCCATCGGATGGAAGTTGCCGATCGTCGAGCCGGGGAAGAACGCCATCTTACGCGATCCCTCCGGAAGCGGCGGCAACGCGAGCGGCTTCGTGTAGTCCGCGTTGAGCGGACGTATCGCGACGCCCGGATACTCGGCGGCGAGCTCGCGCGCGACGCGGCCGAGCTGCTCGCGCGAGATGTCGATCGGCACGTAGGCGGCCGGGGATTCCAGTGCATCGAGCAACAGCCGGATCTTCACGCCGGCGCCGCTGCCATACTCGAGCAGCGCGACGCGCGGACCGGCGAGCGCGGCGATCTCCGTGCTGCGCGCGCGCAGGATCTCCAGCTCGGCGCGCGTCAGATAGTACTCTGGCAGCTCACAGATCTGCTCGAACAGCGCCGCGCCGGTCTCGTCGTAGAAGAGCTTGGGCGAAAGTGTCTTCGGCTCGGCCTGCAGTCCGCGCAGCACCTCCTCGTGCATGGGCCGCGCGTCCGGACGCGTGACGATGCGCGGCACGCCGTGCCGCGACGCAGGCACCATCATCGAACGCTCATCACGCGTGGTCGGCAAGACGAATCCCCGTGAACTGCCATCGCGCATCCGATGGGAAGAAGTTTCGGTACGTGAGCCGCGCATGCGACTCGGGTGTGGCGCACGACGCGCCGCGAAGCACCCACTGATCGGCCATCCACTTTCCGTTGTACTCGCCGATCGCGCCGGTATCCGGCTTGAATCCCGGATAGCCCACGTACGCGCTCTGCGTCCACTGCCACACGTCGCCGTAGAGCTGAGCGAGACCGGCATCGTTCCGATCGCTCGCCTTTGCCGGAGCAGGATGAAGGCGCTCGCTCTCCACAAAGGTTCCCTCGACTGGAGCACCGCGAGCCGCGACCTCCCACTCGGCCTCGGTCGGCAGGCGACGCTCTGCCCAGCGTGCGAAGGCATCCGCCTCGTAATAGCTCACGTGACATACCGGCTCACCGAGCGCGACGAGCCGCGTACCGGAAAGCGTGAACTCTGTCCACGCATTGTCCTGATGCTCCCAGTAAAACGGAGCGTTCCATCCACAGTCCTGTACGATCGCCAGCCCCGGTGACAGCCAGAGCTCGGACCGCTCGTATCCGCCATCGTTCATGAACTCGAGATACTCGCCGTTCGTCACGAGCCGCGACGCGAGCGTGAAGTCCTCGAGAAATTCACGGTGCGAGGGGCCCTCGTTGTCGAACGAGAATCCACTCCCCTGATTCCCGATCTGGTGCACGCCGCCGGCGAAGGAACGCCACTGCAACTCCGTCGCGCTCTGTGCGGCACGCTCCGGCCGTTCTCGATAGACTGGGCGAAGCGGATTCATCCAGAAGACATGCTTGATGTCCGTGACGAGCAGCTCCTGGTGCTGCTGCTCGTGGTGCAGCCCCAGCTCGATCAGCGCATGCGCCGGATGCTGCGGGTCGCCGTCGATGCGCTGCATCAGGTCACGCACCGCTTCGTTCACGTGCGCGCGGTACTCGAACACCTCGCGCACCGTGGGTCTCGTCACGAGCCCGCGTTTCGCGCGGCAGTGACGCTCGCCCGCCTGCACGTAGTACGAATTGAACAGAAATGCATACCGCGGATTCGGCGATACGTACTCAGGCGCGTGCGGGCCGAGTATGAACGTCTCGAAAAACCAGCTGGTGTGTGCCAGATGCCACTTGGTGGGACTCACGTCGGCCATGCTGCTCACGACGTAGTCCTCGATATCGAGCGGCTCGCACAGGCGTTCCGTCTGTGCACGAACGGCCTCGAAGCGTTGTACGAGCGTGAGCGACGCCGGCGGGAGCTGGGTGCCAGCGGAAGACGTTACTGTGGACTCGCTGGTCAGGAGCGATGATGCCATTGGAACCCTGGGGCAAAAGCAGCAATTATCGTCATCTTACGCGGACTCAATGCATCGTTATTAGGGCAAGAACAGTGCATTTGGTTCCGAGGCCGCATTGAGCGGCTTAAACAGCTCGAGAGGACCATGACGGACGAATTTGACCTGATCGTGCTCGGCACTGGGGCCGGCGGCTCTACGCCCGCGACCACCTGTCGCAAGGCAGGGTGGCGTGTGGCGATCGTCGACGACCTGCCGTTCGGTGGAACGTGCGGCAATCGCGGCTGCGACCCGAAAAAGGTGCTGGTCGGGGGCGCGGAAATCGTGTCGTGGCAGCGACACATGCAGGGGCACGGCATCTCGGGCGACGCGTCGATCGACTGGCCGGCGCTGATGGAATTCAAGCGCACCTTCACCGATCCCGTGCCTTCGACTCGCGAGTCGACATTCCGGAACGCAGGAATCGAGATGCTGCACGGCGAGGCAAGATTCGTCGCAGACGATCGCATCGTCGTCTCGGGGCGTGAGCTCGCTGCAAAGCATTTTGTGATTGCGACGGGCGCGTCTCCTCGTCCACTCGGAATCCCCGGCGAGATGCACGTGCGCACCAGCACGGATTTCATGGAGCTCGACGAGCTGCCGCGACGCATTGTGTTCGTCGGCGCGGGTTACATCTCCCTCGAGTTCGCCCATCTCGCACGTCGCGCCGGCGCCGAAGTGGTGGTGCTCGGCCGCGGAACTCCGCTGCCGTCGTTCGACGAAGTGCTCGTGAACAGGTTGTTGGAGTACTCGCGCGAGATCGGCATCGACGTTCGTCTCGACCACTCGGTGAGCGAAGTCATGCATGATCCCGGGTCTGGCGTGTTTCGTGTGTGTGTGGGACACGGGACGAGCATGCACGAGATCGAGACGGATCTCGTCGTACACGGCGCCGGGCGTGTACCGAACACGCAGAAGTTGCACCCGGAGGTGGGACGCATCGAGCTCGAGCGACACGGCTTCGTGCGAGTGAACGAGTTTCTGCAGAGTGTCTCGAACCCTCGCGTGTACGCTGCCGGCGACGTGGTCGGACTACCGGGGTCGCTCGCACTGACGCCTGTTGCGGGTCACGAGGGCTCGGTGGTGTCGACGAATCTGCTCGACGGCAATAGCGTGCGTCCCGATTTTCGCGGCGTTGCCAGCGCGGTCTTCACGATACCTACGCTCTCGGGCGTCGGGCTAACCGAGAAGGCGGCGCGGGCGAGCGGCGCGGACGTACGCGTGGCGACTGGCGATACGACTCAGTGGTTCACGAATCGGCGTGTGCGCGAGCCCGTCGGGATGTTCAAGACGATCATCGACAAGGGGACAGACCGCATCCTCGGCGCGCACATCCTCGGCGGGCATGGCGAAGAGGTGATCAATCTCTTCGCGATGGCGATTCGCTTCGACCTCGCCGCCGCAGAGGTGAAGAAGATGCTCTTCTCCTATCCGACCGGCGGCTCGAACATGCAGTACATGCTCTGACCGGCCGTCATTTTGAATGAGGCGTGTCGACGCGCTCGAGGGCGGGGCGGTCCCAGTTGCCGAGTGTGGCGGCAGCTTCGTAGGTACTTTGGAAGAACTCGAGCACCATGGCATCCGGGTTGGCTGCATTGCGAACCGCGTCGTATGGCAGGATCCACTCGTGCATCACGCTGTGGTAGTAGCCTGCGTCGGGGCGAATCTTCGCGGTGGGACAGCCCGGCGGCTCCGGATACGCATACGCGTAGAACACCGGATCCGGCATCGGACTCCCGATCGCACCCGGCCACCAGCCCGCGCTGATGCACGCGTGCGAATAGGCTTCTCGCGTGACCCAGTCCGCAAGTCCAGGGACGCCGCCGGGATGCTGCGGCGCGCGTGCGCCGTTGAATCGCGTGCATGCGAGGTCGAAGCTGCCCCAGAAGAAATGGACGGGACTCGTTTTGCCAATGAATCGCCCGCGAAAGATCTCGAGCACCCGCGCGGACTGGGCCAGTGCGCGCCAGAACGCGTGCGCGGCCTTCGAGTCGTACGACGCGTGCGTTTCATCCTGCGTGAACGGGATTGCATCGGAGACTTCGACGGGCACCGGCCAGATGTGCACATCGATGCCGAGCGCGCGCAGCCCGGACATGTACGCATCGTAGAAATCGGCGACGGAGCGCGGCGCGAGCGCCATCGACCACGTGCGTCCATCGTCGCGCAGGATCTGCAGGTTGTGGTCGATGAAGTCGAGCTCGACGGAGAAGCCGTCAGTGTCGTACGGTATGCGCGAGGTGGTGAGGCCGCGCGCCGACACGTAGAGCGGAATCTGCCACCAGTGGTTGACCATGGGAGCGAGCGCGAGGCGCGTCTTTCCCACGATCTGCATCCACATGTGAAGCGTGTCCCGTGTCTCGCTCCACTCTGCGAGCGGAAGCGGTGGCCACGCCGCGTGCGCCGCGCTCATGCCGCCGGCTCGACCGCGGGCTCGATGAACAGTTCGTCCACGTAGCACCAGCTCCAGTCTTCACCCGGCTGAAAGCTCTTCATGACTGCGTGCTTCGAGGAGTGAAAATGTTTGGTCGCGTGCGTTCCCTGCGACTGGTCACAGCATCCCACGTGGCCGCATTCCTGGCACAGTCTGAGATGCACCCACTGCATCCCCAGCTCGAGACACTCCTCGCAGCCCTTCGGCGTATTGGGCGCCACATCGCGCACCTGCTGCAGGTGGGTGCATCCCTGATCCGACGATGACATGTGCATATCCTGGTGATGTTCCCTGGAAAGTTACTCAGGGCGAGACGAGGGCGAGCACATCGTCGCTGCCGATGTCTCCGAAATATTCTCGCACGTCGACACTGTCGAGTACGGCCGCGAGCGCGTCGCGATTGTAGACCGTTCCGCGCAGGAGTGTCTCGAGCTCACTCACCTCCGCACGACCCATGTAGTCCCCGAAGAAGCGCACGGCGGTGATGCGCCCGCCGTGAACGTCGAGCCGCGCGTCGATCTCGCCCGCCGGAAAGCGCTGGACCCGCTGCACATTGCTCGGCGGATCCTCACCGAAGTTCCAGCTCCAGTTTCCGTAGCGGCGCTCGAGCAGCTCGTGCGCTGCGCGCCAGTCTGCATCCTCGATGGCGAGCGACGGGATGTTGGCGCGCTCACTCGTGCCGAAGATCCGCTCGAGTATGCGATCGCGCAGCTCGAGTACCCCAATGGGCTCATGCAGGAACTCCGATATGTTCGCCACACGGCTCCGGATCGACTTCACTCCTTTCGACTCGATCTTTCCCGGCTTCGGGTGCAGTGCGAGCGTCACGTCGTCGAGATTCGAATCGAGCAATAGCGTGCCGTGGCTGAACATGCGCCCGGCGGTAGCGAATTGCGCATTCCCGGAGATCTTGCGGCCGTCGGCGAGAATGTCGTTGCGCCCGCCAATCTCCGCCGGCACGCCGAGCTCGCGAAGCACCTCGACGACCGGCCTGTTGAACAGGTCGTAGCGGTTGAAACGCGCATTCACATCGCGCGTCATGAAGCTGAAGTTCAGGTTGCCGAGGTCATGGTAGACCGCGCCTCCTCCCGAGACGCGCCGAACGACGCGGATTCCGCGCTCGTCCACCACGTCCGCGTTGATCTCCTCGCTCGTATTCTGATTGCGGCCGATGATGATTGCGGGAGCGTTGACGTAGAACAGCAGCAAGTCATCATCCGCGATCCTGTTGCGGAGGACGTGTTCCTCGAGCGCGAGGTTGAGTCGCGCGTCCGTGATCCCTCCATTGTCGACGTAAAGCATGACGAAAGATGCATCGAGGAATGGGAGCGCGCGCCAGAGGGCAGTAGAGCAATGCGCGTCCGCCGGTCAGATTAGAGATTCGCTCGGTCTCGAGCGAAATACGATCCATGCATACCGCTTCGAACCGAATAGTGAGTACCGAATGTCTTCACCGTTCTCCGCCAATCGCGTTGCACTGATCACGTATTCGGGTGTTCCTGCGATCACCACGGACGACCGCCTCCTGCGCGATGCACTCGTCGCCCGCGGCGCGGAGGTCGACGCGCGTCCGTGGGACGAGCGCGCGGATTGGTCGAGCTATCACCGGATCGTGCTGCGCTCGTGCTGGAACTTCCACCACCTCCCGAAGGAGTTCCTTCTCTGGATCAACGAGGTGAAGGAAAGCCACGACGGGTCGCTGCGAAACTCACCGGAGCTCGTGGCTTGGAGCGTGGACAAGCGGTATCTGAAGGATCTCGACGCCCACGGCATTGCGATCGTGCCGACCATCTGGGTGAGCGCCGTTGAGGGCACGGATGCACCGAACCTCGACGCGCTCATCGCCGAGCAGGGATGGGTGGAGGGGGTGGTGGTGAAGCCCGCGATTTCTGCCACCGCGCACCAGACGTGGCTCGTCGAGCCCGGGAGCGCCGAAGACCACCAGGCGCGCTTCGAGTCGACCCTCGCATCATTGCCGAGTGGAGTGATGTTGCAGCCGTTTCTTCCCGAGATTCACGAAGGGGAGTGGTCGCTGATCTTCCTGGGCGGAGAGTTCAGCCACGCGGTGGTCAAGCGTCCGGCAAGCGGAGACTTCAGGGTACAGGGCAACTTCGGCGGTACGGTGGAGCGGCGCGATCCGGTGCCCTCGCTGATCGAAGACGCGCGCGCCGTGTTGCGAGCCGCCGCCGAGGCGACCGACACACGTGTGGAAGAGATTCTCTACGCGCGCGTCGACGGCATCGATCGTAACGGCACGCTGCTTCTGATGGAGCTCGAGGTCATCGAGCCCCAGCTGTTTTTCTCGCACGCGCCGAGTGCCGCGGCGCGGATGGCGGAGCTGATCGTCTCGCAGTAGGTCAGGGGAGACGCTGCGGCGCTCTCGGGGCAAGAACGCCATCGATCCAGAAGAATTCGCCGTCGAACCAGTAGAGCGCGAGCTGCTGGTGCTCGCGCGCAAGCGTAGCAGCGTCATTGCGGCTGATCCCGATCGCGAAGCCACGCTCGCGGTGGACGGAATCCGGGGATTCGCCATCCGCCTCGACGAAGTTCAGATTGCGCGAACGTAGCTGCCGGCGCATGCGGAGATATCGCACACGATTTCTCCACGCCGGCGCGCGCTTGCCACGCGGGTCGAAGGGCGTGACGACCGCGAAGGTGGAGCCGAGTCCGAGATTTGTCAGAAGGTGCCGGAGGTCATCGGAGACCGGCTGGCGCAGATCGACTTTGATGTGAGGTGCGGGACCGATCAGCAGCCTGGTTCTGGCGTAGGCGACCCACAGTGTGTCATCGGACATTGGCTGAAACCATGATGATGTACTCGTTCTCGAGAGATCTCCGTGCGTGCGTACGGCCTTCCCGTCGTGCTCGAACATATCGTCGGGTTGCGGGTGCGATCGCAGCCGCGCTTGGAGCGGTCGCGATGCAGCTGCCTGCGCAGGCGGATTCCACATGGCGCGAGCACGAGGGTGCGTTGCAGGCGGCTCGCCAGGCGAACGACACGGCGAACTATCGCGCGCAGCTGAATGCCGTGTATCACGCGATCGGTGCGACCCAGCGGATCGCCACCCGCTACGCCGCGCTCGCGCTTGGCACGAACGACACGGCCGGCGCGGCTCGCTGGATGGGTGCGCTCGCCACGATGGGGGACGAGCTGGATACGGGTCTCGTGTCGAAGTACGGCGCGCTCGCGGGCCCGCGCGGGCTGAGCGCACTTCGCGCGCTGCACGCGCACGCGACGCGCGACGAGGGGGCTCCGGCGCTCTTCGCCCGGCTCCCCGATGCGGACATGATCTCCGAGGATCTGGCGTACGATGCGCAGGCAGCGCGCTTTCTCGTCAGCTCCGTCCATCACGGCGGCATCTACGCGATCGCGAACGGACGCACGACCACGCTTGTGGCGCCCGGTGCGGACAGCACATGGGGAATGTTCGCGCTCGGTGTGGATACGGCTCGCCACACGCTCTGGGCAACGACGGCTGCCTTTTCGCCGATCACTGCGCGATACACGCCCGCGGACTCCGGCCGATCGGCGCTGCTCAGCTACGATCTGCGCACGGGCGCACTGCGTCGGAGGTACTTCGCGCCCGATACCGGTGCGCACGCGCTCGGCGATCTCGTAGTGGGCAGCGCGGGCGCGGTGTTCGTCTCCGATGGGCTCGGGGGCGGAGTGTATGCGTTGCCACCCGGCGGCGACTCGCTTCGGGTGCTCGTTCCGCGCGGGCAGATGCGATCCCCGCAGACGCCGGCGCTCTCGAGCGATGGCGCCGTGCTCTTCGTACCGGACTATTCGATCGGCATCGCCGCGGTGGACATCGAGAGCGGCCGGATCACGTGGGTGACACACTCGGATTCGCTGGCGCTCACCGGCATCGACGGGATGTATCGCGTGGGGCAGGATCTCATTGTCGTGCAGAATGGCATCGAGCCGAATCGCATCATGCGGCTCGTGCTCGATCGATCGATGCGGCATGTCGTGCGTGCAACCACTCTGGCCCGTGGTCCCGGAGCGCGGAGTCTCACGCATGCCACTATTTCCGGAGGATGGCTTTACTTCATCACGAAGAGCGGTTGGGAGCGCGCGGCCGACGATGGTGGCTACACCGCAGCCGCTAGTGCAGACGCGCCAGTGATGATGCGTCTGCGACTCGCACCCTGACCGTCGCCGGCCTCGTCTCTTCTCCTACCGGCCGTTCGCGGCGCTCGTGGCCTGACATCGCGACGGCGGCGCCTTCGCGGTCGGTGCGACGCCAGCCATGTACAGCCGGCGAATCTCGGGCAGCGGGAGCGCTCCGTAAAGCAGCACCGTGTCGTGATAGCGGCAGAGATTGAAATCCTTTCCGTCGCGCTTCTGCACGTCCTGCCTCAGTCGCGTCCATTCCTCGACGCCGGCGAAATAAGCGTTGAGCTGCACGTAGTCGAGCTGCGCGCGCTGCAGCTTCGCTTCGGCCTCGGGCCGCTCCTGGAACGCATCGCGCATCATGAACGCCACGGCGGAGTCGCCGGGCATGGCGCGCGTGTGCAGGCGAATGTCGATGATCACGTTGGTGTAGATGCGCAGCATTCCCTTGAGATCGGTGAGCTTCATCTTCACCGAATCGCCGCCATCCACGTGCGCGTCGTACATCATGACGTGCTCGGCGTATACCGCCCAGCCTTCGACGTACGGTGTATTCGAATAGATGGAGCGCAGCAGGCGACGCCAATCGGGTGAGATCAGGTTCGCGTACGCGCCCTGCACCACGTGCCCCGGAATTCCCTCGTGCACCGTGAGGTCGAGCATCTTGTACGTGTTGTACTCGCGCAGCTTCGCATCCGCGCGCTCGGCCGTCCATGCGGCGGGGATGGGAGTGACCCAATAGAAGGTCGCGAGATTGGGATTGAGTGGTGGGGCGAACACCGCGCCTGCCACGCCGTACACACCACGCATGAACTCCGGTGTCGGAATCACCTGCAAATTCGGAAAGGTATCCAGCGAGACAATGCGCTGGTCGCGCACGACGCGCGTGAGCGCGGAGACGTTCGCCTTGGCCACCTGCAGCAGTGAGTCGCGGTTGGCGTGCTCCGCTCCGATGCGCGCGAGCGTCTCGCTCACGATCGCGTTCAGCACAGCGGTCGAGTCGCCCGTGTGCTTGTGATCCGGGAACCATCGATCGTGCAGTGGTCGCGCGAGCAGCAGCATCTCGGCGCGTGTCTGGCGCATGCTGTCCTCGGCGATGCTGAGCGCCTCGTTGGGCGTGAGCGAGACGGCGAGCGAGTACTTCCATTTCGCATTGAAGAGCCCGACTCCGGAGCGCCAGTCGACCGTTCCCCGATTCGCGAGCGTGTCCTTGACGAAGCGCTGGTATTCGACGAGGGCAGCGAGTGCCGGGTGCGCAACGCGTGCATAGCGGGCCTGGGACGGCGTTCCGCGCGTGAAGTCTGCTCCCATGCTCTTCACGAGAGCGCTCACACCATCGGTCTCTTCCACGGCGACGCGGGTGTACACGTCGTTCGACGACCGGAGATTCCGTCGAGCGACCGCGAGGAAGGCCGGCACGCGGGCAACGCGCGCAGTGAGGTCAGCGGCGCGCGTGTTCTTGTCCGCGTACTCGAGCGAGATGTTGGCGAAGAGCGAATTGCCGAGGTCTTCGGCGTACATCTGCGGTTTGAACTGGTGGAAGCGCTCCTTGTTGATTCCAAAGAGCGCAAACGCCGCGGCATTTGCGACCACGTCGTAGTCCGCCTGCGTCTGCGCATCGAGGTGTGCGCGATCGATCCCGGCAAGCCGCGACTGGACGCGCGCAAAATACGTGCGCTGCTTCTCGATTGCCTCGGGCGAGAAGTTGTCGAGCAGTGAGTCCAGGTGCGCGCGCTTGCCCGTGTAGGGATCGGTCCAGTCGTGGAGCCCCGACTGCGTCGCGAATGCGGGCGCGAAGGCCAGCGAGGTGTAGACGAACTCGCTAGCGAGCGTCGGGAAGGCCGCGCGGGTGGTGTCGCGCGCCTGCGCGAGGATGGCAGCGGGCGCTGCGACGAGGAGCGCCGCAGCGAGCGGAAGAGCGAATCGGTTTCTCGTCATGGTGCACGGATGATCACTGATGGAACGCGTCGCGCGCAAGAACACGAGGCGCGCTCAAGATGCCACATCACAATTGTATCCATCCGGCTGCGACGCGTGGATGTGCTTTTTCCACAGTTCCTTCTTCGCCTCTCCTGCACTCTGTCCCAGCAGCTTTGCGTTCGCGGCAACGCTCGCAGAGATGTAGACATCCGTCTGCTGGCACGGGCCCCAGCTCAGCACGCCCGCGGACGTTCCGGAGGATGTGATCAGCTCGAAAGATGCAGAGGCCTCGTTACCCTTGATCGTGTCGAGTGCCTTCTTGACGTTCACATCCTTCAACTGGTCCATCTTCTCGTTGCCGAACACCTTGCGGCCGAGGATGTCGAACAGCTTGTCGGCCTTCTCGGCAGGCTTGTCGAAGTCACTCAGCGTCTTGAGCGCCTTGCTGATACCGAAGGTCAGCTCGATCCTGGGCGCGGCAAACGCAACCACGAGTCCGACAGGCGCGACCTTCGAGTAGTTTCCCCACTTCAGCAGCTCGACGGTGCCGCTCACGTTGCCCTCGGGGTCGACGGTGCCTTCGTGAACCTTGAAGTGCTGCGTCCCGTCGTACGTAATGCGAAACTCGCCGTAACTGATCTCCTCGGCGGCGCCGAAGCCGGGCTTGATGAGAATCGCCCCGTCGACCACGAGAAAGAAGGGCAGCCCGCCGAGCAGCGGCGCGAGCGGCACGTTGATCATCGTGGGAATCTCGATCTTCACGCTCTTGAACGGCCGCTCGGCGACGTCGAGCTTCACGCTCCACGTGAAGTTCATCGTACCGTTGATTTTCTTCGTGATCATCTGGAACTGCTCGACCTTTCCATGCTCGACCGTGATGTCTCCGCCGGCGTCGAAGTTCTGGATGTAGCCGTCGCCGATCACGGAGGCCTTGAAGCCGTTGCCTTCCTGCGTTGCCTTCATGCGCAGCTTGACCTTGTCGTTCTCGGGCGTGGCGGTGACCTCGACGGTCCAGCCTTTCACGTCGAACGTCTTCGTGAGCGCAGCGCTCGGCGCCTCCGCGTCGTCGCGGGGCGCGGCAGCATGCGCGGTGTTGACGAGGAGATTGCTCGCGAACCCGTCGCTCTCCGGGGATTGCGGTGCGAGCGCGGTGTTCACGACGCCACCGGAGGTAAAGCGCACCGGATAGTTGTACGTGAGATGTCCGTCCTGCACGACGTCGGTGAGTGCGGCAGGCTCTGTGAGCACGGCGATGTCGCCTTCGCTCTGCTCGACGGCTAGCACTTTCTTCGCGAGCAAGCCTTTGATGAGCAGCACCGAGCCTGGCTTGAGCCCGGCAATCGTGCTGTTGCCGCCCGCAAAGAGGAGCAGGTCGCCGTTGGTGCTGATCTCTTTCAGTGCACCGAGGCCATCCCGTCGCTCGAGCGTGACGACGCCCGGCGCGAATGTGAGTCCCGTGGTGCTACCGGTCGCCTTCGCGCCGCCGGAGCTCGTGCGGGAACCGCCGCTCCCCCCACCGCCACTCGAGGATCCGCTCTTGCTGCACGCAAACATGACGAGGGTGGCGCACGCCGAAGCGACGCCAATCGCTCGAAGGCGAAAAGCCGTTCTCATGCGATCCTTTGAAGAGCGTTTTCCGATGATGCGCTACAGTCTTCCGGCGGCCACGCGCGCGAGCTTCACGGCCTTGTCGTAGTCTGCGGTCGATGACTTGTACTGGATCTCCACGAGCTTGTCACCCTTGAGGAACGTCAGGGCGCCCGTGGTGCCGGTGGAGATCTGATCCCACGGACCGTCGAGCGTATCCGGCGCCTTCGCGCCTCCTAGCACGCCGGACACCATGTTGCCGACACCGGCCATCATCTTGTACTTCATCTCGCCGCCGTCGTACGAAGGATTCACGACGAGTGCGCGGTGCTTGCCCGTGTAGTACGAGCAGCTCGAGCCGTTGCCGTGCGCGATCGCTGAATTTTCCCGCGAACGGTACGGCGCCGTCGTCAGTGGACCGAGCACCGCCTCGGCCTCGGCACGTGTGATCAGCGAGCACGGGTCGGGCTCTTCCGACGCCGCATTCGGATCGGCCGGATCGTTCGCGAAAGGGAGATCGGGAATGCCATCGAGGATGGCTCCGGCGAGGGCCTTCCCCTCGTCGGACTTTCCGAATGCGAAAACCTGTAGCGCGATGCGTCCCTTTCGCAGCATCGCGACGCCACCCGGCAGCCCACTCTCGAAGTCCCAGCGTCCGTCGACGACGGAGTCGCCGTGGGATTCCTTGCTCTTGAAGACCTTTTCGATGTCCGGAACTCCGGAGAATCCCATCTGCATCGCACCCGCCTCGTCCACGACTACCTCTACGGCGACCTTCCCCTCCGAAATTGCGGACGGAGACTTCACCAGATACAGGCACCCGTCGCCATCGGGCTGGGGCACCGGATTCTCGGCACTGCGCACGCGCACGGGATCGGCGACGAGCGGCTCGCCGAGAGCCTTCTCGGCATCGGCGCGAGAGATCCAGTCGCACGGCGCCTTGTTGGTTTGCACCTTGGGTGCGGACGCGGAGCTCTTGGCGGACGACTTCTTCTCGGCGCTCGCGGCTTTGCCGCTACCCTTGTCGCCGCCCTTGCACGCGACGATTCCCAGCGTGAGCGCAAAGATCCAGGGGCGCACTTCGTGAGGCATGGAGGTTCTCCGGTTGCTGGCGGGTCTGGCGTTCACTTGGCGCACGGACGCACGATCTCGACGCGCCGATTGCGCGCGCGGCCTTCGATCGTGGTATTCGGCTCGCGAGGACGTCTGGCGGCGAAGCCTGCCGAGCGCAGTCGCGCCGCCGCAATGTGGTAGCGGGATACGAGCGCATCGCGCACCGCTTCGGCACGATGCATGGACAACGTCAGATTGGAGGCGTCGCCGCCGATGCTGTCGGTGTGTCCCTCGATCGAGATCGACCAGTCGGCATGCTTCGCGAGAAGCTTCCCCATCTCGGACAGCGCGGGCTCCGATGCGGGATCGAGTGAGGCGCTGTTGAAGGCAAAGTAGATCCCCGGCAGCTCGGCGCGGCAAATGGTCGTGAGCTCGCGCTCGATCGCCGCACCCTGGGAAGGGAGATCGATGCGGATGGTCTGGAGGACATCCGTGCCGTCGATGACGCGAAGAAGAAGCGGGTGGGTGCTGTCGGCGAGGACCCACATGTCCATCACTTCCTTGTCATCCATGAGAACGAAATTGCCCTTGAGATGCATGGACGGAAGGCTCACGCGAACGCCGTTGAGCAACACGGAGATGGGTTCCGGCGTAGGTGAGACGAGGGAGAGCGTGCCGCGCATCGTCATGCGTGAGGCGAAGATCCCGCCCAGCTTTCCGAGCCCTTTGGCCCCCTCGATGGTAGTGATCGTGTAGCGCATCTGCTTTGCGGCGAGAAGCTGCGAGTACGCCGCGCGCGAGATGGAGAAGGCGGTGAAGCCGGGCGATTCCTCGGGAGCGTTGCTGGGGAAAACAGCGTCGAGACGTGGCGCTCCCGCGAGATCGCTCGCTCGCACGAAGCGACGGAATAACGCGCGGTCGGGGAGGTGCGTGGCGTCGCTCCCACCGTGCTGCTCGTAGCTCCACGTGTAGTGTGCGCCCTCGCTGCCCGCATCGATCACGCGCACGACGTTCTCGCGATCACCCTCGGGATAATGAAGGGCGGACACGATCGTGAGCCCGGTAACGAGCGGAACCTGCGGCGCGCTCTGCGCGGCGGCCATCGTGGTCGGCGCGAGCAGCCCCAGAGAGGCGAAGGTCAGTGTGCACAGGGACCAGTTGGCTCCGCGCCTGGCAATCGGTGAGATCGACGATGAGGTCATCGGTGAGCCAGTCACAGCAATGTGGTCCTCGTGTTGCGTGCTTTCGCTGGGATGCGTATGCTGGTGGTCCGGGCCGGATACCATGCGGCCTCGTGAATATAGCTTTCGACGGTGGATTGACCAGATGGGGTCGCCAATGCCGGTCGCGAAGACGGAGGTGCAGACGATGACCGAGCGGATGCCGCGCGATGACGAGATCGACGTCCACGGTGTGTCGGACCGCGGCAAGGTCCGCAAGAAGAACGAGGACCACTTCCTCCTCGCCTCCGTGCACCGTCGCGTGAACGTGCTGAGCACCAATCTCTCCGAGCCCGACCGCCTACCACTGGACGAGCAGCGCCTCGCCTTCATGGCGATGGTCGCGGACGGGGTGGGCGGCGCAACCGGCGGCGAACGCGCGAGCGCGATCGCGCTGGAGACTGCGACGCAGTACATGGTGAGTGCTATGGACTGCTACGATCGTGCGGCGGCCCTCGATGGCACTCTGGCGCCGGCGCTGCAGGACGCGGCGCTCAAGTCGCACGAGGCGGTGCTCGAGCAGGCGAGCGCCGAGGGCGACGGAGTTCGGATGGCGACGACGCTCACGCTCTGGATGAGCGTGTGGCCGTGGTACTATCTGCTGCAGGTGGGGGACTCGCGATACTATCTCTACCGCGACGGACTGCTCACGCAGATCACGCGCGATCAGACCATCGCGCAGGAGCTTCTCGACCAGGGGATCTTCACGCGCGCGATCGCGGAGCGGTCGCAATTCAAGAATGTGCTGTCGAGCGCGATCGGCGGAGAGTCATCCCTGCCGGTGATTACGCGGCTGCGGTCCGACTGGGACAACGTGCATCTTCTGTGCACGGATGGTCTCACGAAGCACGTGTCCGACGAGCAGATCGCGGAGCGCCTTCGCACGATGACGTCCGCGAAGCAGGTGTGCGAGCAGTTGCTGCAGGACGCCATGGACGGCGGCGGCTCCGACAACATCACAATCATCGTGGGACGCGCAGCATCGCACGATTGAGCCAGTGAAGCTGTCGATGT
>JBDTXN010000049.1:0-18515 GCA_040006175.1 Gemmatimonadota bacterium | reverse complement strand
GCGCGCGCGGGCAAGCGCGTGCTCGTGCTCGAAGCACTCGAGCGTGTGGGCGGCGCCTGCACGATGGAGGAGCCGTTTCCCGGCGTGCGTTTCTCTCCGTGCGCGTACGTGTGCGGTCTGCTTCATCCCAAGGTGATCGAGGAGCTCGACTTCGCGGCGCACGGCTTCCACTGGATGCCTGCCGCAGGCGGAATGTTCGTTCCCTTCGAGGATGGATCGAGCGTGCATCTGTGGAACGATGACGACAGGTGCGAAGCCGACATCCGGAAGCTCGCGCCGGGCGATGTGAAGGGGTGGAAGGAGATGATCGGCGTGAAGGCGCGACTGCGAGAGGCGCTTCGCCCCGCAGACGATCGCGATCTCTGGCTCGAGCCGCGCCCCACGCGCGAAGAGATCGATCGCCGGCTTGGAGGAGACGACGATGCGCGCGCGCTATTGAATGACTGGTCGATTCTCGAATGCGTGCAGCGATACCTCCGTGACGAGCGGCTGCAGCTCGCGTACCTCGGACAGGGAGTGATCGGCACCAACGCGGCGCCCACGGACCCCGGCACGGCATCCGTGTGGTATCACCATTCGTCGGGACGCATGTACGGCATGCCCGGCACGTGGGGATACGTGCGCGGGGGGATGGGGACGATCTCATTCATCCTCTGCGACGTCGCGCGCGAGGCGGGTGCCGTCGTGGCGACGGGGGTGCGCGTCGGGCGAATTCTCCCAGGCGAGGGTGTGGAGCTCGAGTCCGGAGAGCGCATCGCCGCGAGACACGTCGTCTCGAACGCCGATCCGCGCGTCACCCTCAAACTCCTCGGCGATTCCGCCGACGCGTCGTGGCGCACCGCGGTCGAAGCCATTCCGATGGAGGGGGTGACCGTCAAAGTGAACATGACACTTCGCGAGCTCCCGAACTTTCGCGCACGACCGGGGATCAACGAGCCGCATCACACCGGCCAGGTGAATACGCCGCTGACGGTGGCCGAGTGGGAGGAGGGACATCGCAAGGCGAACGCGGGCGAGCTGCCGGACCGCATCTGGACCGAGCTATACATGCACACGGTCTACGACCATTCTGTCGCGCCCGAGGGTGTGCACACGCTGAGCGTGTTCGCGCAATACGTGCCGCATCGGTTCACGCGCGGCGATTGGGACTCGCGTCGCGCGGAAGTCGGCGAGCGCGTGGTCGCGTCGATCGCGCGCTTCGCGACCAACTTTCCGGACGCGATCATCGATCTCGAGGTGCTCGGCCCGCCCGACATCGAATCGCGCGTGGGCCTGACTGGCGGTCACATCTTCCAGGGCGACATCCTGCCGGCACACATGTGGGAGAAGCGACTTACTGCGCGCACGCCGATGGAGGGCGTGTGGCTATGTGGCGCCGCGACGCACCCGGGCGGAAGCGTGATGGCGGTGAACGGTCGCAACGCGGCAATGGAGCTGCTGCGGGAGAAGTAGTCGGTTGGGGAAGAGAGCAGCGATTGTGCAATCAGTGGCTACCTCCTGATCGCGCCGCTAATAGATGTACACGCTCGTTCCCATCGGGACGTTCGCGTACAGCCAGGTGATGTCCTCGTCCTTGAGGCGCACGCACCCGTGGGTGACGGCATCGCCGACCGTCGACTCTTCGGGCGTGCCGTGGATCAGATATCCGTCGCCCATGTCTAGGCGGTAGCTCCCGAGCTCACCATAAATACGGCGGTTCTTCGTGCCGAGGGGAGGCATGTAGAGGGTGTCGTCGAAGACGACCTCCTCGTCGAGCGGTAGCGGCACCCACCCCGAATCCGGAACGATAATTCCCACCTGCTGATTGCGAACCTGGAGCTTGCGTCCGTTCGCGATCTTCACCGCGCCCTTGAGCGGCACTCGCGAGAGCGCGAGGTGATTCTCCTTTGCGACCTCCGCGTAGTGCCAGTCCGGAGGAATCCAGAGCGGATTCTCCGATTTGCCGCGCACCGTCCGCTTGCCGCGTGGCGTGTCGAACTTCCACACGTGCCCTGCGAACGCGAGTGTCGAATCCATCGCGACAGCAGCCGGCGCAGAGCGCAGGGTGTCTTCGCCGTTCATGACCCACACGCGCCGGTCGAACAGCGAGACGACGATCCGGTACTCTCTCGCCTCCTCCGCCTTCCGACGATTCGTCTCGTAATCGAGGCTATCCGTTCGCGACTCGAAGTGCATCAGGCGCACGGGAGCCTCCAGTGCGACCTCGCCGTGCGCGGCTATGCTGTCTACCACCCGCATGCTGTCGGCCTGCCGCGCGGAATCCGCGGCTGCGAGGGCACGCGCGCTATCGCCCGCAGCCAGGGCGGGATCGGGCATCACGGCGGGGTGTGCGCATGCCTGCACGGTGGAGCTAAGGAGCACGGCGGCAATCGCCGCCAACAATCGGCTTCGGGGCGAGTCTATAGTGGGAATCATTGGCTTCCATCTATGCAATCGACGCGCCGATCACATCTGCGCTCGATGCGTTAGGAGCCTTCTCGGGGCCGCGACGCGACTTCTTGAAAACTAGAAGCAGCTAAGGCCATTCGACACCGTAAAGGCGCGTTACGATCCACGCGTCAGCATGACGGAATATGCCTGAGCCGCCTGCGACGCCTTGATTCGGCTATGGCGTACTCAGCAGCGCATCCAATCTTTGGGTCTCCCCGGTGTCATCCCCCATGCGCCGATGGTCACCCCATGAGGATGCCCCATGAATCCGATCAAATCTGCGGCGCGTGCTCTCCTCGCGATTGCGCTCCCAACAGCCGTCTTCGGATCGTGCAGCGCCGACAGCTCGGTGCCAACCGCTCCGCCGCCACCCCCGCCGCCCGCTTCGCATAGATGGTCCGACCCCGCGAGCTGGTCCACCCACGCGGTGCCCGTAGCGAACGAGGACGTGACGGTCCCGGCGGGGCAGGCAATGGTGCTCGACATCACGCCGCCCGCGCTCAAGAGCCTCGTCATTGCCGGGACGCTCGCCTTTGCCGATTCGGATCTCGCCCTCTCGGCGAACTTCATCCAGGTGAAGGGCGCACTGCAGATCGGGACGGAAGCGCATCCCTACACACATCGCGCGACGATCACGCTCACGGGTGACGAGTCGAACGAGCCGGTGCTCGGGCTCTCGAGCAAGGCGCTCTCGGTCGCTTCGGGTGGCTCCCTCGAGTTGCACGGCGCAGCGCGCACCGTCTGGACGCATCTCGCGGCGACCGCAGCCAAAGGCTCCACGCAGCTCACTCTGGAGCGCGCGGTCGACTGGAAGGCGGGCGACAACATCGTGGTCGCCTCGACCGACTTCGACCCGGCCCAGGCGGAGCCGCTCGTCGTGCAAACCGCGTCGGGGGCCCAGGTGACCGTGACGACTCCGCTCAAGTACGCGCACTGGGGCCAGACGCAGAATCTGGGCGGCGTCTCGCTCGACGAGCGCGCGGAGATCGGGCTGCTCTCGCGCAACATCACGATTCGCGGCAACGACGAGTGCGTGACGAACGGATACTGCGGTCACATCATCGTCTATCAGGGTGCCGTTGCGCACCTCGAAGGTGTCGAGCTGTATCAGATGGGACAAAAGTCGCGGCTCGCACGCTATCCGTTTCACTGGCACGTGGCCGGCGATGTCACGGGCCAGTACATCCGCAACAGCAGCATCTGGAAGACGTTCAATCGCTGCGTGACGGTGCACGGAACGAACATGGCGCTCGTGTCGGGCAACATCTGCTACAACCACCTCGGGCACGGCTACTTCCTCGAGGACGGCATCGAGCACGGCAACACCATCGCGAACAACCTCGGCATTCTCGCTCGCACGCCCGTCGCGGGGGAGCAGGTGCTCCCCTCGGATATGCGCCCGGCGACCTTCTGGATCACGAACCCCGCGAACACGTACAACGGAAACGTCGCTGCCGGGTCGATGGGCGCGGGGTTCTGGATTGCGCTCCCGATGCATCCCACCGGGCTCTCCACCACCGATGCCGTGTGGCCCCGTCAGACCGCTTTCACGCAGTTCACGAACAACACGGCGCACTCGAATCGCTCGACGGGGATGAACATCGATGACGGCCCGAACGCCGATGGCACCACGTCCGTCACGTTCTACAATCCGCGCGTCGATCCGACGAACTCCGGGTCGGCCGTTGCCGTGACGTCCTTCGATCACTACACCGCCTACAAGAACCGCGGCCGCGGTGCGTGGATGCGCGGCGCGAATCTGCGGCTGACGCACGCACTGCTCGCGGACAACGACATCGGCGCGACGTTCGCCGCGAACGAAACCTTCCTGCAGGACGCCACCATCATCGGCGAGAGCGCAAACAACGCGACGACGCTCACCACCTTCCCTATCCGCGGTTACGAGTTTTACGATGGCCGAGTGGGCGCGGAGCGCGTGCAGTTCATCAACTTCGCATCAACGCCGACGCGGCCGGCGAGTGCCTACGGGTACAACAGGCACAACGCATTCAGCATCAACACGCAGAACTTCACGGACAATGCGACGTTCGTGAACGCGAATCACGTCTATCTCGAAGACCCGCTGGCGGACAAGGACGGCGACAAGGCAGCCCTCTTCCTGGACGCCGACGGCAGCGTGACGGGAAGCGCCGGCGCCCACGTGGCGGCGAACATGCCGATCCTGATCGACAATACGTGCACGAGTCGTACGGACTGGAACGCATACATTTGTCACGGGGTCTATGGCGAGTTCACCTTCCAGAGCGGCGTGACCGGCGGCGAGAACGTCGCGCCAATGGTGATCAAACGCGACGACAACGTGGCGGCGAACATGTCCGGAAGCGGCGGAGCGTTCACGTCGATCAACATGTCGCTGCTCAGCGGCCGGACGTATGCGCTGCAGCCGACGATGGTGCCGACCAAGCCTCGCATCTTCTGGCGCAATGCCAGCGCTGGCGATTACGCGCGCATCAGCTTTCCGTGGACGGTGGCGAGCGTGAAGGTGTGGCGCGATTACGACTCGAATCACCCGATCGCGGCCGCCGCCTCGCTCGCCGAGCTGGATGCGAGCACCGGGAATTTGTACTTCTATGATGTGGCGAATCAGCTGATGTACGTGAAGCTCGTCGTCCAGCCGACCAGGAACTATTCGACGCTCTTCATCGATCCCATGTAAAGGGCGTGGCGCTCACTGGGGGATTGCCGGGTCGGAGGAGGGAACACCGAGGTGTGATCCGTACCAGGCGATGTAGCGCGCCAACCGGTCCGCGAGGAAGCTTGGCCGGGTGATCCCGTGGTGCTCGCCCGGATAGATCACGAGCTCGCTCTCGATGTCGTTCGAGCGCAGCGCCTGGTACATCTGCTCCGAGTTCTGCAGAGGCACGTTGTAATCGAGATCGCCCGCCATGAAGAGCGTGGGCGTCACGATTCTGTCCGCGTGCAGAAACGGATACGACACGCGCAGCCAGGCGTCGAGGTGCTTCCACGGCACTCCCAATTCAGCCGTGTACTCGCGCACGTACTGATCGGTGCCAAAGCCCGCAAGCACGTTGCCAATGCCGGCGCCCGAGACCGCGGCCTTGAAGCGCGTGTCGCGCGCGATCACGTAGTCCGTGAGCTCGCCGCCATAGCTCCACCCGCCCACTGCGAGGCGCTTGGGATCGGCGAGGTGCTGTGCCACGAGGTAGTCGATGCCGGAGAGCACGTCGTCGACGTCATTCTCCCCCCAGTGAGCGTAGATCGCGTTCGCCCATGCGAACCCGCGACCCGAGCTTCCGCGGGGGTTCATCCCGACCACAGCGAAGCCGTGCGCCGCCAGCATCTGCCATGAGAGCTCGAAGCCGTTCTCCCATTCCGATACGGGACCGCCGTGCAGGCGAAGGATGGTCGGGAGTGGGTCGCGCTCCCCGCTGCCGGCGGGGCGCATGACGAAGCCATGAACGACGGTGCCATCCTTGCTCTTCGTCGTGATCGGCTCCTGCGGTGCGAGTCGAACCTCGCGAAGCCACGGGTTTGCATCGGAGATCTGGCGCGCGTCGCCGCCATCCAGAGCGAACAGCTCGTTCGGATGCGTCGGTGTGCTCTGCACGAACGCGACGTGCGGCCCGCCTGTGGCCACGGCAGCGAGGGATCTCGCGCCGTCGAGCACGCGCTCGATCGTTCCGCCCACGCGCGGCACGCGGGCGAGAATCATCGAGCCATCGTCCTCGAGCTGCACGTAGATCGATTTCCCGTCCCCCGACCACGCCGGGTTCACGAAGCTCCGATCGACCGTGCGACTCACGATGCGCACGGGACCGTCCGCGGCGGAGACGACGGCGAGACGCTGCGGCGAAAAGTAGATCAGGCTGTCCGGACCCCCCTGCAGGAATGCGATTTCCTTGCTGTCCGGGCTCCACGCCGCTCGGCTCTCCCACTGTGGATCGCTGTCATCGAGATCGTTGTGCGTGAGCTGGCGCGCCGTGGCGCCCGGGGTCGGCGCAATCACGTAGAGGTCCCAGTTGTCCGTGCGGTCGGGATCCTTCTGCTGCTTCGACGAGAAGAGAATCGCGGAGCCATCGGGTGACCACTCGGGCATCAAGTCATCGTGATCGCCACTCGTGAGCTGCGTGAGCGACCGTGTCTCCACATCGAAGATCCACAGATGCACGCGATGCGTATCGAGGTAGCCCTGGACGTCCTGCTTGAACTGGAACCGCTTCAGCACGATCGGATGAGGTGCGCTGTCTGCATCGACGGTGGAGTCGTGCAGGGCAAACACTGCGCGCTTTCCGTCGGGCGACCATGAGTAGTCGTCGATTCCGTCGCGTATCGCCGTGAGTTTGCGAGCTTCGCCACCGTCCATGGAAAGAAGCCAGAGCTGATCGGAGTGTCTGGGATCACTGCGTGGCGAGAGGAAGGAAATCGCGCGCGTGCGTCCCACGAATCGCGGTGAATGCTCGTCCTCCGTCCCCGACGTCATCCGCCTCAGCTGCGTGCCGTCCCAGCGCGCGAGCCAGATGTCGCCATTCGAGTGGTCGTGCGTAGTGTCCGCGGCGGAGGATGTGTAAACGACCCAGTCACCATCACCGGAGACTCGAGGCTCGCTCACGTCCGCAAAGCGATTCATGTCGGCGATCGTGAGCGCGCGCGCGCCTCGCTGCGCGCCGGCCATGGAGATCGCGAACAGGCATGCGGATGCGCCTGACGCCACAGATGTCACCAAGCGAGCCATCATGTGGGCGCGATCGATAATAGGGGGAGTGAGCGGTGGAGGAGTGTATGCCGGCGAGCGGAGACCAGCAAGCGCGTGGATCGAGGCTGGAGTCGCACCGACTCGTCCGGACCCAGCGGTACGCGTGTTGCTTACAAGGATCGCGTACTACTCACCCTAGAGCGGGGGCTTCGACAATGCTTTGGACACTTGCGGTTATTCTCTTCGTTCTCTGGATTCTCGGCTTCGGCGTGTTTCACGTCGCGGGCGGGCTAATCCATCTGCTTCTCGTGATCGCCGTCGTAGTCGTGCTGGTGCGCCTGATCACCGGCCGCCGCGCGGTTTAGCGGAGCACGAACGAACGATGAAGGAATAGACGTGAAGACCCGCGCGGCGTGAGCCACGCGGGTCTTTCGTTCCGTTCTGATCGATCTTCAACGATGCCGCGGCGGCTGCGCCGGCGGCGTTGTCGTGGGCGGCTGGTTCGTCGTCGTTCCTGTGCCTGTGTTGCCGGTGGTCCCGGTGCCGGTTGCAGTGCCGGTACCCGTACTCGTGCCGGTGGTCGTGCCCGTCGTGCCCGTTCCCGGCTCCGTACCCGGGGGACACGTGGCTACTGAAGGATCGCAATTCGAGGGGCTCGGTGAGCCCGTCGTGTTGGCGTTATGACATCCGGCGGCGACGACTGCGGCCGCGACGATCGGAATTATTCCACGCATCTGAACCTCCCTTGAAGAAATAGGAAAGGGGCGTGGTGCGTGACGCGTGCCGCGGGTGTTCCGGCATGTCGAATGACCCTGTTTCCCGGGCTTCCGAAGCCATAACTTAGGATTTCTCCCCTCCAGGAACTGCCCGATCGCTGCCACGCATCGCTATCCAGAGGGTCACGTCTTCTACCGGAAACTCACCCGGGATTACCCGCAGATCGTGCGGGGAGAAGGGTGCTACCTGTGGGATGACCAGGGTCAACGGTACCTCGACGGCTCCGGGGGCGCCTTCGTGGCGAACATTGGGCATGGCGTGCGCGAGATCGCGTCCGCGATCGCGGAGCAGGCGTCGCGCATCGCGTATGTGAGCGGCGCTGCGTTTACCACTCAGCCCGCCGAGGTCCTCGCGGCGGAGCTCGCAGCGCTCACGCCTGGCGATCTCGATCACATCTATTTTCTCTCGAGCGGCTCCGAGGCGGTGGAGGCTGCGCTCAAGCTCGCGCGACAGTATTGGGTGGAGAGCGGCCGACCGGAGAAACAGGACATCCTTTCGCTCTCTCCGGGCTATCACGGCAACACACTTCTCGCGATGTCCGCATCCGCACGTCCGCACTATGCGACGTTCTTCCGCGAGTGGATCGTGGACGTGCACCGCGTACCGGCGCCGCTCGCGTACTACTGCGCATGTCGCGGCACCGACGCGTCGTGTGAGGTGTGCTCGGGTGCCGTGCTCGAAAAGAAGATTCTGGAGATTGGTGCAGATCGCATCGCCGCATTCATCGCGGAGCCGGTCGGCGGCTCGTCCACGGGGGCAACCGTACCTCGTCCGGATTATTGGCGAACGGTACGCGACATCTGCGACCGCCACGACGTGCTCTTCATCGCCGACGAAGTCGCGTGCGGCGCGGGGCGCACCGGCACATGGTCGGCACTCGAGCCGTACGGCGTCGCGCCGGACATCATGACGATGGGCAAGGGGATCGCCGGCGGCTACACACCGCTTTCGGCGGTCGCCGCGCCGCGCCGCATCATCGACGTGATCGCGCGCGGCTCGGGCGCGCTGGCACACGCGCAGACGTTCTCGCATCACCCGGTACTCTGCGCCGCGGGAGTCGCCACCCTGCGCTATCTGCGCGAGCACGCGCTCGTCGCGCGCGCCGCAACGATGGGACGTGTCTTCCACGAAAAGCTCTCGGCGCTGCTCGATCTTCCGCACGTCGGTGATGTCCGCGGGCGAGGCATGCTCGCCGGCGTCGAGCTCGTGCTCGACCGTGACGCGCGCACGCCGTTTCCGCGAAAGGCCAGGGTCGCCGAGCGATTTACGGATGCGGCGCTGCTCGCCGGGCTGATGGTGTGGCCGAACATGGGGCACGCGAACGGCGTCGACGGTGACATCATCATGCTCGCGCCTCCGTTCATCATCGAGCCGTCGCAAATCGACGAGCTCGTCACGCGATTCCGCGCCGCCTACGACGCTTCCGTGGCCGGCGCGCTCGCCACGACCTGATCTCTTCTCCGTCATCATGACATCGGCTGCGCTTCCCAAGATCACCTACACGTCGACGAACGTCGACCTCGAGCAGTTCCACGCGATGTTCGACGAAGCTGTCGTGCGCGTGCGCGGCGCGAGTGGCAAGGAATACCCGATGTACATCGACGGCAAAGCGGTAACCACGACGGCGGAGCAGCTCGTGGATACCTCGCCGATCGACAAGTCGCGCGTGCTCGGAACTTTCCACACTGCCCGCCCGGAGCAGATCGATCTCGCGGTGAAAGCGGCGCGCGCCGCAGCCAGGGAGTGGGCGCACCGCAGCGCCGCGGAGCGCATCGCACCCCTCCGTCGCGCCGCGGAGCTCATTCGCGAGCGCAAGTTCGAGCTCGCCGCGATCATGAGCGTCGAGGTCGGGAAGAGCCGCCTCGAAGCGATGGGCGATGCCGAGGAGTCGGCGGATCTCATCGATTACTACTGCCAGCAGATGGAGGACGCGAACGGCTTCGTGCGCGACATGGCGAAGATGACGCCGATCGAACGCAACGTCGACGTGCTCCGCCCCTTTGGCGTCTTCGCCTGCATTGCGCCCTTCAACTTCCCGCTCGCGCTCTCCGCCGGCATGTCCTCCGCGGCACTCGTCGCCGGCAACACGATCGTCTACAAGCCGGCGGAAGAGACACCGTGGACGGGGCTCAAGCTGTACGAGGTCTACCGCGAGGCGGGGGTCCCCGCAGGCGTGTTCAATCTGATTCAGGGCGACGGCCACGCGATGGGTGACGCGATCTGGCGTCACCCGGGCGTGGACGGCGTGGTGTTCACCGGGTCGAAGGAAGTGGGGATGCGCATCTTCGCGGAGTTCAGTGCGAAGTGGACGCGCCCCTGCCTGCTGGAGCTCGGTGGGAAGAACGCGGCGATCGTCATGGATTCGGCGGACATAGACATGGCCGCCGAAGGGGTGATGAAGTCTGCCTTCGGACTCCAGAACCAGAAGTGCTCGGCCACCTCCCGCGTGTACGTGCACGAGTCGGTGTCCAGGGAATTCATCGATGCGCTCGTGGCAAAGACGGAGCAGATCGTGATCGGCGATCCCTCCGAGCGCGACGTGTACTTCGGGCCGGTGATCAACGAGCAGTCCGTGCTGCGATACGAGCGCGCGGTCGCGCAGGCCAAGTCGGAAGGGAAGGTGATCTTCGGAGGTACGCGCCTCACGCGCGGCGCGCAGGCGAAGGGCTACTATGTTTCGCCTGCGATCGCGCTGCTCCCGCTCGAGAGCAGCCTCTTTCGCACCGAGCTGTTCGCGCCGTTGCTGGCGATCGGCGAGATCTCCTCGTTCGAGCAGGCGATCGAGGAGAGCAATCGCACGGAGTACGGGCTCACCGCCGGCATTTACAGCGGACGTGAGGAGGAGGTCGCGCGCTTCTTCGACGAGGTCGAGGCCGGCGTGTGCTACGCGAACAAGCGAACGGGCGCGACGACCGGCGCATGGCCCGGCGCTCAGGCGTTCACGGGTTGGAAGGGATCCGGATCCAGCGGCAAGGGCGGATGTGGTCCCTACTATGTAATGCAGTTCATGCGCGAACAGAGTCGTACGACCATCCACGCACCGGTCTCGGAGTAGGGATTCGGCTGACGTCCAGCCCTCTCCGCCGCTGCCGTACTTTCACGTTTTCACACTGGTGCAACGTCCATGACCGCCACCGTCCGTCCCACCTCCGCCCCCGCGGCAACGCGCAGCTATCCGTTCATCAAGACTCCAGTGCCGGGCCCCAATGCACGGCGCGTCGTGGAGCAGGACGAGGCGTTCGCCTCGCCTTGCTACATCAAGGAGTATCCGCTCGTGATCGCGCGCGGCGAGAAGGCGATGGTGGAAGATGTGGACGGCAATCGATTCCTCGATTTCATGGCGGGTATCGCGGTGGCATCCACGGGATACGGACACCCCAGGGTGATCGCCGCCATCAAGGCGCAGGCGGACAAGTTCCTGCACATCTGCGGCTCCGATTTTTACTTCGAGGGATTGGCGGATCTCTTCGAGCGACTCGCGAAGCTCGCACCAGGCCCGAGCAAGAAGCGCGTTTTTCTCTCGAACTCGGGCGCCGAGGCGGTTGATGGGGCGATCAAGCTTGCGCGCAACTCGACGAGGCGCGCGGGGCTGATTGCGTTCAAGGGTGCGTTCCACGGCCGCACGTATGGCGCAATGAGCCTGACCTCGAGCAAGGTCAAGCAGCACGCCGGCTTCGGGCCGCTCCTTTCCGAGGTCTACCATGTAGGCTACGCGAATCCGTATCGCTGCGATTGCGGTCAGGCGCACGCCGACTGTCATCTGCACAGCATCGGCGCGATCGAGGAGCTCTTTGCGCGCCAGCTCGACCCGCGCGACGTCGCCGCGATATTCGTCGAGCCGATCCAGGGCGAGGGTGGATACATCGTGCCGCCGCCACAGTTCCTTCCGGCGCTCCGGGCGCTGTGCGACAGGCACGGCATCCTGCTCGTGTGCGACGAGATCCAGTGCGGTGTGGGCCGCACGGGCAAGATGTGGGCGACGGAGTTCGCGGGCATCGAGCCGGACATCCTTCTCACCGCAAAAGGGCTCGCGTCGGGGATGCCGCTCGGGGCGATCATCGCGAAGGAGTCCATCACCAAGTGGGAGAATGGCGCGCACGGCTCGACGTTTGGCGGAAACCCCGTTTCCGTCGCTGCGGCGATGGCCACGCTGGACGTCGTCGAAGACGAGCTCCTTCCGAAGGTGCCCGCGCTTGGCGAGAAGCTGATTGGCGCCATGCGCGATCTGCAGCAGAAGCACGCGTCCATTGGCGACGTGCGGGGCATGGGGCTCATGATCGGCGTCGAGTTCGTGAAGGACCGCAATACGCGGGAGCCCGCGCCCGAGCTGGCGCGCGCGCTCGTCGAGAAGGCGTTCGAGGAGGGGTTGCTGCTGCTCACCTGCGGCAAGAGCACGCTGCGTCTGGCGCCGCCGCTCGTGATCGACGAACAGGACATCGACATCGCGGTGTCGATCATCGATCGCGCGCTGACTTCGCTGACGTGAGCGAGGCGGCGCCGGTGGCGTCCAAGGTCGTGTCGATGCGCGATGCGATCTCGCGCTTCGTGCACGACGGAGACACGGTCGTCGTCGAAGGCTTTACACACCTCATCTGTTTTGCGGCGGGGCACGAGATCATCCGGCAGAAGCGCCGCGATCTCGTGCTCTGCCGTCTTACGCCCGATCTCATCTACGATCAGCTGATCGCCGCGGGATGCGCGCGCAAGCTCGTCTTTTCGTGGGCGGGGAATCCCGGCGTCGGATCGCTGCACGCGTTCCGGCGCGCGGTGGAGCAGGGTGCACCGCCGCTCGAGATCGAGGAATACTCGCACTTCGGCATGGTCGCGCGCTTCAGCGCAGGCGCGGCACATCTCCCGTTCTGGCCACTGCGCGACTACAAGGGCACGGACATCCCGGATTCAAATCCCCTCATTCGGCAGGTGACGTGCCCGTTCACGGGCGAGCTGCTCGCCGCGGTACCGGCACTCAATCCGGACGTGACGATCGTGCACGCCCAGCGGGCGGACGCCGAAGGCAATGCGCAGATCTGGGGGCTGCTGGGCGTGCAAAAGGAGGCAGCCTTTGCGTCGCGTCACGTGATCGTCGTGGTCGAGGAGCTCGTCGACACGAGCGTCGTGCGTGCGGATCCGAACCGCACGGTCATTCCCGGCATGATCGTCGACGCTGTCGTCGTCGAGCCATGGGGCGCGCATCCGTCGTACGCGCAGGGCCACTACGATCGCGACAACGATTTTTATCTGGCGTGGGAAAACATCTCGCGCGATCCCGCCACCCTCGCGAGTTATCTCGACGAGTACGTCATGGGGGTGAAGGACCGCACCGAATATCTGGCGCTCCACGAAGGGCTCACCACACGTCTGGCTGCGCGCGACATGTTCTGCGCAGGGGTGAACTACGGCTACTGACGTGCAGTACTCGGCCGAGGAGATGATGACGGTCGTTGCGGCGCGCGAGCTCCGCGATGGCGAGATCGTGTTCGTCGGCATCGGACTCCCGAATCTCGCATGCAACCTCGCGCGCGCGACGCATGCGCCGGGGCTCGTGCTGATCTACGAATCGGGAGCAGTGGGTGCCCTGCCGGAGCGGCTGCCGGTGTCGATCGGCGATCCGTCGCTCGTGACGGGGTCGCTGATGGTGACGGGGATGGCCGACATCTTCCAGCTCTTTCTGCAGGGCGGGCGGATCGAGGTTGGATTCCTGGGCGGTGCGCAGATCGACAAGTACGGCAACATCAATACGACGGTGGTCGGTAGCTACGCGAAGCCGAAGGTGCGGCTCCCCGGGAGCGGCGGTGCGGCGGAGATCGCGACGCACGCGCAGCGCACGGTGATCATCTCGCGCCTGAGCACGCGTGCGTTTCCGGAAGCCGTGGACTACATCACGAGTCCAGGGAATCGGTCCAGAGGAAAGTCGCGCGGCGAGTGGGAGATGCCCGGCAAGGGGCCCGTGAAGGTGATCACCGATCGCGGCGTGTTGTGCGCGTCCGATGTGGACGGAGAGATGGAGCTCGCGTCGCTCTACCCCGGCATGGTCACGGAGGACGTCGCCTCGCGAGTGGGATGGCCGTTGCGCGTTCGCGACTCGCTGAGCACCGTGGAGCCGCCCACGACGGAGGAGCTGCGGCTGCTGCGTGAGGTGCTCGACCCGCAGAAGCTCTACCTCAAGGGAGGCTGAGTGGCGGGGAGCGCTCTCCAGTCGTACTGGCGGGCGAGTCGCGCGCCACGCTACAGCTACATGTTCGCGCTCCCCTTGCTCGCCCTCTACGAGCTCCTCGCTACGATCCTGCCCCCCGGCGAGACGCACGGGGTGCGCAACGGTGCGGACGTCATCCTCAAGTCTGTATTCTACGCCGCGCTCGGACGATGGGGGCCGCTCGCGTTCGGGATTCTGCTCGTCGCGATGTTCGTCTGGGGAGCGTGGAGGGACAAACGTGAGAACAGTCAGCCGCTCCGCGCGCCGTACTTCACATGGATGCTCGGCGAGTCGGTCGCCCTGGCGCTCGCGTTCGGCGTGGTGGTCGGGCTGATCACGGCGCGGCTCCTCGGCACTCTGCACATGCTGGCGCTCGCCCCCATGCAGCAGCTCGACACGCCCACCAGATTGATGGTGTCGCTCGGCGCGGGGCTGTACGAGGAGCTGCTCTTTCGTGTCATTCTGGTGAGCGGACTGGCGACGTTGGGCCGCGTGGTTCTCGGAATGACGCCGAGAATTGCGGGCGGATTCGCTGTGGTGCTTGGCGCCGTGATCTTCTCCGCCTTCCATTACATCGGCGCGTACGGGGATGTGTTCACGGTGCAGTCCTTCACCTTCCGGATGATCGCGGGACTGTTCTTCAGCGCGCTCTATCTGCTGCGCGGCTTCGGGATCGTGGCGTGGACGCATGCGCTGTACGATGTCTTTCTGCTCTTCGCCTGACGGCTTCCAAGGAGATTCTCGTGCGTCGCACCCTGCTCGCTGCCGCCGCTCTGCTGTTCGCCTCCTCGCTTTCCGCGCAGCGCGAGGCGGTGCTCAAGCAGATCAACGTGCCGCACCCCTACTACTTCCGCGAGATGTATCTGCCGCAGCTCACGACGGGGCCCAGCGGCGCCGCGTGGATGCCGAACGACTCCGCGCTGGTCTATTCGATGCGCGGATCGCTCTGGAAGCAGGCGTTGAGCACCACGGCGGCGACGCAGCTCACGGCAGGGGGCGGCTACGATTACCAGCCCGATGTCTCACCCGACGGCAAGTATGTCGCCTTCGACCGCTACGACGGAAACTCGGTGGAGCTCGAGCTGCTCGAGCTTTCTACGGGGAATGTCACGCCGCTGACGACCAACCGTGCGGTGAACCTGGAGCCGCGGTGGTCGCCGGACGGAACGCGGATCGCGTTCGTGAGCACGGCGTTCGAGGGCCGATGGCACGTGTACACGATGGATGTGCGAAGCGGGAAGGGCGAAAGTGCGAAGCGCATCACCACCGATCGCGACAGCAAGCTTCCGCGCTACTACTACAGCGTGTACGACCACTATCTCTCGCCCACGTGGTCGCCGGACGGAAAGGAGCTCATCCTCATCTCCAACCGCGGGCAGATCTGGGGGACCGGTGGCTTCTGGCGCATGAGCGCGGAGCCGAGTGACTCGATGCGGCAGATCCACTTCGAGGAGACGACGTGGAAGGCGCGTCCCGATTGGTCTCCGGACGGAAAACGCATTGTCTACAGCTCCTACGTCGGCACGCAGTACAACCAGCTCTGGGAAATGACGAGCGACGGCGGCGTGCCCTTCGAGCTCACGTATGGGGCGTTCGACGCGACGAGTCCGCGCTGGTCGCACGATGCGCGGCACATCGCATACATCTCGAACGAAGGCGGAAACACGTCGCTGTGGGTGCTCGACATGCCGGGTGCCTCGAAGCATCGGGTAGAAGCGCGTGCGCTCGATTTCATTGAGCCGGTTGGCACGCTCACGATCACCGTGTCGGATCAACGCGGGCGCCCGCTCGATGCGCGGGTGTCTGTCACCGGGGCAGATGGTCGAAGCTGGGCGCCTTCCGACGCGCTGATGCATGCGGACGACTCGTTCGATCGAAGCGAACGGCACTACGAGGTCGGATACCATCACACGTCCGGCAACTCCCATCTTCAGCTGCCTGCCGGCCCGGTCACGGTTCAAGTGACGCACGGTCTCGAATACGCGATGAGCACGCAGGGCGTGCAAGTGACCCCGCACGGCGCGACGACCGTGCACGTCATCATGCGCCGCCTCGTCGATCTTCCGGCGAGAGGCTGGTATAGTGGCGATCTGCACGTGCACATGAACTATGGCGGAAGCTACCGCACCGTGCCTAGGCAGCTCGCGTTCATGGCTCGCGCGGAAGATCTGCACGTGATCGAGGAGCTGATCGTGAACAAGGAGCAGCGTGTGCCGGACATCTCGTACTTCGGCAACGGACTCCCCGATGCGGTGTCTACACCGACGACGCTCATCGTGCACGGTCAGGAGTTCCACACGAGCTACTGGGGGCACAGCGGTCTTCTGGGGCTGACCAGAAACATCATTCTTCCGGGGTACGCGGCGTATGCGAATACGCCTGCGGGGAGTCTCTATCCCGCGAATGCCAACGTCTTCGATCTCGGACATTCGCAGGGTGCGCTCACCGGCTACGTGCATCCGTTCGATGAGATTCCGAATCCTGAGGACACCGTCCGGCGCGTCACGAACGAGCTCCCGGTGGACGTCGCGCTCGGGAAAGTCGACTACATGGAGATCCTGGGCTTCAGCGATCATCGCTCGACCGCGAGCGTGTGGTACCGGCTGCTCAACTGCGGCTTCAGGATTCCCGCGGGTGCCGGCACGGATGCGATGACGAACTTTGCATCGCTGCGCGGGCCGGTCGGGATGAACCGCGTCTACGTGCACAGCGGGGCGAAGCTGCACCACGCGAGCTATCTGCGTGCGCTCAAAGGCGGCCACACATTCGCGACGAATGGGCCACTGCTCTCGCTCACGGTGAACGGAAAGGAGCCCGGAGACGAGATTGCCTTTCCCCTCGGCGATCATTCGCTGAGCGTGCGCGCAGTGATGCACTCGATCGTGCCCGTGGAGCATCTGGAGCTCGTGCAGAACGGAACGGTCGTAGCGGAGGTGCCGCTGTCTGCCGATCGGAAGAGCGCGTCCGCCACGCTGAAGCTGCCGGTGGACAAGAGTGGGTGGATCACGCTGCGCGCGTGGAGCGAGCACGCCACGCCGCCCGTGCTCGACATCTATCCGTTCGCGACTACGAGTCCGGTGTATCTGACGATCGCGGGTATACCGCCGCGCTCACCTGACGATGCGCACTACTTCATCGGCTGGATCGAGCGCCTTCGCGAGGGCGCGGAGCGACACGGCGGCTACAATACTGCAGCGGAGAAGCGGTCCGTGCTCGATCTCATTGCCCGTGCGCGCGCGGAGTTCGAGAAGCGCGCGTACGAGATCGCAGTGTCGCGCTAAACGTCAGGGTGGGGGCGGTGCGGAGACATCGCGCTCTCGCATGACGCCGCCCGGGTGGCACTCCATCACGTGCGCTGCGTAGCGGGATGTGACCACTGAACGGGTGCATTTGGGGCAACGACGGCAACATTGCAGCACGTGCATCACGACGGCACCAGCGCGGTGACACGCGCAGCGGCATTCATCAGTGGTCTGCTCCCGGAGCATGAGCGCCATGATCGTCCCGTTCTTGAGAGTGAGCCAGCGAGTTTCGTTGTCAATGTGCGAGGGGTATCCGTCGCACACGAGTTTCTGTCGCGAGAGGAGCATGGCGGGGAATGGCTGGATGCGCAAGTGCAGCGCGCAACCGGCCGTCAGGCTCAGGCGGACTCTACTTCCTGCACGACTCCGGTGCGCGCAGCCTCATACGCGCCCTCGAGCACCGCTGCGACGTTCGTAATGTCGCGCAGCGACGGAGCGAGATTTCTCTCGTCCATTGCGTCCGCGAATGCATTGAACAGGCCGGCGAACCACGCGGGATACGCAGACTTTTCGAGCTGCGCCGAATAGTCGAAGGTGTCGATAGTGCCATCACGCTCGAGGCGAAGCGTCCCGCCGATCCAGTCGATCGATCCCTCGTCGCCGACGAAGCGCACCTGGCTCTCGCGATGGCGCGCGGCCCACGTGAGGAACATCATGCCGATGCGCTCCGGATACTCGAAGAGCAAATGCGCGCTATCCTCGACGTCGTAGTCACGATGGCGGAGGAGCCCAGTCCACGCACGCACCCGCGGAGGCACGCCCGCCGCATCGAGCATCTGATAGATGAGGTGCGTGCCGTGGTCGAGGAGAATGCCGCCACGCGCATCGGCCTGCAGACCGCGCCATGGAGTTGGATCGGCGCTCGTGCCGCGATCCGCCATCAGTCTGTACACGCGCAGCTCCGCCAGATGCCAGCGGCCGATGGCACCCTCGGCAAGCCACTTCCTGAGCTGCACCCATACGGGATTGTAGCGGTACTGGTGACAGGGCATCACCACGCGCCCCGCCGCGCGCGACGCGTCCGCGATGCGGCATGCCTCGCGCACAGAGAGCGCCACCGGCTTCTCGCACAGCACATGGTAACCGTGCTCGAGCGCCCAGATCGTGAGATCGAGGTGCGACGACGTCGGCGTGCAGA
>JBDTXN010000048.1:0-18580 GCA_040006175.1 Gemmatimonadota bacterium | reverse complement strand
CGCTGGCCGAGCGGCTGACGGGAGTGACGACGGCGCTGACGCTCGTGGAGTGGTCGGACTTGAACCGTCCGCTGCTGCGACGGCTGAGCCTCGAGGCGCCGGGGACATACGCGCACACGATCGCAATGGCGAATCTCGTCGAGGCGGCGTGCAATGCGGTCGGCGCGAACGGGCTGCTGGGACGGGTGGGCACGTACTATCACGACATCGGGAAGCTGGCCAAGCCACAGTATTTCGTGGAGAACCAGGCGGGCGGCCGCAACCCGCACGACGTGCTCAAGCCGGGCACGAGCGCGACGATCATACGAAATCACATCCAGGAAGGACTCGACCTCGCCGCGGAGTACCACCTCCCGGCCTCGATCGCGGCATTCATCCCGGAGCATCACGGCACGGGGCACATCACGTACTTCGAGGAGAAGGCGCGAACTGGCGATGGCGCGCCGATCCCCAATGTCGCGGACTACATCTATCCGGGACCCGTACCGCAATCGGCCGAGACCGCGATCTGCATGCTGGCCGATGGCGTGGAGGCATCGGTGCGCGTGCTGCAGGAGCCGACGCCACAACGTGTGCGCGAGGTGATCGATCACATCGTCAAGCAGCGCATCGATCAGGGCCAGCTCCATCAGTCGCCGCTCACGCTGCGCGATCTGGACGTGATCAAGGATGAGTTCGCGCGCGTCTTCTCCAGCATGAACCACGCGCGCATCGACTACCCTGCTGCGAGCGGCGGCGTGACATCGGAGTTCGCGTCGGTATGAGCGTGAGCGTGTACGTATCCGCGCGTGATATGCGTGTTCCGCTCGCGGCAGCGCGCGTGGAGTCGATCGCGCGTGCGACGCTCGCGTCGGAGCGGGTGCGGGATGCGATGCTGTCGATCACCTTCCTGAGCAACGCCGCGATCGCACGCCTCAACTCGAAGCATCTCGGTCATCGGGGCGCAACGGATGTGATCTCCTTCGGCTTTCGCGGCGCGAAGAAAGGCGCGCCGGTGATCGGGGACATCTACATCGCTCCTGTCGTGGCGCGCGCGAACGCGCTGGAACACGGTGTGCCTGTGCGCGAAGAGCTTGCGCGGCTGGTGGTGCACGGCACGCTGCACGTGCTCGGCTACGAGCACTCGGACGCCGGCACTCGCACCACGTCACGGATGTGGAAGCAACAGGAAAAGGTCCTCGCGCGCGTGCTCGCGACCACATGATCGTCGTCTGGATCGTCGCTGCGGTTCTCGCGCTGGTTCTCTCCGCGTTGTGTGCACTGGTGGATGGCGCGCTGCTCACAGCCGGCCGGGAAACGCAGCCGCGCGAGGGGAGCACGCTGCCGCGGGGCGACGCACGTGAGCGCACGCATCGGGCGCTGTCGATCACGCGGCTTCTGGCGCAGATCACGTGTGGAGGCGCATTCGCGATAGCGACGTCGTCGTGGGAGCGCGCCGCACCCGTGGCTCTTGCCATCGCTCTTGGCGGTGTGGTGCTGATTCTCGTACTCGGCGAGATCCTGCCGCGCGAGGTGGGCGACATGCTCGGCTCGGCCGTGCTCGCACGCTTCGCATCGTTTGTCTCACTCGTCGAGTTGGTGATGAATCCCCTCGTGAGCACGGGAGCCGCCATCGACGGCATGCTCGCGCGGCTGCTCCCGCCGCCTCCCTTGAGTGAGGAACGCGAGGGGAGTACGGCGCCGCTGCGGGACGTCGTGGCGCACGGCCCGCAGACGCCGCGCGAGCAGCGCGCGATTCTCCGCCGCGTGTTCTCGCTCGGAGATACCGAGGTGCAGGAAGTGATGGTGCCGCGGGTAGACATCGTTGGTGTCGAAAAGTCGACGCCCTGGTCGGAAGTGGTGGATCGGGTGCGGAGCTCGCAGCACGCGCGACTCCCCGTGTACGACGACACGCTGGATCAGGTCGTCGGCATACTGTACGCGAAGGATCTGCTCGCGGCGGTCATTGCGGACAAGGAGCCGGCGACGGGGTGGGCGTCGCTCGTGCGCCCCGCTTCATTCATCCCTGAGAGCAAGGCGATCGATTCGCAGCTTCGCGACTTCAAATCGACGCGCACGCACATCGCGATCGTGGTGGATGAGTACGGGGGGACCGCGGGACTTCTCACCATCGAGGACATCCTGGAAGAGATCGTCGGAGACATCCGCGACGAGAACGACTGGGAGGAGCCACCGATCGTCGCCGAGGCGAACACGCGGTTCTGGGTCTCTGGACGCGTGACGCTGGATGAGCTCTCGGAGGCGCTTGGCGAGCATTTCGAGGACAAGGACATGACCACAGTGGGCGGGCTCATCTTCCAGCGACTCGGCCGCGTACCGCGCGCCGGTGAGACCCTCACGTTGCTCGGCTTCCGGGTGGTGGTCGAACGTGTGGTCAGGCGCCGTATCGACCGGCTCTACTTCGAGCGACTGGAAACGGCGGGCGCAGTGAGCGCGCGATGATCTGGGTGCTCGCGTTGCTCCTCGTGCTCACCGCCTGGCTGACTGCCGCCGCCACCGCGCTGCGATCCGCCAGTCGTCTCTGGCTGCGCGACTGGGTGGAGCAGCAGCTCACGGGAAAGGTGACGGCCGAAGCGTACCTGGAGCGCCTGCACCAGCTTCTCGCGGCTTCCGGAAGTGCCGCCGCGTTGCTCGCGATTATCGCGGGGATGGCGATTGGCACGCGTCCGGCGAACGATGTACTTGGCGTCGTGCTCGAGGTTCTCGTTTTCGTGCTCGCCGTACTCGTGATAGGACAGCTTCTGCCTCGCGCGATTGCGCGCCGCTGGTCATCGAAGCTTGTGCCGGTGCTCCTGCCCACGCTGCGCGCCACTTCTGCGCTTCTGTCGCCAGTGGAACGCGGCGCGAGCGCAGTCGCCGCAGCGAGCGTGCGACCTACCTCGAACGAGCAATCGCGGCGCGAAGGATTCGAGGAGCTGCTGCGCGAAGGGCAGCTCGAGGGAATCGGTGAGCGTGAAGAGATCGACATCATCACGGGCGTGGTGCAATTCGGCGAGCGCGTGCTGCGTGACGTCATGACTCCGCGCACCGCAGTGTTCGCCGTGGACATCGCGCTCTCGCCGCTCGAGATGGCCGCGGTGATCGCGAAATCCGGTTACAGCCGCGTGCCCGTGTACCGCGAATCGGTCGACGAGATCGTGGGCGTCATTCACGTGTTCGACGTGTTCCGCGATGGCGGCGAGCGCATGGCGCCGCTCCGTCCCGTACCTCACGCGCCGGCCACGAAGCGCGTAAGCGAGATGCTGTTCGAGATGCTGCGCGGCCAGTTTCACTTTGCCGTGGTCGTCGACGAGTTCGGAGGCACCGCCGGAATCGTGACGCTCGAGGATCTGCTCGAGGAGCTCGTCGGCGACATCCACGATGAGCACGACGAGCCTGCGATCGCCGACGTCGGACACTCGCGGCACGCGGTGGTGCTCGATGCGTCCATCCCGGCAGCGGAGGTTGCGACTCGCTTCGAAGCGCAGCTCCCGCCGTGGGTGGAAGATCGCTCGCAGCCGCTCGCCGGATTGATCGTGCGAGCACTCGGCCGAATCCCTGTTGTTGGCGAGCGTTTCGTGCTCGGCTCCCTCGAGCTCACGGTCGTGCGAGCAACGCCCACGCGCATCCAGCGCCTGCTCGCGCAGCGTGCAGATGCCGCTCCGCCCGTTCCGCTCCGGGCACCGCAGTGAAAAGTGAGATGCCGACCCCTTCGTTCACTTCGCAGGCAAAACTGCTCGAGGATTTCGCGGCGCGTCGGCCCGCCGCACTCGCGCGCGCGATCTCCATCGTCGAAAATCGCCGCGAGGGCGCAGCCCGCCTGCTCGCATCGCTTCATCCGATGCTCGGGCGTGCACGGCGCATTGGCATCACGGGACCACCGGGCGCGGGCAAGAGCACCCTCACGACCCGACTCGCCGAGCACTATCGCAGGCAGGGGCTCACGGTGGGCATCATCGCGGTGGATCCAACGTCGCCGTTCACCGGCGGCGCACTGCTCGGTGATCGCATTCGCATGGAGTCCGTCGCCCTCGACAGCGGCATCTTCATTCGGTCCATGGCAACGCGCGGCGCCCTCGGCGGACTCGCTGCGGCCACCCGCGATGTGTGCGACGTGCTCGACGCTTTTGGCTTCGACCGGTTGCTCGTCGAAACCGTGGGCGTTGGGCAGAGCGAGCTCGATGTGGCGCATACGGCCGATACGAGTGTACTCGTGATCGTGCCGGAGTCGGGAGACTCGATTCAGACGCTCAAAGCCGGACTGATGGAGGCCGCGGACCTGTTCGTCGTGAACAAGGCGGATCGCCCCGGCGCCGATCGCATGCGCCACGAGATGAAGCTGATGCTCGGTCTCAGGATGGGTCAGCTGGCGCGCAATGTGCCCGCGCACCATGGCGTCGACCTCACGCGCGTGGGCCGGCGTGCGCGCGCCGAGCGCGAGGCAGCGCAGAATGCTGGAGAAGGCGCGACTGAGCCGAGCTGGATGCCTCCCGTGCTCGCCACGAGCGCCGAGCGCGGAGAGGGAGTCGACGAGCTGGCGACGGCGCTGGATGCGCACTTCGATTATCTTGAAAAGAGCGGCACGCTACTCGCGCGACGTCGTGCCCGGCTGCGCGATCGTGTCGTGGAAGGAGTGGATCGCGAGCTCCACGACCGTATCTGGAGCGATCGCACGCTGTCGGCGCGTCTGGAGGCGATGCTTCCGGAAGTGGAGGAAGGACGGACGACCCCGCTCGCTGCATCCGAGGAGCTCATCGCACAGGCCGCGACGCTGCTCTCGCATGCCCGGTCGACGAACAGTGAGAGTGAGGTAGCATGACGACACTCGGTCCGCAGCTCGATTCGCATCGCTCGCCGGAGCAGGAGCTCGCTGAGCTCCGCGCGGAAGTCGCCGCATGGCGCGAGCGCTTCGCCGCGAGCAAGACTCGCGATCTCGCGTTCGGCAACTCCGGCGGCGAAGTCGCGCCGCTGTACACCGCGCTTGATACGGTGGACGACGCCGATACGTCGCTCCCCGGATTCTTCCCGTACACCCGAGGCATCCACCCGACCGGCTATCGCGGCCGGCTGTGGACGATGCGTCAGTTCGCCGGCTTCGGCAGCGCCCACGACACAAACGCGCGCTACAAGTTTTTGCTGGAGCACGGGCAGACCGGACTCTCCGTCGCCTTCGACTTCCCGACATTGATGGGCTACGACTCCGACCATCCGAGATCGGAGGGCGAGGTCGGAAAGTGCGGTGTCGCGATCTCGAGTCTCGCGGACATGGAGACGCTGTTCGCCGGAATTCCGCTCGATCAAGTCTCGACCTCGATGACGATCAACGGTCCCGCGATCATTCTCTACTGCTTCTACATCGCGGCGGCGGAGAAGCAGGGCGTGGACGCTTCGAAGCTGCAAGGCACGATTCAGAACGACATCCTGAAGGAGTACATGGCCCAGCACGCCTGGGTCTATCCGATCGAGCCGGCGCTACGGCTCATCGTCGACGGCTTCGAGTGGAGCGCGAAGCACGCGCCGCGCTGGAACACGATCTCGATCTCCGGCTACCACATCCGGGAAGCGGGATCGACGGCCGCGCAGGAGCTCGCGTTCACGCTGGCGGATGGGTTCACGTACGTGCAACGCGGAGTCGAACGCGGACTCAAGATCGATGACTTCGCACCGCGGCTGTCGTTCTTCTGGGACATTCACAACGATTTCTTCGAGGAGATCGCCAAGCTTCGCGCCGCACGGCGCATCTGGGCTCGCCACATACGCGATCGCTTCGGCGCAAAGGACCCTCGCTCCTGGGCGATGCGTTTCCATTCGCAGACGGCGGGCGTGACGCTCACGGCCGCTCAGCCCATGAACAACGTCGTGCGCGTCGCCTACCAGGCGATGGCCGCGGCCCTGGGCGGCACGCAGTCGCTCCACACGAATTCGATGGATGAGACGCTCGCGCTGCCCACGGAACACTCGGTGCAGGTTGCGCTGCGCACGCAGCAGATTCTCGCGTTCGAGAGCGGCGTGCCGAACGTGACCGATCCTCTTGGCGGCTCGTATTACGTCGAAGCGCTCACGGACAAGCTGGAAAGCGAGGCCGAGTCGCTGTTCGAGGAGATCGAGCGCGCAGGCGGCGTGGTGCGCGCGCTCGAAACGGGCTGGTTCCAGCGCCGCATCGCGGAGTCGGCGGCGCGGCAGCAGTGGGAGATCGAGCAGCACCGCCGAATCATCGTCGGCGTGAACGATTTTATCGTCGAGAACGATGAGCTCACGATCCCTTTGCTCAAGATCGGAGACACGGAGCGCGAGCAGCGCACGCGACTCGCGGACCTACGCGCCACCCGCGACAACGATCTCGTCGCGAAGCGTCTCGCAGCGCTCAAGGATGCGGCTCGCACCACCGAAAATCTGGTTCCGCACATTCTCGACTGCGCGCGCGCGTACGCGACGCTGTTCGAGATTCGCGCGGCGATGGAGGAAGTGTTCGGAGCGTATCGCGAGCCGGTCTTCTTTTGACGGCTCGGAAGCGCCGGCCGGCGGAGTGGTGGGAATCGTACTTTGATGCGCAGTACCTGCTCGAATACGAACCGATCTTCTCGCCGGCTCGCGATCGAGCAGATGTCGCGAGGCTGATCGAGCTGCTCGGGCTTTCGACAGGCGAACGCATTCTCGACGTGCCATGCGGGCAGGGCAGACACGCGCACCTGCTGGCCGAGGCGGGTTTCGATGTGACGGGGCTGGATTACTCACGTCATCTGCTCGATGTGGCCCGCGAGCGTGGCACTGCGCCAAATCTCCGCTACGTCGAGGGCGACATGCGCGCGCTGCCTGCCAAATGGACCGGACGATTCGCGGTGGTGCTCAACCTCTTCACGAGCTTCGGCTTCTTCCTCGATCCGCATGACGACGTGCGCGTGATGCGCGAGTTTGCTCGCGTCCTTCGTCCGGATGGCGTGTTGGTGTGGCATGGCGGAAGCCGCGACGGGGTCATGGCGAAGTTCCTGTCGCGCGACTGGTGGAAATCCGAGGACGGCACGATGATCGCACACGAACGTGATTTCGATCCGCTCTCGGGCGTGCTCACGATCCGTTCGCACTGGAGCGGCAGGCGATCGGCGGGCGAGCGCCAGCACCGGATTCGCCTCTACACCGCGACACGCCTGGCCGAGTTGTGTCAGGCGGCGGGGTTGATCGTGGAGGAAGCACACGATGGATGGAGCGGCGCTCCGCTCTCGCGCCGCTCCTCCGAGATGCTGCTCGTCGCCCGCAAGAGCGAGTTGGCAGCGCAGCTTCCCGGACGATAACTTGCACTGTCGTATCGATCGCGAGCGCTAGGTCAGCGATCGCCACTCGTTCTCGTGAACAATGCGTCCCATCCGTGTTCTGATCGCCAAACCCGGTCTCGATGGTCACGATCGAGGCGCCAAGGTCGTCGCCGCCGCGCTGCGAGACGCCGGGATGGAAGTCATCTACACGGGGCTGCATCAGACGCCCGAGATGATCGCGACCGCCGCCATCCAGGAAGACGTCGACGTCATAGGACTCTCCATCCTCAGTGGCGCGCACATGACGCTCTTCCCGCGAGTGCTGGCACTCGTGCACGAGCATGGACGGGATGACATCCTGATCACGGGCGGCGGCATTCTTCCCGCCGAGGACATCGAGGCGCTTCAGAAACAGGGAATCGGCCGCCTCTTCGGCCCGGGCACCGCGACGACCGATCTGATCACGTACATTCGCGAGTGGTTCGCCGAGCGCCAGAAGCAGGAGGCGTGATGTCCAGGCTCGGCCAGCTCTCCGGCGAAATTCGCGAGCTGGAAGCACGCCTGCGTGAGGGCGGCGGGAGCGCGAAGATCGAACGCCAGCATGCGCAGGGCAAGCTCACCGCGCGCGAGCGCATCGAGCTGCTTCGCGACGCCGACACGCGCTTTCTCGAGGTCGGCCTGCTGCTCGCGTACGACAAGTACGACGGGCAGGCGCCTGCAGCGGGGGTCGTCACCGGACTCGCCGTCGTGCACGGACGCGAGATCGTGGTCGTCGCTAACGACGCCACCGTGAAGGCCGGCTCCTGGTGGCCCGAGACGATTCAGAAGATCCTCCGCGCACAGGAAATCGCGATGCGCTGCCGCATCCCGATCGTGTATCTGGTCGATTCCTCGGGTGTGAATCTCCCGTACCAGGGTGGCGTGTTCCCGGGGCAGTACGGCGCGAGCAGGATTTTCTATTACAACTCCATCATGCGGCGGTATCTGCGCATCCCGCAGTTTGCCGCTGTCATGGGCCCGTGCATCGCGGGAGGTGCGTATCTCCCGGCGCTCTCGGACGTGATTCTCATGGTGGAGGGGACGTCCTTCATGGGACTCGGCGGCCCGAATCTCGTGAAAGGCGCGACGGGGCAGGTGATCGATTCGGAATCTCTCGGCGGCGCGCGTACGCACACGGAGAAGTCCGGCGTCGCGCACTACAACGTTCGCGACGACCAGGCATGCCTGGTAAAGCTCCGCGAGCTGATCGACAGGCTGCCACGCGTGCCCGAGGCATTCGATGGCGCGAACGCGAAGAGCACGTCGTCGACCGGGCGCGGATCCACGCACTCGCTCGACGAGATCCTCCCCGCGGATCATCGGATGTCGTACGACATGCACACGCTGCTCCGCGCGATCGTCGACGATGGCAAGCTCGACGAGATGCAGGAGGGACTCGCACGCGAGATGATCTGCGGCGACGGGAAGATCGACGGCATTCCGGTGGGTGTCATCGCGAACCAGCGCGGGCTCGTGAAGGGAAGAGAGGGCGAGCGCCCGCGCTTCGGCGGCATCATCTACGCGGAGAGCGCGGAGAAGGTCGCGTACTTCATTGATCGCTGCGACCGGCAGGGCATTCCGCTGGTGTTCGTGCAGGACGTCTCCGGCTTCATGGTCGGGCCCGAGGCAGAGCACGAGGGCATCATCCGCGCCGGCGCGCGCTTCGTCGAAGCGATGGCCACGGCAATAGTCCCGAAGATCACACTCACCGTGAATCACGCGTCCGGCGCCGGCTACTACGCGATGGCCGCGCAGGGCTTCGATCCCGACTTCATCTTCAGCTGGCCCACGGGTCGCATGGGCGTGATGGAGGGCGAGGCCGCGGTGCAAGCGGTGCACGGGCCGTCACTCGAGACGAATCGCGGCGGCACGCTGCCACCGGACCTTCAGCGCGCGGTTGGCGAGATGCGGGCTGATTACGATCAGCAGCTCGACGCGCGCTTCGCGGGTGCACGAGGGTTCATCGATGCGATCGTCTATCCCGAGGAGACTCGCGAGGTGCTCGCGATGGCTTTGCGCGCGTCGCTGCACAATCGCGGACCGCATCTGGGCACGTTCAATCTTCCCTCACAGCTCAGCGTGAACGCGTGAGCCGCGTCGTTCGCATCGCCGCCGGCCAGGGATTCTGGGGCGACTGGCTCGAGGCACCGCGTCGCCAGGTAGAGGGTGGCCCGATCGACTACCTCATGCTCGACTATCTGGCCGAGGTGACGATGTCGATTCTGCAGAAGCAGATGCAGCGTGACCCGCTCGCCGGGTATGCGCGCGACTTCATCACGCAGATGGAGGGCGTGCTCCCCACGGCACTCGAGCGGGGCGTGCGCGTGCTTGCGAATGCGGGCGGCGTGAATCCCCGCGGCTGCGCCGACGCGCTGCTCGAAATGGCGCGCGGGCTCGCGCACCACGAACGGCTGCGGGTAGGAGTGGTCACGGGGGACGATTTGCTGCCGCGCCTCGACGAGCTGATCGCAGCGGGACATGCGCTCGCGCACATGGAGACGGGCGCACCGCTCTCGACGGTGCGCGACCGAGTGCTCTCCGCGAACGCGTACGTCGGCGCCGCTCCCATCATCGACGCGCTCGGCCAAGGTGCGAACGTAGTGGTAACGGGGCGGTGCACGGACACGGCGCTCATTCTCGCACCGCTCATGCACGAATTCGGATGGCCTGTGAACGACTGGAATCGCCTTGCATCCGGCATCGTGGCGGGCCACATCGTCGAGTGCGGCGCGCAGTCGACCGGCGGCAACTGCGCCTACGACTGGAGCTCGATCTCCAATCTCGAGAACGTCGGGTTCCCGATCGTCGAAGTGGCCGAGGATGGCTCGTTCGTGGTCACCAAGCATGCGGGAACCGGCGGGCGCGTCGACGTTCACGGCGTGACCGAGCAGCTCGTGTACGAGATGGGTGATCCCAAGCAGTACATCACTCCGGACGTCATCGCGGACTTCACGACGATCAGGATCTCCGGAGACGGCAGCGATCGCGTGCGAGTGTTCGGCGTGCACGGCGAGCCGCCCACGGACAAGCTGAAGGTTTCGATCGCTTACCGCGACGGATACAAGGCGGTGGGCACGCTCGTCTACGCGTGGCCCGATGCGCTCGCGAAGGCCAAGGAGGCCGATCGCATCATTCGGGCGCGCCTTGCGAACCTTGGCCTCACCTTCGATCTCATCTATACGGAGTACGTCGGAGCGACCGCGACGCATGGTCCGCTCGCGACGATCCCGGAGCAGCTTCCCGAAGTGCAGCTGCGCATCGGGGTGCGAGGGAATGACCGTAAGGCGATCGAGCGCTTCACTCGCGAAATCGCACCGCTCGTGCTGACGGGTCCGCCGCATGTCACCGGATACGCGGGTGGGCGCCCAAAGGTCGAGGAGGTCATCGCATATTGGCCCGCGTTGGTGGACAACGATGTCATTCGCCCAAGCGTGAGCATCCTCACCACATGAAGATCCGGCTGCTCGACATCGCGCACGCGCGCTCCGGCGACAAGGGCGACACCGCGAACGTGGGGCTGATCGCGCTGCGCGACGAGTGGTACCCGATTCTCGCTCGCTACGTCACGCGCGAGCGAGTGACCGAACACTTCTCGAAGGTGATCAAGGGATCCGTCGAGCGATTCGAGCTGCCAAACCTCTTCGCGCTCAACTTTCTCCTCCACGGCGCACTCGGCGGAGGCGGCACGGTGACGCTGCGAACGGATGCGCAGGCGAAGGTCTACTCGTCCGCGATGCTCCGTCTCGTGATCGACGTGCCCGACGCGGAGGCACGCTCGGCGGGGCTGCCGGAGTACCGCGCGTGACTCGCATCCGCGTCGAGCGCTCCGGTGCGATCGCCCGCATTACGCTCGCCCGTCCCGAAAAGAAGAACGCGCTCGACTACGCGGCAGCGAGGGACCTGCGCGAATCGCTTCGCGAGCTCGCGACCGACGCCAACGTGCACGTGGTCCTGCTCGCGGCCGATGGCGATGATTTCTGCGCTGGCGCCGATCTCGCGGCGCTGCATGCGCTGCTCGATGCGAGCGAGAGCGAGCAGCGCAGGGACGCGGAGGCGCTTGGTGATGTCTTCCGCGTGATGCGCGAGATGCCGCAGGTGATCGTCGCGGCGGTGCGCGGCAGGGCGCTCGCGGGAGGCGCGGGGCTCGCCACGGCGTCCGACATCGTGGTCGCGGAGGAAGGGGCGCGCTTCGGGTATCCGGAGGTGCGCGTGGGATTCGTGCCGGCGATGGTGATGGCGTTGTTGCGGCGGCAGATCGGAGAGAAGCGTGCGTTCGAGCTCGTGGCGACGGGGCGCCAGGTGGGCGCGCGCGAGGCACTCGAGCTCGGATTGGTGAGTCGCGTGGTGCCCGCAGCCGATTTCGAGGCCGCGGTGGAGCAGCTCGTCAACGAGCTCGCGGCCATGCCGGTACACGCGCTCGCGGCGACGAAGGTGCTATTTTATTCGCTCGACGCTACCAATTTTGCCGACGGGATCGCGCATGCAATCCGCGTTAACGTCGAGTCGCGGTCAACCGCCGAGTTTCGCGAGGGCGTTCGCCGGTACGCGCCCAAGGGAAAGTCGTGAGACCAATCGACCAGCTGAAGTTTACAATCCTCGTGATTGCGGTCGCCATCTGGGCGTGGGGTGCAAAAACGGGGAATCACACCTTCATGCTGGTGGGCATCGGCTTCGTCATTGTCGCGTTCGCTTTGCGACTTGTGCCGCGGAAGAGGGCCGATAAAGACGACCAGGAAGGGCTTAAATAAGGAAATTATAACTATTCGGGCGCTAACGCTTCCCGAATTAGTACGCAACCTTACGCATGTTGCCCACGCGTCTGCATCTCGAGGGCTGCCGACGACGTGCCTTCCGGGCCTCAATGGGAGCATGCGAGCATGAAACGCCAGCGTCGCGCAAGTCCGGCGGACATCCGTCCCGCAGAAAGCGACCGCGACATATTGGATCAATACTTTGCAGAGGTCAGCCGATTTCCGCTGCTGACCGCCGACGGCGAGAAGGCGCTCGCGCGGCGCATTCGAACAGGCGATCAGGATGCGATGGAAGAGCTCGTTCGTCGGAACCTGCGCTTTGTCGTGTCCGTCGCCAAGAAATATCAAAATCGTGGAATGCCGCTCATCGATCTCATCGGTGAGGGAAACGTAGGCCTGATGACCGCCGCCCGGAAATTCGATCCGGATCAGGGTGTGAAGTTCATCTCCTACGCGGTGTGGTGGATTCGACAGGCCATCCTCGCCGCCCTGGCCCGACAGGGGCGCACGGTTCGTGTTCCGCTCAACCGGACTGCGGATCTTTCCCGGGTCATCAAAGCCGTGGCCATGCTTCGCGAGAAGCTCACGCGCGAGCCCACGCCACTCGAGATCTCGCAGGTTACAGGGATCTCTACCGAGATCGTCGGTGCACTGGCGACGCTCAACGCTGCCGACGTTCGACTCGATGCGTCGGTCGGCAAGGATTCCGATCGCGCGCTCATCGAGCGATTCGCGGCACAGGATGGATCCACTCCCGAAGGGCAGCTGCTGGAGCAATTCAAATCGCACGAGGTGGAGCGCGCGCTGCTCTCACTGCCACCGCGCGATGCAAAGATTCTTCGCCTCTACTTCGGATTGGACGCAGATCGCGAGCATACACTGGACGAGATCGGAAAAATGCTGGGCGTCACCCGGGAGCGCGTGCGACAGCTGCGCGATCGCGCGCTCAAGCGGCTCCGCCAGGGCACGATCGGGGAAGTGCTGAGGGATCTCTCCGCGGCCTGATGCAACGTGGGAAACGGGGTGGCGAGGCGGTAACTTTCGTGCTTCATGTCTCCGCGCCCCGTCCCAGAGCTTCTTTCACCTGCCGGCTCGCTCGATGCCGCGCGGGCCGCGATCGCCAATGGCGCAGACGCGATCTATCTGGGCGCTGAGCGGTTCAACGCGCGTGACGACGGCGCGCAGCTCACGCTCGATGAGCTCGATCAGGCATGCCGCCTCGCCCACTCGCGGGGCGCGCGCGTGTACCTCACGCTCAACACACTCGTCAAGCCAACCGAGCTGGCCGACGCGCTCGGATTGCTCGGTGACTGCGTCGACCGTGGCATCGACGCGGTGATCGTGCAGGATCTCGGACTCGTGCGGCTCATCCGTCGCGTGTATCCCGCGCTCGAAATGCACGGCTCCACGCAGATGACGGTGCACGATGGCTCGGGCGCGGCGGTGCTCGAGCGGCTCGGCGTGCATCGTGTGGTGCTCGCGCGCGAGAACACGATCGACGACATTCGCGCGATTCGCTCGGCGGTGCCCGCGCTCGCACTCGAGTCGTTCGTGCACGGCGCGCTCTGCATTTCGTACTCGGGGCAGTGTTACATGTCCGGGATGATCTCGGAGCGCAGCGCCAATCGCGGCTCCTGCGCGCAATCGTGCCGCAAGGATTATTCGCTCGCGGACAGCAACACCGGCGAGACGCTCGATTCCGGCTTTCTCATCTCGGCGCGCGATCTCGCCGCCCACGAGCATATCGAAGATCTAGCCGCCGCGGGCATCCGCACGCTCAAGGTGGAGGGCCGCAAGAAGAAGCCGGAGTACGTCGCGACGGTCACCCGGAGCTACCGGGCGTTTCTCGACCAGGTTGCGAAGGGCGAGCACGTGCAGCCGCTCGAGCACAGCGGAGATCTCGTGCAGATCTTCAGCCGCGGGTTTACGGGTGGCATGTACGGCGGACGCGCAGGCCGCGACTACATCACACGCGACCAGCCCGACAATCGCGGTGTGGACATCGGTGTGGTCACGGGCTGGTCGCGTGGCGGGCTGTTCGTGGAGCTCTCCACTCCACTCGCGAGCGGCGACGGGATCGCGCTCGAGCCGCCGACGGGCGAGAGCGGTGCGGTGACCGGATTCGCCGTCAGCGGGGTTCGCACGCTGTCCGCGCGCGACGGTATCACGCGCCAGGTCGTTGACGCACGAACGCCCGTGCCGAACGGCTGGCGCGTCGTGCGCACGTCCCATGTGGCGCTCCTCACGCGGGCGCGCGAAAGCTTCGCGTCGCTCTCCGCCCCGGCGCGCGGGCGCAAGACGCGCGTGGATGTGCGCGCGTTCGGCTCCGCGGGCTCGCCGCTCAAGCTCCTCTTCACCGCGGATGGCGAGGAAGTCGAAGTCCGGAGCGAGATCACGCTCGCTCCCGCGACCAAACGATCGGTCGACCAGACGCAGCTTCGCGAGCAGCTCGGCCGCCTGGGCGAGACGCCGTTCGCACTCGGTGCGATCGACGATCGCGCCCTGGCTTCAGGGTTGTTCATCCCGGTGAGCGAGATCAACCAGCTTCGCCAACGAGCCATCGAGCAGCTGCTCCTGCGTCGCGACTGGGCTCTCCAGACGCTGCACGCCGAACGCGCGGCGAGAATTGCGAGCGCCATAGCGGCGCGCGACCTCGCTTCCCTCGACGCGGAATCGCAGCGCACGCGGATCGCCGGCGCGCAGCTCGCGTCGCCGAGCGCAGCGCCTTTCGTGCTCGCAGCGGATGTCTGCCGCATCGAGGATGCGTACGCAGCGGCGGACGCGGGCGCTACGGAGGTCGCGCTCGACCCGTTTCTGCGTCACCCGCTTCCGCCGGTGGCGCGTGTGTCGGCGCTCGCGAACGCGCTCGCGGCGCGCGGGATCGCGTTCCGTCTTCGCACACCGACGATCGTGCGACCCGCCGAGCGACGGCACCTCGACAAGTGGCTCGCGCTCCGCACACCGATTCTCACCGGACATCTCGGCCTTCTCGCGGAGCTCGCGCGCGAGGGTAGAGACGTAATCGGTGACTACGCCCTCAACTGCTTCAACCAGCACACGGCGGACGAGCTGTTCGGGCTTGGCGCGTTGAGGCTCGTGCTCTCGGTAGAGCTCACGGGCGACGAGATCGCGAGCGTTGTGGCACCGCGCGAGGCGCACGGCTTCGACACCCTGATCTACGGGCGTCCCGAGGGCATGACCATCGAGCACTGCGTGCTGTCGGCCGCATTCGACCGCGAGCCGACCACCTGCCGCGACCTCTGCGTGCGCGACCACCCGCTCGTCCAGATCACTGATCCGGCAGGCTACACCTTTGCGGTCGCAACCGATTCCTCGTGTCGCAACCGCCTGCTGCACTCGCGTCCGATCGAAGGCTCCGAGTTTCTGCCGCGACTTTGGTCGACCGGCATTCGCGGGTATCGAATGCTGTTCAACGTACCCGGCGATTCAGTTGCGGAGATCACGGGACGCTATCGCGAGGCCCTCGACGCGATCGCGAGTGGCATCACACCGCCAGCGAAAGGCGTGCGCGCGCTCGTAGGATCAACCTTCACGCGCGGACATTTCGCGCGCGCCGTTTGACGCTTGGTTGGGCGGCTGTTCGATGAGCCTCGCCGGAACGCCGGCACCCACGCTTCGCCGATGAGCGCGCCCCACACCATCGAGAACGCGCGGGAGATACTGCGGTCTCGCTTCGGCTATCCCGCGTTCCGCCCCGGACAGGAGCGCGCGGTCGAGGCCGTGCTGCAGAAGCGCGACACGCTGGTCATCCTGCCCACCGGCGGCGGAAAATCGTTGTGCTTCCAGGTGCCGGCGCTCATGCTCCCGGGGCTGACGGTCGTCATCTCGCCTCTCATCTCGTTGATGAAGGACCAGGTGGATGCGCTCACCGCGCGCAATCTCCCCGCGACCTTCATCAACTCCTCGCTTTCGGGCGCCGAGGTGTCGAGCCGGCTCGCGCGAGCCGAGCGTGGTGAGGTGAAGCTGCTCTACGTTGCCCCCGAACGATTCGACGTGGGGAGCACTGCGGAGCGGCTGCGCGCCATCGGGGTGTCGCTTCTCGCCGTGGATGAGGCGCATTGCATCAGCGAGTGGGGGCACGACTTCCGGCCGAGCTATCTGCGGATCCGCGATGTGCGTGAGCGCCTGGGCACGCCTCCGACCATCGCGCTCACGGCGACTGCGACGGGTGACGTGCGTACCGACATCGTGCGCCAGCTGCAGCTCGCGACGCCGGAGACTATCGTCACCGGATTCGACCGTAAGAATCTCTCGTACTCGGTGGTGCGCACGCGCACGGAGGCGGACAAGGATGCGGCGCTGATCGACGCGTTGCAGTCGAATCCCGGGCTCGCGGTGATCTACGCCTCCACGCGCAAGGCCGTCGAGCGCATCACGCAGGTGCTCGAGCGCGCTCGCATTCCTGCCGTGGGATATCATGCCGGACTCGACGACGATCATCGGCGCGAGGTGCAGGACGCGTTCATGAAGGACAACGTGCGCGCGATCGTCGCGACGAACGCGTTCGGCATGGGGATCGACAAGCCGAACGTGCGACTCGTCGTGCACCACGCGATGCCGGGCACCCTCGAGGCGTACTACCAGGAGGCCGGGCGCGCGGGGCGCGATGGGCTGCCGTCTGTGTGCGTTTTGTTGCACGCCTTTTCCGATCGCTTCACGCACGAGTTCTTTATCAAGTCGGCGCATCCGGACCGGGGCACTGTAGAGCGGGTATATACCGAGATCGTTCGCGCGGCAGACGGTAGCGGGCTCGCGCGTGTGGGCGCAGCAGACATCTCGTCGGCTGCTCGCGGACAGCTCAAGGAGCGAGAGGTGGAGTCGGCGCTGCGCATTCTCACCCAGTCGGGGTCGGTGCTGAACGAGCTTGCGAGCACGTCACAGCTCTTCGTTCGGCTCCTGGCAACGCCGCTCCGCATCAAGTCGGAGCTGGGAGAGGGATTCGAGGCCGAGCGCGATCTACTGCGCGCGATCTGGCGCGTGGGCGGAGCAACCTGCTACGACGGGATCATGATCGATCCAAACGGGTTCCCGCCCGGGCTGGGCGGCGCCTTCGGTGTAGCGGCGCTACTGGACTCGCTGCAGGAACGGCAGTTCGTGGTCTGGGAGAAGAGCGGCGGCGGCGTTCGCGTTCCGGATCTGCGCCGCCCAATCTCCGCGCTCCGCATCAACTGGGAGCAGCTCGACCGCCGAAGGGCCGGCGACATGGGAAAGCTGGAGGCCATGCAGAAGTACGCGTACACCAATGGCTGCCGACGCGGCTTTCTTCTGCGCTACTTCGGAGATCCGGCCGCGGGCAATAGCTGCGCGGGGTGCGATATCTGCCTGGGCACGCACGACTCCACTACGCCGGCTCCTCGGCGTGAGGCGACCCGCAAGCGCCGCGGCGTTGCTGGGGGCGCATCGGCAGCTCCCTCGCGCATGGATCGCCGCGAGAAGGTCGAGTACTCGGGCGATATCGAGGCGTCTGACGCCCAGCCTGCACTCGTTGCCGCGCTCCGCGAGCTCCGTTCGACGCTCGCGCGTGCGGCAAAGGTGCCGGCGTACGTAATCTTCCCGGACCGCACGTTGGTGGAGATGGCGGTACGACGACCGGTGTCGCTCGACGCGCTCAGCGATGTGCGCGGCGTCGGACCGACGAAGCTCGAACGGTATGGCGAAAAGATCCTGGCCGTAATTCGTGAATCTGACGACACTGAGGCAGCATGACATCCTGCAATCTTCCGTACTTCGCGAAAGAGCACGAGCAGATGCGCGACAAGGTTCGCGAGTTCGCTCGCGAGGTCGTCGCTCCTGTTGCGCGAAAGCACGATGCGGACGCGACGTTCCCGTGGGCCACCGTGAAGCAAATGGCCGATCTCGGGCTGCTCGGTATTCCCTGGTCCAGAGAGCTCGGTGGGTCGGGCGGTGATCTCATGTCGTTCATGATCGCCATTCACGAGATGGCGAAGGTCGACGCGTCACACTCGATCACGATCTCCGCGCATACGACGCTTGGCACGTCTCCGATCGTGAACTTCGGCACGGACGCACAGCGTGAACGGTTCGTGCCCTCGCTTGCCAGTGGGCGCGTGCTCGGCGGATTCGGGCTCACCGAGGAAGGTGCGGGGAGCGATGCAGGCGGCACGCGCAGCACGGCGGTCCGTCGCGGCAACTGTTACGTGCTCAATGGCTCCAAGCGATTCATCACGCACGCGGGAATCGGGGAGGTCTTCGTCGTCACTGCGGTCACGGATGCCTCGGCAGGAAGCAAGGGGATCAGCTCGTTCATTCTCACCAAGGAGAACAGTGATCTCGAAGCGTCCGCGAAGTTCGGTATCGGACACGATCCGGCGTTCAAGCCGATGCCGGGCTTTCGCGCCGGCAAGAAGGAGGACAAGCTCGGTTGGCGCGCGTCGGACACGCGCGAGCTGCTCTTCCAGGATGTCGAGGTGCCTGCCGAGAATCTGCTCGGCGGGGAGGGGAAGGGCTTCACCAACTTCATGCGGACGCTCGACTCCGGGCGCATTGGAATCGCGGCGCTTTCGCTCGGCATCGCGGAGG
>JBDTXN010000047.1:0-18939 GCA_040006175.1 Gemmatimonadota bacterium | reverse complement strand
GGAAGAAGCCTTCCGGGGAGAACGACCGGGCGGTCTCCGTCGGCATGCGAACATAACCTTGCATCACATTCGGCCCACGGACGGCAAGCTCGCCGACCGCTTCGGGCCCGTGCAGCGCACCAGTGACGATGTCTACCGCTTTTATCTCGACACCGGGGATTGCGCGACCCACCGTAGTGAGGCGCTTGTCCGCCGGATCGGTAAAGCGTGTCATCGTCATCGTCGGACCGGTTTCGGTGAGCCCGTAAGCGAGCTGCACGTCGCACCAGCGCCGAATGCGCCTGACCAGATCTTCGGACACCGCTCCGCCGGCAATCACTCCGGTACGCAGCGATGGAAATGCTGCCGGATCGAAATCCGGCGAGCGCATGATCAGCGAGTACATCGTGGGCACGCCGTGCATCACCGTGACCCGCTCCCGCTGCAGCAGCGTTATCGCACCCTGGGCGTCGAACTCGTCCTGCAGCACCAGGGTCGCGCCAGCCGCGAGCGCTCCGATCAGGACACTCAGTCCAAACATCGTGAAGAACGGCACCATCGCGAGCACGCGATCGGCCGGCTCCATCTCGAGGAGCTCACCGCTGTGCTGCGCCATCTCGACGATCGCTCGATGCGAGAGACGCACGCCCTTCGGCTTGCCCATCGTTCCAGACGTGTAGATCAGGGCGAGATCCGACGTGTCGTCTTTCTTCGACGACGGAAGGTCGCGCCCTGCCCCGCTCGACAGCAGATCTTCGAACTGGAAGATCCGGTCGTCGAACCACAGCTCCTCCCCACCGACGGTGATGAGGTACAGCAAATCCGGCAGCTCCGCGAGCATGTCTTCGAACATCTGCAGGTAGTCGACGCCGTGATGACGCTCGAGCGCGACGACCGCAGAGACCTCGGCATGCCGAAGCTGGTACTTCAGCTCGTGATAGCTGAGCCGCGGATTCACGGGTACGACCGTGGAACCCAGTATCGAGGCCGCGAGGAGTGCGATCACCCACTCGGACCAATTGGGCATGACGATAGCTACGCGATCGCCCGTCCCGATTCCCAGCTCGGCCAGCGCGGCCGCAAGCGCCGCGGCCTTTGCATTCACCTGTGCGTACGTGAGCGCACGACCGTTCGCCAGCAACGCCGTGCGATCCGGATGCTCACCGGCACGTGCGGCAAGGACGCGATCTAGCGTCCAGTCATACGGCATCAGGGGCGAGCTACAATCATACAATCTCGTAATCTACAACAGGTTGGCGGGTTGAGCGAGGGCGAGCCCTACACGCGCTTCCTCGCGAGGACTACCTTCTGACTGTCGCATGATGAAACAGTCCTCCGAACCCACCCGTACATGACACGGTGAAGCGGCTCAGCTTCCGGGCGCGTGTGCTCCTCTCTCTCGTGCTCTTCGCACTGATCCCAGCGAGCCTGCTGCTCGTGGGCGGCGCGGAGCTCGTGCGCAACGCGCTGCCGGTGCTGAGCGGTCGTGCGCCCTGGGAGCATGCCGCGAACACGGGGCGAAAAGCGATTGCCGCGGCGCGCGCGTCAAGGCTCACGGCGGACCAGGAAGCCGCGGTGGCGGAGCACGAGCAGGTGCTCTCCAACTCGCTCGAGCAGGCGAGCCGGGTGGGGTACCTGATCTCGCGTATCGTGGTTGTCGCGGCGGCGATCGCCGCGATCGGGATCGCGGTGCTGGCACTCATCGCGTCGCGCACCGCGGGACACCTGAGCCGTCAGCTGAGCCGGCCGCTGAGCGAGGTGGTCGAGTGGACAGAGCTGATCGCGCGGGGACGCCCGCTGCCGGAGGGGCCGCCAAGACGCGGCGCGCCTGAGTTCGAGGTATTGCGGCGGCGCATGCGGAAGATGGCGATCGCGCTCGCGGCTGCGCGGGAGCGCGAGCTCGAGGCGGAGCGGCTCGAGGCGTTTCGGGAAACAGCGCGGCGCGTGGCGCACGAGCTCAAGAATCCGCTCACGCCGATTCGTCTCGCGGTCGCGAGCCTGCGTCGCGCGAGCGCGGCAGACACACGGCTGAACGAGTACATCGAGGTGCTGGAGACAGAGTCCCGCCGCCTCGAGCTGATGGCGAAGAGCTTCGCGCAGTTCGGAACGCTGCCGGAGGGGACTGCGGCGGATGTGGATCTGGTGGAGCTCGCGCGCGCAGTCGCGCACTCGTTCAGCGGCGCACGGGCGCAGGTGACGGTCGATGCACCGGATGATCTGCCGCTGGTGCGCGGCTATCACGACGCGCTGTCGCGCGCGCTCACGAACATTGTGATCAACGCGGCCGACGCCTGTCCCGAGGGCGGCACGGTGACAGTGCTCGTGCGCAGGCGCTCGCACGAAGGGCGAGCAATGGTCGAGCTGCGCGTGCGCGACACCGGCGTGGGGATTCCCCCTGCGCGGCTCGCCACCATCTGGAAACCGTACGTGACGAGCAAGGCGGGCGGCACCGGGCTCGGACTGGCGATCGTACAGCAGACGGTGCTCGCGCATCACGGGCTCGTCGAGGCGAGCAGCACCGAAGGCGCAGGAACGGAGATCGTGATGCTGCTCCCCGTCGATGGGAGCGCAGCAGCGACGGAACCGATGGAAACCACAGACGCACAGGAGGAGTGATGGACGTCCCAGGCGAGCTGATACCGATCGTTCTCTTCATCATGATGGGAGTCACCGCGATCGGCTGGCCGATCGCACGCGCGCTCGGGCGCAAGATCGATCGCGAGTCGCTGCAGCCGAAGGTGCCGCCCGAGATCATGGGCCGACTCGAGCGCATGGAGATGGCGATCGACTCGATCGCCGTGGAAGTCGAGCGGATCTCTGAAGGGCAGCGGTTCACGACCAAGCTGCTGAGCGAACGGCAGCAGGCGCCGGCGCTGCCGCCACAGCAGCCATGATCGCGCGATGATCGATGCCTGAGATTCTGGTCGTGGACGACGAGCCGAACATCCGACGGATGGTCGGCGCGATTCTGAGTGGCGAGGGTTTCAGCGTGCGCGACGCGGCCAACGGCGCGGCGGGCGTGCGCGCAGCGACCGAACGCGAGCCAGACGCCGTGTTGCTCGATCTCATGATGCCGGGAGAGCTCGATGGCATGGCGGCGCTCAGCCAACTGCATGAGCGATTTCCCTCGCTGCCCGTCGTCATGATGAGCGGCCGCGCGGAGCTGAGCGACGCCGTACGCGCGACGAAGCTCGGCGCTTTCCACTTCCTCGAGAAGCCGCTCACGCACGAGTCGATGCTCCTCACGATTCGCTCCGCTCTCGAGCTGCGCCAGGCGCGGCGCGAGGCGCAGACCCTGCGCGAGGAGTTCGGGCTCACAGGCGAGATGGTCGGGAGCAGCGCTGCGATCCAGCGTGTGCGCGAGATGATCGCGCGAATTGCGCCCAGCGAGGCGCGCGTGCTCGTCATGGGTGAGTCGGGCACGGGAAAAGAGCTCGTCGCCGCTGCGATCCACTATGGGAGCCCGCGCCGCGACAAGCCCTTCGTGCGCGTGAACTGCGCCGCGATCCCGCGTGATCTCGTCGAGAGCGAGATGTTCGGCCACGAGCGCGGCGCCTTCACCGGCGCGACGGACCGGCGCATCGGACGCTTCGAGCTCGCCGATCAGGGGACGCTCTTCATGGACGAGGTGGGTGATCTGGGGGCGGAGGCACAGGCGAAGCTCCTGCGCGCCATCGAAGCAAAGGAGATCGAGCGTGTGGGCGGTGGGAAGCCGATTCCGGTGAACGTCCGCATCGTCGCAGCCACGAACAAGGATCTCGAGAAGAACGTCGCCGAGGGGAGCTTTCGGGAGGATCTCTACTTCCGGCTCAACGTCATCCCCATGCACCTGCCGCCGCTGCGCGAACGCGCAGACGACATCGACGCGTTGGTGCCGCACTTCTCGGCGCTGGGCCGCGCACGGGGCTATCCTGCCCCGCGATGGACGGCGGGTGCGCTCGAGCTCATGCGGCGCTATCGCTGGCCGGGCAACGTGCGCGAGCTCGCAAACATCGTTGAGCGGCTGGGGATCCTACACGCGGGCGCCGATGTCACCGCGACCGATGTAGGCGCGGTGCTGGCGCTCGATCGCGCCGCACCACCACCGACCGCACCGGCCGCCATGGATACCGACAAGCCGCTCGGCGACGCGCTCGACGACTACGAGCGTGTGCTGATCACGCAGGCGCTCACGGCCGCCAACGGGAATGTTGCGGAGGCGGCGCGTCGACTGCGCACCGATCGTCCGAATCTCTATCGCCGCATGCGGCGGCTCTCGATCGAGTGGAACGGCGCATGATGCGCGCGCGGCGCAAGGCGTGGCTGTTCGCAGCGATGACGCTCGGGTGCGCAACGCTCTCGACGCGCGCGCGTGCGCAGGCCGAGCCGGCGACGAAGGCGGTGGACAGTGCGCGCGACACGACGTGGAAAGACTCGCTGACGTACGATGACGCGTCGGAGATCGCGTATCTGTTCAACGCCGCGGCTGCGCTTCGCAGCACGGGGCCGACGAGCATCGCCCGAGCTGACTCCGTTGCCGGCAACGTTGCCGTGCTCTGGGGACCGCTCACGATCGCCGGACGCGTGCACGGGAGCGTGATCGTCGTCAACGGTCCGGTCACGATCGAGCCGGGTGGCCACGTTGACAAGGACCTGATCGTCACTGGCGGAACGGCGACGGGCGCTGACAGCACCTCGGTAGGCGGCGTGGTGCAGGTGCATGGCGATGCGCTGCGCTTCCGGCAGTCGGGAGAGCTCATCATCGCGGAGTCGCCCCAGGGTGCAGAGATCCCGGAAGCGAGCTGGTTCAAGCACTGGCTTCGACGGCACGTGCGCCCACGCCAGGGCTTCACCCTCGTGGGTGGCTCGTACAATCGCGTCGAGGGGTTGCCGATCATCGGCGGCCCATCGATTCGCCAGAACATCGGCGTCGGCACGCTGCGAGTTTCGGCGCTCGGCATCTATCGCTCCGCCGATCACTTCGAATGGAAGGGGGATAACCTCGGCTGGCACGCGAGCGCCGAGCTCACTGTCGGCGGTACGCGCAACGCGCGATTCGGTATCGAGGGCTACGATGTCGTGCGCCCGACGGAATCGTGGCAGCTGCGCGATGGCGAAGTGTCGCTCGCGAGCTTCTTCCTCCACAGGGACTACCGCGACTATTTCAACACGAAGGGCGCGCACGCGTGGGTGAGCGGGCATCAAGGACGCGAGCTGTCACTCGAGCTGGGCGTGCGGCGCGAGCGCTGGGAGCCCCGCGCGGCACGCGATCCGTTCACTCTGCTTCGCAACAGTGCAATGTGGCGACCGAATCCGGTGCTGGATGATGGGCGGATCTGGATCGGCGAGGCGCTCTTCCGTTATGACACACGCAACAATGCGCGCGATCCGTGGACGGGATGGCTGATCGATGCGTCGCTCGAAACGGGAGGCGCCGATCATCTGGTGCCGGGTCCCACGAGCCCACTCGTACGAAGCAGCGCGCTCGACAGCACAATGCGTGTGCGATACTCGCGACTGCTCACGGACTTCACACGCTACAATCGAGTGTCGCCGCAATCGCAGCTCAACTTTCGTTTGGTCTTCGGCGCGGGCTTTGGCAACGAACAACTTCCGCTCGAGCGCCGCTTCGCCCTCGGGGGCGGGGGCACGTTGCCGGGATACGATTTCCGGGCGCCCTACCGCGGTCCCGATGTGCTCTCCTGCAACACCGGCCCTCAGCCGGTGCCCGGGTTCCCCGCCCAGTGCGACCGCATGCTGCTCGGCCAGATCGAGTATCGACACGACTCACGCATTCGGCTGTTGAGGCAACACGATTCCGATGGCGGGCGCTTTCGCATCGATCGTGATGTCGCGTTCGTGGCATTCGCTGATGGAGGACGAGGCTGGATCGCGGGGCCGAGAGTTGGAGAGCTCCGCTACTCATCGTTCTCGATTCCATCGCTGAACACGTTCAAGTACGACGCCGGTGCCGGCGTCGATCTGCACTACGTGGGCATCTATCTCGCGAAATCGCTCACGGACTGGAGCAATCCGGTCAATCTCCTCGTGCGCCTGAGGCATCGCTTCTAGCGTGCGAATTCTTCTCCGCGCACTTCTGGTCACTACGCTGGCCGTACTGCCGTTCTCGCGAGCGTCTGCGCAAGAGCGCTCGCGCGTGGAAGTGAGTCTCGCGAGCGGCGACGGCACCCAGCGAGGCGCGCCGCTCGTGCGGAGCGTGCGCATCTTCGCCGATCGCGAGCTCCGCGAGATGCTGCACAGCGGCTTTCCGGCGCGACTGCATTACCGTCTCGAGCTCTGGGGCGCGACAGGGTTCTTCGACGATCTGAAGCGGCAGGTCGAATGGGATGTCATCGTTCGCTACAATCCGCTCAAGCGCCGCTACACGGCGACGCGCATCGAGCGCGATCGTGTGACGGCGCTCGGCAGCTTCGACAATCTCGACCCGGTGGAAGAGCTGCTGTCGCATGCGACACAGGCGAGCCTCGCCGCGCCCGAAGGTCACGACAAGTACTACTACAACCTCGTGCTCGACGTGCAGATGCTTTCGGTGAGCGACCTGGACGAGGTGGAGCGCTGGCTCAAGGGTGACCTCGCTCCGGCGGTGCACGGCGAAAAGAATCCGGGCACCGCGTTGGGCCAGGGAGCAAAGACATTCATCACGAAGCTGCTCGGCGGGCAGGACAAGCACTACGAGGCCCGCTCGAAGGTCTTTCGGCCGCGCTGAGACTTCTCTTTACTCGCGCTCGCGCATTCCGAGTGCCAGCGGACGATGGCCCGCGCGCTCGATGTGCTCCAGTTGATGCAGCGTCTCCTCGCCGTAGAACAGCCTGATGTAGTTCGACTGTGCAGGCGTGAGGCGGCGTACCGCCCAGCTGAGGTGCACGAAGTGCGGCTCGACGGGATGCGTCATCGGGTGCATGCCGATTTCCTCCGGCATGCGGTTTCCCTTGCGCGTATTACACGGCGAGCACGCGGTCACGACATTCGTCCACTCGTTCGTTCCGCCACGCGAGATCGGAATCAGGTGGTCCCGCGTGAGTGACTCGCGCGGCTTCAGATCCACCTGCGTGCGCCCACAATACTGGCAGCGGTAGCGATCGCGCGCGAAGAGAAAGGTGTTCGTCACCTGACGCCGGAAGCGGCGCGGCACGTGGATGAACTTCATGAGGCGAATGACCGCGGGGCGCGGCAGTGTGAGCCGCTCGGAGCGCACGAGGCGTCCCGGGTCGCTCTCCACGATCTCCGCCTTGCCGTCGAGCACGAGGCGGAGCGCCCGACGCATGGGAACCATGGTCAGTGGCTCGAACGAAGCATTTAGTGCCAGACATCCAACGACCACAATACCCTCCGCGGCCGATACGAAAACTCCCGCCTGATCACTCAGTGCGGGAGCATGCCATCATGCTATCGACACTGTGGCGTTCACCATAGTGAGCCATCCGAAGCGGTCTTCGATCTCTCCGCTGCAAATGCCCAGGTAGTGCTCCTGGATCGCGCGCGTGACCGGACCTGGTTTCCCTTCCCCGACCTGAATGCGATCCACCGAACGAATCGGCGTTATTTCCGCGGCGGTACCCGAAAAGAACGCCTCGTCCGCGATGTACAACATCTCGCGCGGGATGGTTTCCTCCCGCACTTCATACCCCAGATCGCGCGCGATGACCATCACGGAATCGCGCGTAATCCCTTTCAGGATGCTGGCGCCCAGCGTGGCGGTGTAGATCACTCCGTCTCTGACGACGAACAGATTCTCTCCACTGCCCTCCGACACGTGCCCTGCATTGTCCAGCATGATCCCTTCCGCGTACCGGTCGAGCCTCGCTTCCATCTTCGTGAGCTGCGAGCCCAGGTAGTTGCCGCTCGCCTTTGCGAGCCCCGGGATGGTATCCGGCGCGGCACGGCGCCAGCTCGAGACGCGGACATCCACACCGAGCTTGAGTGCATCTTCGCCGAGGTACCGTCCCCAGTTCCAGGCGATGACGAAGGTCTCGACGGGTACGTCGGCGGCGTAGACGCCCATCTGCTCCCCTGTACGAACGACGATCGGACGGAGATAGCAGTGACGCAGCTCGTTCGCCGACACCGTATCGATCGCGGCCTGCACGAGCGTCTCGAGATCGTGCTTGAGCGGCATGCGGTAGATGCGGCACGAGTCCTGGAGACGCCGCATGTGGTCGCCGACGCGGAACACGGCCGGACCCGCCGGCGTCTCGTAGCAGCGCACGCCCTCGAAGACACTCGACGCATAGTGGATGGCGTGGCTCATCACGTGGATGGTCGCGTCATCCCATGCGACGAACTGGCCGTCGCGCCAAATCTTGGTAGTGCGCCCGGACGTGACTTCGGCCATGAGATTCCCCTGAAGCGTCGAACAGGAGGTGTATGACGCAAAATAACCGGAGGGACGGAAGCCGCGCCAGAGCGCGGCACTCAAAAACGCCACTGAAACGCGGGTGCTGCGGCTGCGCGAATTGGTGACTACGAGCGGGTAAATTCGCGCTGGATCCAGTTGCAAAGATCGGCCGCGATTGCCGTCACCCGATCATGGAGTGCAAGATCCTCGTTGAGCAGCTCCCAGTTCCATACCTTCACCGTGCCCGCGACCGTGACGAATTTTGCCGGCTCCGCGCCGAGCGCGAAAACGAGTGCGGCGGCCGGATCGGCGTCTGCGGTACCCGCGAGCGCGGTGAGGTCGAATGCGGCAAGATCCGCTTCCTTCCCGATCTCGAGCGAGCCCACTCGATCCGAGAGTCCGAGCGCGCGAGCGCCGCCCCAAGTCGCGAGCTCGAGGGCGCGCGTTGCCGCGAGCGCGTCGAAACGCGACGAGCGAATGCGCTGCGCGAGCACCGCCGCGCGCGACTCCTCCAGCAAGTGCATGCGATTGTTCGCAGCCATGGAATCGGATCCGAGTCCCACTGCTATCCCCGCGTCGAGCATTTCGAGCAGCGGTGCGACACCGTGGCCGAGCTTTGCATTGGAGATCGGGCAGTGTGCGACGCTGCTCCCGCTTGCGGCGATCGACGCAATGTCGTCATCGCTCACGCGCACGCAGTGGATGAGCAGCGGGCGCGCATCGAGCACGCCGAGCTTCGCGAGCAGCGCGATCGGGGTGGAGGCACGCGGCGCGACCGAGAAGCCGCGTAAGCGAAGGGCGTCCGCGAATGGACCCTCGCCCTCGCCGACGAACCGCTGTTCGGCCTCGCTCTCCGCGATGTGAATCGCGACGCGGCGACCGGAGCGCGCGACGAGCGCGAAGAGTGGATCGGAGACGGTGTACGGCGAGTGCGGTGACACGCCGACCTGCTGGAACTCCGTCTCGAACGCATCGTGACGCGCGAGCTTCTCCGCGAGGCGCGCTGCGGCCTCGCGCACGGCGGCGGGATCGGCCGACGGCGAAAAGACTTCCTGGTACATGATCCCGCGCACGCCGCGCTCGCGCATTGCCTCGAGCACGACGCCCGAGTCGCAGGTGTCCGCGAAGGTGGTGATCCCGGCGCGTACGCCTTCGACGATTCCCCAGCGCGCCGAATCGAGAAAGCGCTCGGGAGTCATCACCGCGACCTTGGCGCCCTGCAGGCGCGCGATCCACTCGCGAAAGGAGAGATCCTCGAGCAGCCCGCGAAAGACAGTGAGCTCCAGATGCGTGTGCACGTTGACCAGCCCCGGCATCAGCGCACAGTCGCCGAGATCGCGATCCGTGCCGTCGGGCGCATCGGCCCGCGGGCCCACATACACTATTCGCCCGGCGAGCTCCACCACCGTCCCGTCGCGAATCGGCGGCGACGAGATCGGGAGCACCCAGCGGGCGTGATAGCGGATCACCGCGCGGCGCGCGTCCCGTGCACGAACGGATCGAAGAGCGTGCTCTCCTCGGCGCCCACGCGTTGCGCCATCGCGAGGGGGAACACGAGATCGCCCACTTGCTCGCGTGTGTGTCCGTCGGACCCAAGGGAGAGCCGCACGCCACGATCGTGCGCGCGCTTCACGAGGCGCTCGTGCGGACGGTAGCGGTTCGAGATCTCGAACGCGATCTCTGCACCGAAGAGCGCGTCGACCAGCCGCTCCTCGAGCTCCTCCGTCCAGAGCTCATCCACGGGGAGATTGCGGAGCGGAAGCGGGACCAGCGTCGGGTGCGAGAGAATGTCCACCGGCATCTCGGCCGCCAGGCGCTCGAGGTTCTCGAGATGGTGCATCATGTACGCAGCGGGCGCGAGCTCCTCTGGCATCGTGCGATGAAACATCGAGAGCGGCCGGCCCGAACCGGGAACGTGCGCCGCGTGGAGCGAGCCGAGCTTGTGCGTGAAGCGCGACGAGAGATCGTCGGGTAGCTCGCGCCAGAGCGGATCATGCCAACAGAACTCACCGCCGCGCGCAACATCGAAGGGAGCGAGTGCGTCGAGGTATTCGCGCACGCCCTCGATCGTTTTGACGGCGAGCGAGACATCGGTGGAGAGATGATCGGCGATGCCCGGCCGCACGCCGCGTGCGTGCACCGCTGCAATGAGCTCGTCGATCGAGAGCGCGCCGTCCGAAAACGTGGTGTGCGCGTGGCAGTCGATCGGCGTCCAGCCCGTCACGGCTTGCCGGGATGGAACGGGTCGAAATGCTCGACGTGAGACGTGTCGCGTGCCGGTTTCGATGGTGCGGGCACCGGCGCCGCGCGCGGCCGCACGGTGCTCACGTCGCCGGGTTGTTGGCCCCCGAACGGCGCCGGCTGTGCGGCTGACGCAGGATTCATTGAATCGGCCGCCGCGCCGATCTGCCCCGCGCACTGTTGAATCGGCTCGGTGCCCTCGATGTAGAACTCGTTCACGGCGTCGGAATCCGGGCAGAACGGACTGCGCAGCAACCCCGTGACACGGTCGATCTCGCGCACGACGAGCCCATCGGGGCGCGGCCAGTCCGGCGGCGCGGGGCGACGCTGATAGATCTCCGACATGTACGACGTCCACGCCGGTGCGACGAGTCGTCCGCCCTGCGCATTCGACTGGATCTTCTGCGGGCGATCGAAGCCCATCCAGATTCCCGTGACGAGATCTGGCGTGTAGCCGATGAACCAGACGTCCGTTCCATCGTTCGTCGTTCCGGTCTTTCCGGCCGCCGGAATATGGAAACCGGAGGCCCACACACCCGCGGCACTGCCCCGTCGCACCACGTCCTTCATCATGTCGACCATGAGCCACGCCTCCTCGCGGTTCATCGTCTCGAAGCGCGCGGGGTTCGATTCCCAGAGCGTCTCGCCTTTCGCGTTCTCCACCTTGATCACCGCGTTCGGCACGGCGCGCACGCCGAGCGTCGCGAAGGCGGTGTACGCGGCGACCATCTCGATCGGATACACGTCCGCGGATCCGATGTGGATCGAGGGATACGGAGGAATGGGTGTGGTGATCCCGAACTTGCGCGCCTCCTCGATCACGTTCTGCTCGCCAAGCTCCATCCCGAGGCGGATCGTCGCGAGGTTGCGCGAGAGGTAGAGCGCTTGGCGCAGCGGGATGTTCCCCATGAACTTGAGATCGTAGTTCTGCGGCGTCCACTCCTGCCCCTTGATCTGCGGCACCGTGAGCATGGAGTCGTTGAGGATGTACGACGGGGAGCGGCCATTGTGGATCGCATCCGCGTAGACGATCGGCTTGAACGTGGAGCCGGGCTGGCGCAGCGCCTGAGTGGCGCGATCGAACTTCGAATCGTCGAAGTCGCGGCCGCCGATCAGCGCGCGAATGGCGCCATTGCGAGGATCCATCGAGACGACAGCGCCTTGCAGATACGGCGAGTTCGGAACTGCGTTCCCCTCGTTGTCGCCGTTGGCGTTGCGCGCCTCGTACTCCTCGAAGGTCGTGTGCTTGAACGCGCCGTACTTGCCGCCTTCGATCGCCTTGATCTGGCGCTCGAGATTCCGCTCGGCGGCCTGCTGCATCTCGATGTCGAGGGTGGTGTAGACCTTGAGCCCGTCCGTGTAGATCTTGCCGCCGAACTGCTGCTCGAGCTGGCGGCGAACGAACTCGACGAAGTAGGGCGCGAGCTCGCCCGCTTCCGCCTTACGCGCGAGCTGAAGTGGGTACGCCTGGGCAAGACGTGCGTCGGCGTCGTTGATCACGCCCTCGTTGCGCATCAACGCGATGATCGTGTTGCGGCGCTGGATGGCGCGATCAGGATAGCGGCGCGGGTTGTAGCGCTCGGGTCCCTTCGGCAGCGCGGCGAGTGTCGCAGCCTCGGCCAGGTTGAGGTCGCGCACGGACTTTCCGAAGTAGTGCTGCGCGGCTGTCTCGACGCCGTACGCCCCGTTGCCGAGGTAGATCTGATTGAGGTACAGCTCGAGGATCTTTTCTTTCGGATAGTTCGCTTCGATCTGTCGCGCGACTTTCGCTTCCTTGAGCTTGCGCGTCATCGTCTTGTCGCGCGAGATCTGATCGGTGAAGATGTTTCGCGCGAGCTGCATGGTGAGCGTCGAGAAGCCCTGCGCGAAGTTCCGGTGCACGACGTCCGCGGCGAGCGCGCCGAACACGCGCGTCCAGTCGATGCCGGCGTGGTCGTAGAAGCGTTTGTCTTCGGTGATGATGAACGCTTCCTGCACCGGCTTCGGGATGTCGCCGATCTTGATCAGCGTGCGGCGCTCGAGACCGAGCTCCGCGAGGAAGCGTCCGTCGGCAGCGTACAGCTTGCTCGTCTGGCGGGGCTGGAAGGCGTCGAGCTGGCGCGGGTCGGGGCACGCGCCTTCGCGGCACACCAGACTCCACGCGGACCACGCCAGTCCGATGGCGAACGAGAGGGCGAAGAAGCCGGAGAGGAGTAGTGCGCGCGTGAGCCGTGGACGCGCACGCCAGAAGCGCCTGCCGAGCGGAAAGTCAGCCATAGAAGAGAGAAATGCTAACGTCAGACAGAGGGTGCGGCAACGCGCTCGTGGTGACACAACCGCGTGTGTCATCTATGTTTGTGCGATGTCCAACATGAATTCGCTGCTCACCGAGCTCGCGTGGCGCGGACTGCTCTATCAGCACACCGAGCCGCTCGACGCGGCGCTGAGTGCGGGCGTCGTGACCGGGTACTGCGGCTTCGATCCGACGGCCGCCAGCCTTCACGTCGGGAACCTCGTGCCCGTAATGGGGCTGACTCATCTGCAGCGTGCCGGACATCGGCCCATCGTGCTTATCGGCGGCGGCACAGGGATGATCGGCGACCCGAGCGGCAAGACAGCGGAGCGACAACTCAACACCCCGGAAATGGTGCGGGCGAACTCGCGCGCGATTCAGTCGCAGCTCGAGCGCTTTCTCGAATTCGGTGAGCCGCGCGGCGCGATCATGCGCGACAACGCGGAATGGCTGCTGGAGATGCAGGCCGTGGAGTTCATGCGCGATGTGGGGAAGCACTTCACGGTGAGCTACATGATGCAGAAGGAATCCGTGCGCTCGCGCATGGAAGAAGGCGGCATTTCATACACCGAATTCAGCTACATGCTCCTCCAGGCAAAGGATTTCCTGGAGCTGCATCGTCGTGCCGGCTGCACGCTGCAGATCGGCGGCAGCGATCAGTGGGGAAACATCACCGCCGGGATCGAGCTCTTGCGTCGCGTGGAGAGCGTGGAGGGGCACGCGCTCACGATGCCGCTGGTCACGACGGCCGCCGGGACGAAGTTCGGCAAGACCGAAGCGGGCGCGGTGTGGCTCGACCCGAAACTGACCTCGCCGTACAAGTTCTATCAGTTCTGGGTGAACGTGGACGACCGCGATTCGGGGAAATTCCTGCGGTTCTTCACGTTGTTGCCCAGAGAAGAAATCGAGACGCTCGAGCACGAGCTCGAGGCGCATCCGGAGCGGCGGGCGGCGCAGCAGGCGCTCGCGCGCGACGTGACGACGCGCGTGCACGGCGAGGGAGCGGCACGAGCGGCGGCGGATGTGTCCGCCCTGCTGTTCGGGCGAGGGGATGCATCATCGCTCTCGGCCGAAGCGCTCGAAGCGTTGAGGGATGAGGTGCCGTTCGTGGAGATCCCCGCGTTACCGACCGAGGGAATCGACGGAGTCGATCTCTTCGTCGCAGCAAAGCTGGCGCCGAGCAAGGGAGCGGCGAAGCGACTGCTCGAACAGGGCGGCCTCTCGGTGAACGGGAAGAAGTTGAGCGGAGAGGAGCGCGCAGTGCGGAGCGATGCGATGCTGGTGGGGCGGCATCTGCTGCTCAGGAAGGGCGCAAGAGACTACGCGTTGGTGCGGGTGACGAGCTAACGACTTCGGATGCGTCACTTCGTTGTTCTTCCGGGAATGCACGGTACGACGAAGCTGATGGACGACTTCGCGGCCAGTGCCCCGCATGATGCTCGCGTCGATCTCGTCGCTCTCCCCGCTCACCTGGCCGACTACGACGAGCTCGCGTCACACTTCGCTCCGACGCTGGAACTCGCGGCGGATTCGATCCTGATCGCGGAGTCGTTCTCCGGGCCACTGGCGATCTTGCTCGCCGCGCGGATCAAGGTCGCTGCGCTCGTTCTCTGCGGCACATTTGCGAAGGCACCCTATCCCAGAGTGTTGAGCGGACTGCCGCTCGCACTTCTCGCCCGCGTGCGGCCGTCATCCTCCCTCGTTCGATTCTTCATTGTGGGTGCCCGCGCTCCGGAATCGCTGGTGACGCAGGTGCAAAGCGTCGTCGACATGGTGCCGGCAGAGACTATGGCCAATCGCACGCGGAGCGCCCTCGAGGTGGACGTTCGCGGTGAGCTAGCGCGATGTACTTCGCCAATCCTCTATCTGCGCGGTACCGGGGACCACCTCATTCACAAATGGAGCCTGGAGACGATCGTGCGCGCGGCCACCGTACCGGTTTCCGTCGCGAACATCCCCGCGCCGCACTTGTTGTTGAAGACATCGCCGCGCGAGGCGTGGCGCGCGATCAACGCGTTTCTGGAAGACGCGGGCATCGATGGGGATGCTGCACCCTAAGCTGTGCTACGCCCCAACACCTCCAACGCCCGAGCCATCTCCTCGCTCGTGTTGAAGCAGTGTGGCGACAGCCTGATCGCCCCCTCCCTCAGGGAGTGAAAGACCTTTGCTTCACTCAGCGCCCTGGACGCGCCTACCGGATCTCTTGGTGCGATCGCGAGCACGCCCGCGCGTTTCTTCGGCTCCGCGGGCGTCACCAGCCGCACCTTGTCGCCATTCGCTCCCGCCCACGCTACCGCCTCGCTCACGATGCCCTCGATGTGCTTCTCCACCGCCTCGGCCCCGAGCGCGAAAAACATCTCGAGACTCGCGTTCAGACCCGCGAAATCCTGCGCCGGTAGCGTGTTGATCTGAAAGCGGCGTGCGTCATTGTAGTACTTGAAGTCGTAGTCGACCATGCGCGTGAAGTCTTCGCTCGACTTCATCGCCAGCCAGCCCACCACCGCCGGATCGAGCGTGCGCGCGAGCTCCTCTCGCACGTACACGAAGCCAGTGCCCCATGGCGCGAGCAGCCACTTCTGCCCACCGCACGCGAGGATATCGACCTCGACCTTCGACACATCGAGCGTCATCGCGCCCACACCCTGAATCGCGTCGACGACGAAGTAGATGCCTCGCTTGCGGCACTCGCGTCCGATCGTCGCGAGGTCCGCGCGATAGCCGGTCGAGAACGACACCCAGCTCATGGTGACGACCTTCACCTCGGGTCGCTCGAGCTCCTCGAGCAGGCGCTCCTCATCCTGCAGTCCGTTCTTCTTCGGAATGAGCTCGAGCTTCACTCCCTTCCTGGCGAGCGACATCCACGGGTACACGTCCGCCGGGTACTCGCCCTCGTACGTGAGCACCACGTCTCCCGACCCGAGCGGCAGGCACAACGACGCCACGTTGATTCCGTACGACGTGTTGTGCATGCACGCGATCTCCTCGATCTTCGCGCCGATCAGCTTCGCAACGAGCTCGCGCGCTCGGCGAAACACCTCGAGATCCTGGTACGTCGACAGACGGAACGGCGCCGCGCGCAGATCCGCCCAGTCCTTGAGCGCTTGCACACCGCTCGCCGGCAGCGCGCCAGTCTTCGCGTTATCCAGGAAGGTCGTGTCGCTCTCGAGCGTCCACGGAAATTCCCGCGCGCGTAGTGCGTTCACATCGAAGCTCATGATGTTCGTCCCTCGAGTGCGCGCGGATCGAGCGCATCACGCAGCGCGTCGCCGAGCAGGTTGAAGCCGAGCACCGCGATACCGATGGCAAGTCCGGGGCTCAGCGACGTCCACGGTGCGTGACGAAGCTGCTCGAGATCCCGGCCGGCCGCGATCATCGATCCCCAGCTCGGCGTCGGCGGCTGCACGCCCAGTCCGAGAAATGATAGCGCCGCCTCCGCCATGATCGCACCGGCGACACCGAGCGTCGCCGCTATCACCACCGGCGCGATCACGTTCGGCAGCAGATGCCGTGTGATGATGCGGTAGTCGCGCTCGCCAAGCGCGCGAGCCGCCTGCACGTATTCGAGCTGACGCACCACGAGCACCTGTCCGCGAACGATCCGCGCCATCCCCGCCCACCCGACGATGCCGATCGTCACGAGCACGGTCGTGAGCGACGGCTCGAATGCCGCGGCCAGCGCGATGAGCAGCAGGAGCGACGGAAATGCCAGCGTGACGTCGGCGAGTCGCATCACCGCTTCGTCAACCCACTTGCCGTAGAATCCCGAGATGAGCCCGAGCGAGAGGCCGATGGCGAGCGCGATTCCCTGCGAGAGAAATCCGACGGAGAGCGAGATGCGCGCGCCGTAGATCAGTCGCGACCACACGTCGCGCCCCTGCAGATCGGTGCCGAGCCAATGCGCCCCGCTCGGCGGCTGCAACTGGTTCGCGAGCGCAATGGCCGTCGGGTCCCATCGCGATACCAGGGGAGCGGCGGTCGCCAGCAGCACGAGCAGCGCGACGGCGCCCAGACCGAATGTCGCGCGGCGGTCCGCGCGGAGCTTTCGCCAGAGAGTCGGGTTCATACCGGATCCTTAAGCTCGGGCGGCGTATCCGCGGGTTGACGCTTCCAGCGGCGATGCTGCCAGAAATACTGCTCGGGAGTCTCGCGCACGTACTGCTCGAGCAGCCGCGAGTACTCGTTGAGGATCGCGTCCACATCGAGATCGGTGTCGCCCGTGCGCTCCGTGACGATCTCGCGAATGTCCATCTGATAGCGTCCATCAAATTGACGAATGCTGACACCAAAGAAGATCGGAACCGCAAGTCGAAGCGCGAGCACGGCGGGCCCACGAGGCGTCTTCGCGGGTCTTCCGAAAAACGGAACGAAGCTGGAAGCGATGTGCAGTCCCGACTGGTCGATCAAAAACGCCATCACGTGACGGTCGCGCAGCGCGCGCGGCGTGTGCCGCACCGCATCGCGGTCACGAACGACCGTCATCCCGAGATGCGATCGCGTTGCGGTGAGGTAGTCATTGAACAGCGGATTGCCCATGAGCCGGACGACGACGTCGATCGGGACGCCGCTCGCCGCGACAGCCGCTCCGCCGATCTCCCAATTGCCGACATGGCCGGTCAGGACGATCGCTCCGCGCCCCTCCTCTCGCTGGCGGACGAACAACTCGAGCCCGTCAATGCCGGCCATGTGTGCAAGAATTCCCGGACCATCGAGCTTCGAGAACAGCGCTGTTTCCGCGGCAACCCGGCCAAGGTGACGATAGCTCTCGCGCGCTACGCGCTTCACCTCGCGCAAGGAAAATTCCGGGAATGCGGCAGCGATCTGCTTCTCCGCAACATTCCTCCTGATCCCCAACGGCGAATAAAAGAGGGTGCCGATGACTCCCGCGAAATTCGTCGCCGTGCGCCACGAGAAAAGCCCGAGTACCGCCGCGAACGCGCGCAGCATCGCGTACTGCGCGCGATTGCCGAGCGTCGGGCCCTTGCGCGTGCTCACCAGCGCGCGCGGTCGCTGGCGATGGTTGCGGCAGCCTCGAAGGCATCGATCATCTTCTGCTCCGAATGATCGCGCGACACACGCGCGCGGCCGGCGCCACCCATCGCGGCGCGACGATCGTCGTGACCGAGCAGGAGGGCGACCGCCGCCGCGATGTCGGGAGCCTCGCCGCGCGGCAGGAGAATGCCCGCAATGCCGTCCGGCACGTACTGCTCCGCCACGGTGCCACGCTCCGCCAGCACCGGCACGCGCGAGGCGAGCAAGTCGAGCAGCGCGAAGACTGCATTGTCCCCATCGGCGACGACCCAGCCCAGGTCGGCGACGCTCAGCACCGAGAGATAGTCGTCACGCTCGCCGAGGAAGCTCACGGCGCCCGTGATCCGGAGCGCCGCGGCGTGCATGCGCAGATCCTCGTCGTTCGATCCGGCGCCGACGATGGCGAGCCGCAGCTCGGGATGACGCGGCGCCAGCAGCCCGATCACGCGCAGCACCGTTGCTGCGCGGGCGCGACCGGTGCGATCGTAGACGCAGACGAGCAGCCGGGTGCCGCCCGGCGCACCCATGCTGGCGCGCGATGCCGGCCGAATCGCGTCGTACGCCTGTGCGTTCACGCCAAGAGGAACCACGGATGCGGCGAAGCGAGTGCCCACCACCGGAGGCGCCATGCGACGGTCCTCCTCGGAGGCGAACAGCAACCCGGTCGGCGCGCAGCGAAGCGCGAGTCGCACGCTGGGCGTCTGACGCATCGCGCGCCCAGTGGCGACGCGGCGAAGCACCGCGGCTCTCTCCGCAAGCTGCGCCGCGAGCGACGCAATCAGTTGCTCCCGATCGCTGTTGACCACGACCACCTGGATGAAACGGTCGTGCAGCAGGCGTCTGAGCTGCAACGCGACGATCGGCCAGGGAAGAATCGTCGAGAGCGCGACGACCTCGTACGCGCCGAACTCCAGGTGCTGCTCGAGCGGGCTCTCCGGCGGGCACACGACGGTCACGTTGTGCCCCCGCTCGCTCATCCCGCGCGCCGAAGCCGCGAGCGCGCGCGCACTGCCGTTCCACTCCGGGGACCGGCTATAAAACAGGATGCGCATGTTCTTCTACCGGTTGCGAATCCCTGTCTCCG